>CBIFVU010000051.1:0-18834 GCA_966185905.1 uncultured Lysobacter sp.
ACCCCGGGCCGCGATTCCAGCCCCACTCCAGCCCCCGGCCCAACCTCCGGAAAAAGCGATGAACCGAGCCGCCGCCCCGCCTGTAGGAGCGGCGCAAGCCGCGACCCCCGGCTCTGCTCCGACCCCGCCCGGCCCAGCCAGCGGATCGTGTCCGCGACCTGCCTCACCGCTGCCGACGCTCGCGCGGCAGCAGGGCGCGGTTGTAAGACAATGTGCGGGCCATGCGCTGCCTGCTGATCGACAACTACGACTCCTTTACCTGGAATCTCGCCGACCTGGTGGGCCGCGCCTTCGGTCAGGCGCCCACCGTGGTGCGCAACGACCAGTTCGCCTGGGAAGACCTGCGCGAGCGCGGCTTCGACTGCGTGGTGATCTCGCCGGGCCCGGGCAGCGTGGTCCATCCGGCCGACTTTCACGTCTCCCGGCAGGCCATCGCCGAAAGCCGGCTGCCGGTGCTCGGCGTATGCCTGGGTTTCCAAGGCATCGCCCACGCGGCCGGCGCGCGCATCGTGCACGCGCCCGAACCGCGCCACGGCCTCGCCGGTCCGGTCCGGCACCACGGCCGGGACCTGTTCGCTGGCCTGCCTTCGCCGCTGCAGGCGGTGCGCTATCACTCCCTGGCCGTGGCCACGCCGCTGCCGCCGGCGCTGGAGGCGACCGCCTTCAGCGAGGACGGCGTGCTGATGGCGCTGCGCCATCGCCACCGGCCGCAGTGGGGCGTGCAGTTCCATCCCGAATCGGTGCTGAGCGAGCATGGCCTGGGCTTGGTCGCCAATTTCCGCGACCTGGCCCATGCCGAGCGGGGGCGGGTGGCGATCGCAGTGAGCGCGCCGCCGCCGCGGCCGGAGCAGGTCGCGCCGCCAGCCGCGCGTGCCGCTGCGGTGCCGCCATTTGGGCCGGCCGGCCGGCCGGCGTCCGTCGCCGCGGCGGCCAGCACCGACGGTGGCCCGGGCAGCGAGCCGTTGCGACTGCTGCTGCGCGCCCTGCCCGACGGCCTCGATCCGGAGGCGGTGTTCACCGCCCTGTACGCCGCACAGGAGCACGCGTTCTGGCTGGACAGCCAGATCGCCGACGGTCAGGGCCCCGGGTATTCCTTCATGGGCGCAGTCGATGCCGACCAGGTGCGCACCTGGCGCCTGGCCGAGGACGATGCTGCGCTGTCGCGGGGCCAGGCCTTGCTGGCGGCGATGGGGCGCGAACTGGCCGCGGTGCGGATCGAATGCGGCGATGACGCCAATGCCTGCGCTGACTTGCCGTTCGACTTCCGTGGCGGCTGGGTGGGGTGGTTCGGTTACGAAGCCAAGGCCTTGTTCGACGCCGAGCGCGGCGGCGCGACGGCGGCCACGCCGGATGCCTTGTGGCTGCGCGTGCGCCGGTTCCTGGCCTTCGACCATGGCCGTGGCCGCGCCTGGGCGCTGGCCCTGGCCGAACCTGGCCACGAGCGTCCGGCCCAGGCGTGGCTGGAGGCGACCGCCGCCGCCGCCGGCCGCGCACCGCCGCCCCCGCCGCCGGCCGCGCCCGCGCCGCGACGCGAGCTGGAGGTGCGCCTGGACCACGACGAAGCCGCCTACCTGGACGCCATCGCGCAGTGCCGCCACGCCATCGTCGAAGGCGAGTCTTACCAGGTCTGCCTGACCAACCGTTTCCGCTTCGACGCCGATCTGGACGCCTATGCGCTGTACCGGCGCATGCGCCGCGGCAATGCCGCGCCGTTCGGCGCCTATCTGCGCAGCGGCGCGCAACGCGTGCTCAGCACCTCGCCCGAACGCTTCCTGCGCGTGGACCGCAGCGGCGCCATCCAGGCCAAGCCGATCAAGGGCACGGTTCGCCGCGCCGCCGATCCGGCGCTGGACGCGCAGTACGCGCAGTGGCTGGCCGACTCGCCCAAGGACGGCGCCGAGAACCTGATGATCGTGGACCTGATGCGCAACGACCTGCACCGGGTGGCCGAGCCCGGCAGCGTCAGCGTGCCGCAACTGCGCGCGATCGAGAGCTACCGCACCGTGCACCAGATGGTCAGCACGGTGCAGGCGCGGTTGCGCGCCGACCGCGGGCTGATCGACCTGGTGCGCGCCAGCTTTCCCGGCGGCTCCATCAGCGGCGCGCCCAAGCGCCGCACCCTGGCCATCATCGACCGCCTGGAGCGCAGCGCGCGCGGCGTCTACTGCGGTTCCATCGGCTACCTGGGCTACGGCCGCGTGGCCGACCTGAACATCGGCATCCGCAGCCTGAGCTACGACGGCCGCACCGCCGTCTTCGGCGCCGGCGGCGCGATCACCTGGCTGTCGGAGCCGCAAGCCGAGTTCCAGGAGGCGCTGCTGAAGGCCGAGGCGGTGCTGCGCCCGGTGTGGGAGTTCCTGGCCGGCGAGGGCGCGGGTTTCGACTATCGCCTGCACGGCGAGCGACTGCTGCTGCGGGCGATGGACCCGGCGTGACGCGCGCCGCGCTCCACCGCCGAATCCCCAATCCCCAATCCCGAATCCCGAATCCCGAATCCCGAATCCCCAACCCAAGCCACTTCCGCAACGCCGCCGCCGGGCTATCCTGCCCGCCGGAGCGGCCCAGGCCGCGTCGCCACGGAGTCCGCACCATGGCCGATCCCGACCGCCGCACCCAGGCCAGGCCCAACGCCGCCGAGCTGCGCAAGGGCCTGACCCGGGAACAGCTGGACACGCTGCAGACCCTGGAATTCTTCCGCTGGGAACTGCGCTTCGTGCGCAGGCCGCTGTTCCGCGAGCCGGTGCCGGTGGTGTTCCACCCGGAAAGCGACCGCCACGCGGTGCTGGAGCCGGACGGCACGCTCAACGAGCATCCCGGCTTCCATATCCGCCGCTGAAAGCGCGAATGTGCGGCAACCGCCGCGTCCCCGAGGCACACTGCACGCCAGCGCCGCGCATCCCCGCCGGCGGCCGGGCGGACAGTCTTGCAAAGAGGCGGCATGGCACGAGCGACAAGACAGCGATGGGCATGGGCGTGGATCGCACTGGGGCTGGCCGGGGCACAGGCCGCCGGCGCGCGCGAAGCCGGGCCTGCCGGATACGGCGCCAACGATCGCCTCGCCGAGCGCCGCACCGACGAGCGCCTGCGCCGCATCGCCGACGACCCGGCGCGGCTGCGCCTGTTCGTGCACGCCATGCCCAAGGGCGGCGACCTGCACAACCACCTCAGCGGCGCGGTCTACGCCGAGGACTATCTGCGCTGGGCCGACCGCGACGGCCTGTGCGTGGACACCCAGGCCTTGCGCCTGTCGCCGCCGCCTTGCCAGCCGCCCGCGCAGGTGCCGGCGCGCGGCCTGGACGCGCGCGATCCGGGCCTGCATGCACGCCTGGTCGATGCCTTGTCCATGCGCGACCACGACACGCCGAGCATCGACGGACCCCAGCCGGCGCGTTTCTTCGCTACCTTCGGCCGGTTCGGCGCTGCCTTCGCCGGCAACGCCGGCCACGCCCTGGCGGCCGTGCGCGAAGGCGCCGCGGCCGAATCGGTGAGCTATCTGGAACTGATGTATGCGCCGCGCGCCGGCGCCGCCGTGCTGGACCCGGCCGGCGCCGATGAGCTGGACGGCAGCGATCTGCCGGCGCTGGCGGCGCGGCTGGCGCCGCTCCTGCCCGAGGCCGTGGCGCAGGCGCGCGCCCAACTCGACCGCGACGAGGCCCTGGCCCGTGCCGAGTCCGGCTGCGCCGCCGCCGCGCCGCCGCCGGCCTGCGCAGTCGAAGTGCGATACCAAGCGCCCGCCGCGCGCCACTACGTGCCGGCGCGGGTGTTCGCGTCGATGGCGTATGCCTTCGCCCTGGCCGAGGCCGACCCGCGCGTGGTCGCGGTCAACCTGGTCGGGCCCGAGCACCACCCGCTGGCGCGGCGCGACTACCGCCTGCACATGCGCATGCTCGCCTTCCTGCGCGCGCGCCATCCCAGCGTGCCGCTGTCGCTGCACGCCGGCGAACTGCGCCTGGGCCTGGTGCCGCCGCGCGACCTGCGCCATCACATCGGCGACGCGATCGAGATCGCCGGTGCGCGGCGCATCGGCCACGGCGCCGCGCTGGCGCACGAGGCCGATGCCGCCGGCCTGCTGCGGCGCATGGCCGGCGAAGGCATTGCGGTGGAGATCAACCTCGGCAGCAATGCCGCCATCCTCGGCCTGCGCGGGCGCGAGCATCCGCTGAGCCTGTACCGGCAGGCCGGCGTGCCGGTGGTGCTGTCCACCGACGATGCCGGGGTACTGCGCAGCGATCTGAGCGACGAGTTCCGCCGCGCGGTGCAAGAGCAGGGCTGGGGCTACCTCGACCTCAAGCGCGCCGCGCGCGACAGCCTGGAACATGCCTTCCTGCCCGGCGCGAGCCTGTGGCGCGACGCCGTGGGCGGCACGCCCGTTGCGGCCTGCGCGGGCCAGGCCGTAGCGGATGAAGCCAGCGGCGGGTGCCGCGACTGGTTGCAGCGCCATGCCAAAGCGCGCCTGCAGTGGCGGCTGGAGCGCGACTTGGCGGCGTTCGAGGCGGCGCAGGCCAGGGACGATGCAGCGTCCGAGACGACCGGCTTGGGCGCCGCCACGGAGCCGGATTAGTCGCCGCGCGCGACATTGGCCGAATCCATCATCGCCACCGCCTCGTCTCATGGCGGCACCTCACCGCCGGACGAGCCAGCGCGCTCCATCGCCACATCGCGCCGTGCCGTGGCGCCATACCCGGCGCCGCGAGCGTCTTGCCCCGGCCAGCGCGCTCCCGGGCCGCGTCCGGGCCTTGCTGGCGAGGATCCCGCCGCCTCAATCATCGACCAGGTACATCAGCCCGTTGACGTGGAAATACTTGGCCAGCTCGGCCTCGCGCCGGATGCCCAGGCGCCGGCGCGCGTTGGCCCAATGGTTCCAGATCGTGTCGTAGTCCTTGCCCTCGGCCTCGGCCGTGCGCCGTACCGAACCGTGCTGGTACAGCAGCAGGCAGATCTCGCGCTGGCGCGGCGTCAGCCGCATCCACGGGTGGGACTGCACCTGCTCCAGGCCGATGCGCGGATCGTGGAAGCCGCGACCCTTCTGCAAGGCACGCACCGCTCGCACCAGCGTCGCCACCGTGCTGTGCTTGCGCACGTAGCCCTGCACGCCGATCCGGATCGCGTCCATCGCCAGGAACGGGCTGGGATCGTCGGTGTAGGCCAGCACCATCGCGCGCGGATGGCGCTCGCGCAGCAGCCGCAGCAAGCGCAGCCGCTTCAGGCCCGGCAACGACAGGTCGAGCACCACCAGCGCCGGCAGGGCCGGCATCTGTTCGAGCAATCCGAACAGCGCGCGGCTGCCATGCACCGTGTCGATCGGTTCATCGGCGTTGTTCCTCAATCTTTCCAGCAACCGCGCGATCATCAGGGCCATGGCGGGCTGATCGTCGGCAACGACATACCTCATGCACGCATTCCCATGCTCTTTTCTTTTGGCGTCCGAGCCAATCGATAGTGGTCATAGTGTGGGCAGAGGGTTGTGGCGTTGCCAACCCCGAAAAACTACCCGAATCGGCCGCGATCGCACTCGATCCGCAGGTTGTGCGGGGCCGGGTGTGTCGAAGCGCACGCGGTTTTTTCGGTGTTTTGGTTGGGATGCGGTGCGTTCGCAATCGATGTCGGGGTGTGGTCTGGTCCGGCGTGCGGCATTGCCCGAGCCCTGCGCTCGCGGTCGGCCGACGCAGGAAACCTGGCTTGACCGGCGCGCCGCGTTGTCCGTGCGCGGGCGCACCGCTTTGGGTTGCGCGATGCCTGGGCGCGGGCCGGACGTCGCGCGCGCAGTGGCCGCTCTGCGCGTGGCATCGAGCCGGTCATGACCAGTGGCTTTGCGTTGTCGACGTCGAGCTTCGTGGCCGGCGAAGCCGTAGGGCGCGACGATGGATCGCGGCAGATGGCGTGCAACCCCGCCGCCGTCGGCATCGCATCGAGCTCGCGGCGGCGAACCACCGACGGCCGCGGAGGAATCGACCGCGCCGCCGCCCCGCAGCGGCCTGCCGCCGAGAGCAGGACGCGCCTGACAGCGAACGCGATCACGACACGCATCGCACCTGCGCTCGCAGCGTTTCCGGTCGGGCCGCATCGTGCGGCCTCGCTGCGGCGAGGCCCATCGCATCGCGCGCCAGAACGCTATCGCCCTGGCCTTGCGCCGGGCACGACAGCGCCGGATGCGATCAAGTCGAGGCGAGGTCGGCCCCTCGGCCGCAGCGCATCGCGCGGCGCGCAGATTCCGACCCGGCACGGCCGGCCAAGGCGGCCGGCCGTCGCCGCTCAACCGTGCAAGCGGTCGTGCGGCTCGATGGCGTGGGACGGCGCGTCGCCAGCCTCGGCGCTGGCCAGGCCCAGGTCGCTGGCGACCGAATCGCGATACTGGATGGCGCGATTGAGCGAACGGTCCCAGCCGCCATGCGCGGCATCCATGAAGGTGCGCACGATCAGCACCCTGCCGTTGCGGCGGATCACCACCCGCCAGCCCTCAGTGGACCATGAACTGCGGAAGCGATAGATCCATTTCAGCCGGTCGCCGCTGCGGCGCTGGCGGGCGATGCGCTCGCGCAGATCGTCGGGCACATGCGGCAACGGCGGCGCCGGCACGCGCTGGCGTCGCCGCTCCGGCGGACTCGGCGCCAGATCCTGCAAGGTCACCTGCGCGCGCGGTCCGCCATGGGCTGCCATCGCATGCGCCGAATGGGCGACCTGGGTGTCGACTTGCAGCAACTGGCGCGCGCGCTCCTCCACCGCCAGCGCCAGCGCGCGCTGCGGGCCGTAACGGCCGAAGCCGAAGAAGCGCTGCAGCACTTTGCCCACCGGCAGCTTGGTCTGGGCGCAGTAGCCGACCACGCGATCCTGCTTGCGCACGATGTAGACGCCCGGAAAGCCGGAGCGGTTGTTCGAGCGCACGCGCTGGTTGAGGGTTGCGCGCAGCACCGGCGGATACTGCTCGACGATCAGGTCGCGAAACTCGCGCGCCGCTTCCAGGGCCCTGAGCGAACCGCCGTAGCGGCGATCGCTGAAGTAAGCGCGGCCGACGATGCGGCCATTGCGGCCGATGCCCACCTCCCAACCGCTCAGGCCCGAGCGCTGCTCTTCGCGCCGATAAATCCCGTACTCGCCGACGTCCGAACTCATGGACGTTCCTCCTTCGTCTTTCTCGTCTGTTCCCGAGCCTAGCCTGCGTGCGAGGGAGGAGAAAAGATTGCGAGAGCAGCATTCACGCGCGCTTCGCGGATACATATCCGGCGCTGTTCGGCCACGGCAATAACCCATCTTCGATGGCGATGGATCGAGGTCGAAATGCGAGTAACCCGGGGCCGGCGAATGATGCGGCGCAGCGCTTTTGCTGTGACGCGGCGCGCGTTGTGCGCGGATCGGCAGGCGACGCTAACGCGAGTGCGCGCGATGGCGCAACTGGTTTTTGCGCTATCGCCGATGGCAGCTATCGGTTGCGGGCGCTATGAGAAGCGCGGCATCGATGGGCCGCTGTCGCGATGAAGGTGTGAGGCTGCGCGGGTCGCGGCGAGCGGCGACCCGCGCGGCGTCCATCGATCAGATCACTTTGTTGCCGCTGCCGCGATCGTCCAACACCGGCGTGTTGTCGGTGTTGACCGAATTGTCGCGGCCCTGGAACTCGACCCGGTCGTAGTTGCGGCCCAACAGCACGTTGCGATCGCCGGCGACGACCGCGCGGCCGACCTGGGTCATGTTGAAGGTGTTGTCCGAACCGACCGCCTCCAGCGTGGCGACCTCATCGTTGATCACGGCGACCCGGCTGCCTTCCACCCGGATCGCGCGCGCGCGCGTCACGTTGAGCGCGCCGCCGGAGGCGAGCACCGTGACGGTGCCGCACTCGCCTTCCAGGACGGTGGAGAAATCATCGCGCGTGATGCGGACATCCTGGCCCTGGGTGCAGGTCGCGCCGCTGGCCGGATCGGTGATCGTACCGCCGGCCATGGCCGCCAGCGCGCCAAGGGCCTCGTTGGCACTCGTGCCTGCGCCCGCACCAGCGCCCGCACCCGCGCCCGCACCAGCACCCGCACCCGCACCCGCACCGGGAGCGTCCCCAGCGCTCGACCCACCGACGCCGCAACCGGCGAGGACTGCCACTACCGCCGCGATCGCGACGATCCGGATATTCGCTTCCATACTCGACTCCTGTTCTTTGGGGGATGGCGCGCAGACGCCGTGGACCTTGTACCGCACCGTCCGGCCCGCGCCAACGCCAGCGCCGTCCCTCGTACGCGCAGGCTTCAGCTCCGCCCAGGCCGCCTCGCCGTCGCCCGCACCTCCGCCGCGGGCCGGGCCGCAGCGCCGCTGGCGGAGCCGCGCCGCCCACGTCAGACTGCATGGCCTGTGCACCGCACCCTCGCCGACCGCCCATGTCCGCCGCCGCTTCCCTGCCACGCCTGACCGCGCCGCCCGCCCGCATCGCCGCCTGGGTCCTGACCCTGGGCGCGCTGTACCTGGTGTTGAAGCTGGGCCTGCTCGGCGCCCTGCTGGCCGGCCTGCTGGTGTACCAGCTCATCCACGTGCTCGAACCGCTGGTGGACCGCAAAGTGCGCGGCCGCCGCGCGCGCCTGCTCGCCGTGGTCCTGCTGGCGATCCTGATCATCGGCTGCCTGACCGCCGCCACGCTCGGGCTGATCGCCTTCTTCCGCGCCGAAACCGGCGGCCAGCAAGCCCTGCTGTCGCGGCTGATGGACATCATCGACGCATCGCGCAGCCAAGTGCCGCCCTGGGCCCAGCCCTACCTGCCGGACGACCTGAGCGACCTCAAGCGCGCCATCGTCGCCTGGCTGGACGAACACCGTGGCGAACTCAGCCTGGTCGGCGCCGAAGCCGCGCAACTCGGCGCCCGCCTGCTGGTGGGCATGGTGCTGGGCGCGATGATCGCCCTGCACGAAGAAACCCCCGGACGCCAACTCGGCCCGCTCGGCCAAGCCCTGCTCGAACGCGCCGGAAAACTGTCCGACGCCTTCCGCCGGGTGGTGTTCGCGCAGATCAAGATCTCGCTGCTCAACACCTTGTTCACCGGCCTGTTCCTGCTGGTGGTGCTGCCCCTGTTCGGCGTGCACCTGCCGATGGCCAAGACCCTGGTCGTGGCGACCTTCGTCGCCGGCCTGCTGCCGGTGGTGGGCAACCTGATCTCCAACACCCTGATCACCATCGCCGGCCTGTCGATCTCGGTCTACGTCGCCGCCGCTGCGCTGCTGTACCTGGTGCTGATCCACAAGCTGGAGTACTTCCTCAACGCCCGCATCGTCGGCGGAGAGATCCAGTCCCGCGCCTGGGAGCTGCTGCTGGCGATGTTGCTGATGGAAGCCGCCTTCGGCATCCCCGGCCTGATCGCCGCGCCGATCTACTACGCGTATGCGAAGCGGGAGCTGGTGGATCAGGGGTGGGTTTGAGCGGGCGCAGGCACCCTGGCCGTCGATACGGCCGAGCGCCCCTTTGGCTTGACCCATCGCAGGGTGTCCGGCTCTTGGCCGGGTTCCATCGCTTCTGACGTGGGGTTTCTCCGAGCCTGACGCTGGAGTTTGATCCAGGGTTCGGCCAGCGAACGCAGGCTTCCTGCGGCGTCTCAGACTGTGCGACTGTAAGCGTGGATGCTCGGTAAGACCGCGCGCGCTGTGTCGGCAGGCCGCCGATCCGCCCTCGCTTGTCGCGAGCGCGCGCGCACCCGGGTCGGACTGCGGAGAGAAGGCTCATGGAAGTGCTGGCGCCGTCCGACCTCAAGACCATCCTCCATTCCAAGCGCGCCAATCTCTATTACCTCCAGCATTGCCGGGTGCTGGTCAAGGGCGGTCGGGTGGAGTATGTGACCGATGCGGGGAGACGTTCGCTCTACTGGAACATCCCCATCGCCAACACCACGGCGATTCTGCTGGGTACGGGCACCTCATTGACCCAGGCGGCGATGCGCGAGTTGGCCAAGGCCGGCGTGCTGGTGGGCTTCTGCGGCGGCGACGGCACGCCGTTGTTCGCGGCGACCGAAGCCGAGCAGGCGGTGGCGTGGCTGAGCCCGCAGAGCGAGTACCGGCCCACTGAGTACCTGCAAGGCTGGGCGCGGTGGTGGTTCGACGAGCCTTCGCGGCTGGCTGCGGCCAAGGCTTTGCAGCAGGCGCGCGTTCGCCGTGTCGCCGAACAATGGCGGCGCCGCGCCGCGCAAGGCGGGGATTTCACTGCGGACCTGGGCCGAGTGGACGCCGCCCTCGCGCGCAGTGCCGAGGCCATCGCCTTGGCGTCTGACACCACGGCCCTGCTGACCGAGGAAGCCCGGCTGACCAAGGTCTTGTTCAAGTTGGCCGCCGAGGCGGTGGGCTATGGCGCCTTCGTCCGCGCCAAAGACGGCAGCGGCGGCGATCCGGCCAACCGCTGGCTCGATCATGGCAACTATCTGGCCTATGGCCTGGCGGCCACTGCTGCCTGGGTCCTGGGCTTGCCGCATGGCTTGGCCGTGCTGCATGGCAAGACCCGCCGCGGCGGGCTGGTGTTCGATGTCGCCGACTTGGTCAAGGATGCCAGCGTGTTGCCCCAGGCCTTCGTCTCGGCCATGCGCGGCGACGACGAAACGGAGTTCCGCCGCGCCTGCGTGGACGCGTTGGCGCAAAGCGAATCGCTGGATTTCATGATCGATACGCTCAAGGCCGTGGCCATGGCGGCCGGGGAGACGGCCGGGCCATGAACGTTCTGCTGATCGCCCAGTGCGACAAGCGCGCCCTGGTCCAGACCCGCCGCATCCTGGACCAGTTCGCCGAGCGCCGCGGCGACCGCACTTGGCAGACGCCGATCACCCAGGCCGGCCTGGACACGCTGCGCCGCCTGTTGCGCAAGACCGCGCGCCGCAACACGGCGGTGGCCTGCCACTGGATCCGTGGCCGCGATCACAGCCAATTGCTGTGGATCGTCGGCGACGCCTCGCGCTTCAACAGCGAAGGCGCCGTGCCCACCGACACCACCGTGCGCGAGGTATTGAGGGCGCGCGAGGAAAACGACTGGCACACCGCCGAGGACATCGGCCTGCTCGCGCAGTTGGCCGGCCTGTTGCACGATCTGGGCAAGGCCAGCCAGGCCTTCCAGGAGCGGCTGCGCGGGCGCCGCAGCGAAGGCAATTTGTATCGCCACGAATGGGTGTCGCTGCGGATGTTCCAGGCCTTCGTCGGCGACGCCGGCGACGATGCGCAGTGGCTGCGTCGGATGGCCGCGCCGAGCGAGCAGGATCTGCGTTGCTGGACGGCGCCGGGCCGCTACCTCCGCGACGGGCTGGACCCAGGCGATGCGCATCCGTTCCGGCAGCTGCCGCCCTTGGCCGCCGCGGTCGGCTGGCTGGTGCTCACCCATCATCGCTTGCCGGTGGTGCCGGCCGAAGACGGCCGCGGTCGGCAAGCGTCCTGGGGCACCCGCGCCAGGCGCTTCGATCCGGCCTGGCTGGACCAGCCGCTGGCGGCCGTCGCGCACGATTGGAACGAGCAGCGGTCGGAGGCCGGGCCTGCCCAGGCCGCGCCCTACTGGACGCCCGCCGGCGCGCTGCCGGTGGTCGAGCCGTTGTGGCGCCAGCGTGCGGCGCGGCTGGCCCTGCGTTTGTCGGCCTTGAGCGAGCAGCGTCCCGGCGGTTGGCTCGACAACCCCTATGTCATGCACCTGGCGCGATTGAGCCTGATGCTGGCCGATCACCACTATTCGAGCCTGGACCGGGACTCGCCGCAACGCGTGCAGGGGCAGGGGCGCACCGCCTTGTACGCCAACACCGACCGCGAGGGCGCGCTCAAGCAACCGCTGGACGAGCATTTGCTGGGCGTGGCCGACCACGCTGGCCGGGTGGCGCATGCCTTGCCGGGCTTCGAGCGCCAGTTGCCGCGGCTGGTACGGCACCGCGGCTTGAACAAGCGCAGTGCCGAGCCGCGATATGCCTGGCAGGACAAGGCTGCCGATGCCGCCGCCGCCCTGCGCCAGGCGGCGCGCGAACGCGGCGCCTTCATCGTCAACATGGCCTCCACGGGCTGCGGCAAGACCTTGGCCAACGCGCGCTTGCTCAACGCCCTGGCCGATCCGGCCGAAGGCTTGCGCGCCAGCTATGCGCTGGGCTTGCGCACGCTCACCTTGCAGACCGGCCGCAGCTATCGCCGCGACCTGCGCCTGCGCGAGGACGAGCTGGCGGTGCGGGTGGGCGGTTCCGGCAGCCGCCTGCTGTTCGAGCATCACCAGCGCCGGGCCGAGGCCGCCGGGTCGGGCTCGGCGCAGGCCTTGATCGAGGAGGACGGCCATGTCGTCTACGAAGGCGACACCGCCGCCCATCCGTTGCTGTCGCGTGCGCTGCGCGATGGCGACATCCGCCGTTTGCTCGCCGCGCCTTTGCTGGTGTGCACGGTCGATCATCTGGCCCCGGCCACCGAGTCGCTGCGCGCCGGACGCCAGATCGCGCCGATGCTGCGGCTGATGAGCAGCGACCTGGTGCTGGACGAACTGGACGACTACGGCCTGGAGGATCTGCCGGCCCTGACTCGCCTGGTGCATTGGGCCGGCCTGCTCGGCACCCGCGTGGTGCTGTCTTCGGCGACCCTGCCGCCGGCGCTGGTGGAGGGCATGTTCCTGGCCTATCGCGCCGGCCGGGCGCACTACGCGCGCAATCGCGGCCCTCGGGGCGGCACCGCCGCGCGCGAGGGCCTGCCGTGCCTGTGGACGGACGAGTTCGGCACGCGCACGGCCCAGTGCGGCGATGGCGCGGCTTTCGCCCGCGAACACGCGGCGTTCGTGGATCAGCGCATCGCGCGCTTGCGCACGGTCGGACCCGTGCGGCGCGGCGCGTTGCTGGAGCTGCGGATCGAGCAAACAGAGCCGGCCAAGGTGCACGCCGCGTTCGCGCGCGAGCTGCGCGAGGCCTGCCTGCGGCTGCATGGCGACCACGCCGAAACCGATCCGTTATCGGCCAAGCGGGTCAGCTTCGGGCTGGTGCGCATGGCCAACATCGGGCCCTTGTTCGAGGTGGCGCAGGCGCTGTATGCGCTGGACGCGCCGCCGGATACCCGCATCCACCTGTGCGTCTACCACGCCCGTTTCCCGCAAGTGCAGCGCTCGGCCATCGAGGCCCAACTGGACCAGGCCTTCGACCGCCGCGGCGAGGAGGGGCGGGCGGTGTACCGCGTGCCCGGCGTGCGCGCCGCGCTGGATGCCCATCCCGAGGCCAACCACGTGTTCGTGGTGCTGGCCAGCCCGGTGTGCGAAGTCGGCCGCGACTGGGACGCGGACTGGGCCGTGACCGAGCCGTCCTCGATGCGCTCGCTGATCCAGTTGGCCGGGCGGGTGCGGCGCCATCGCGGCCCACGCGATGCCCAGCCCGGCACCGCGCCCAGCGCCCGCCCCAATGTGCTGATCTTCGACACCAACCTGCGCAAGTTCCGCGGCGAGCGCGGCAGCGATGGCCAGCCCGGGCCGATTTTCCTGCGGCCGGGGTTCGAGTCGGCGGGCGGCAGCGTGGACGATCCGTTCCGCTTGCAAGCCCATCGCCTGGGCAAGCTCCTGGACCTGGACGAATACGCGGCCCTGACCGCCGTGCCGCGCATCCGGCCGCGGCCGGCCGAGGCCTTGCAGCCCAAGCGCCGGCTGGCCGACCTGGAGCACGCGCGGCTGGCGGACTGCATGCTGCCGCGCGAGCGGCCGCCGCGGCGAGGCGACGACCTCAACGCCGCCAGCGCCTGGCAGCACCCGCAGGCGCTGCTGACCGGCATGCTGCCGCAGCAGCAGCGCTTCCGCGCCGGCGGCCGGCCCAGCACCACCTTGGTGTTCCTGCCGGACGAGGACGGCGACGCCCTGCGCCTGCACCGCATCGATGACTCCTCCCGAGGCAACGAGGGCCGCGTGTACGCGCCCATCGAGCGCGGCCTGCGCCGCGACGTATCGGTGCCAGTCGGCGCGGGCCTGGCGCCCTGGGGCCGGTTCGACCTGCTGGAACTGCTGACCACCGCCGCCGAAGACCTCGACCTGAGCCTGCGCGACTGCGCCGAGCGGCTGGCGACGGTGGAGGTGCCCAATAGCAAGAAGGGGGAGAGGTGGAAGTACCACCCGTGGCTGGGGTTTTCGGAGGAGAGGGAGTAAAGGGCGTCCATGCCCTTCTTGCGATCTTCTGCCTACGCGGCAGTTCGTTGCGGGGAGAAATCACAGCCGGTCACGCAGTTTTCTGAGCTGCCTATGCGGCAGTGGAAACAGCTTCGCAGCGAGGGAATTAAAACAGATCAAGCAGTGGTTTTACAGCAGGTCACGCAGTGGTTTGACATTGATATTCTTCTTCCCCAAACTGAAAAAGCCCCAATCCGTTGCAGCGGATTGGGGCTGTAGCAACAGCCGTTTGCTCCCGGCTTCACCACTCCACAACCAACGCAGAGGAGGAAATCAGGTGCTTTCAGCCAAACGCGCCATCAGGAGAAGACGGTAGGCCGATGGGTTAGGTAACCCACACCCGCACGGCGGCTCGCTGCCGTGCGGGATTCTATAGCCTCGCCCTTTCGGGGGCGAACGAAAGGACTCCCCAATGACCCAAGCACCGGAACGATCGCTCCGTTCCGAGCGCTTCCGCTCGGCCATCGCCGCCTTCATAGAAGACCGGCGCCAGGCCAAGCTGAAGGGCAAGGACGAGGATGCCGGCACGGCATCCAAGTACGACTACACCGCTTGGCTGGCCGACGCCGCCCGCCGGGTCGGCCAGATCCAGGCCGTGACCCATGTGCTCAAGGCCACCCACCCCGACGCCCGCGGCAGCAGCCTGCATGTCGCCCCCGACCGCCTGCCCGAGCGGCCGGAAATCGGCAGCCACTCGCTCGGCCAGGATTTCGCCGAGGATGTGGTCGGCAATGCTGCCGCGCTGGACGTGTTCAAGTTCCTCAAGCTTGAGGTCGATGGCCGGCGCTTGCTGGACTGGATGCAGGCCGGCGATGCCGACCTCGCCGCCGCCCTGCATGAGCAAGCGGCCACCGCCCGGGCCTGGATGGCGGCCTTCGCCGGATTGGTGCGCAGCGAAACGACACTGAGCTCGCACGAAGCGGCCAAACAGGTCTACTGGCTGGTCGGCGACGAGCCCGCCGAGGACGATCAGTTCCACCTGTTGCAGCCGATGTTCTCCAGCAGCCTGGCCCATGCCGTGCATGCGCAGATCCAGGATGCGCGCTTCGGCGAGGCCAACAAGGCCGCGCGCGAGGCCTTCCGCGCGCGCAAGCCGCACGACCGCGAGTACCGCAGCTACAGCGCCTTGGTCGCGCGCAAACTGGGCGGCACCAAGCCGCAGAACATCTCCCAGCTCAACAGCGAGCGCGGCGGCGTCAACTACTTGCTGGCTTCGCTGCCGCCCAAATGGACCCGCGAGTCGCCGGGCAGCCTGATGCGGCGCGGATCGGCCTTGGAGCGGTTCATCCACTTCGACGGGGTGCGCGAGTTGTTGAACGCCCTGGCCGCTTTCCTGCGCTCCAATCCCGCCAGGACCGCCGACACCCGCGATCGGCGCGACCTCATCGGCGAAGCCCTGGGCTCGCAGCTGGCCGTATTCGCCGCATCGATCCAAGACCGCTTCGCGCCCGGATGGACTCGCGACCCCGATTGCGAACTCCCCCAGTGCGAGCGACTGTGGCTCGACCCCGAGCGCAGCGAGCTGCCCCAGCGTGTCGGCAACGAAGCACAGGCGCAGGCCGACCAAGACTTCATCGATGCCTATCATCGTGGCGACTGGCCCGACGAAGTCGCCCGCCGCTACGCCAACTGGCTCAACCAGCACCTGCGCGATGCCGGCATCGTCGGTCTGGCCGATGCCGAATACGCCCACTGGGCGCGCCACGCCCTGATCGAAGCCGCCTGGCCCGTGCCGTTGCGCCGCCGCGCAGGAGGCCGCCGATGACCGCCTGCCCGGACTTCGATCACCTGCTGGTCCTGCCGCATCGCCGGGTGCAGAACGCCAACGCCGTGTCCAGCCCGCTGACCCACGGCTTCCCTTCGATGACCGCCTTCCTCGGCCTGGCCTGGGCCTTGCAGCGCAAGGCCCGCGCCGCCGGCCTGGACCTCGCGTTCCCGGCCATCGGCGTGGTCTGCCACGACCGCCAGGAGCAGACCACCGACAGCGGCTTCGTGCGCAGCTTCCGCCTGACCCGCAACCCGGTCGGCAAGGACGGCGCCGCCGCCGCGATCGTCGAGGAAGGGCGCATCCACCTGGACCTCAGCCTGGTCCTGGCGGTGCGCAGCCAACGCTGGGCCAGCGATACCGATGCCCGCCATGCCGACCTCGCCCAGGTGGCGGACTGGCTCGACGGCCTGCGCATCGCCGGCGGCAGCGTGCTGCCCTCGGCCCAGCCCACGCGCTCGCGCCATCGCCCGTTCCTGGTGGATCTCAGCGGTACCGCGGAAGACCGCGCCGCCGAATTCCGCAAGCTGCGCATGCGCTTGTTGCCCGGTTCGGCCTTGGTCGCGCGCGAGGATTTGCTCGACCGGCGCTGGGCCGAACTCCAAGCCACCGAACCGCAGGCCAGGCGCTTGGATGCCTGGCTGTCGCTGGCCCGGGTCAACTGGCGCTACCGCGCCGAAGACGGCCCGCAACGCGCTGGCTGGGCCCACGACCGCGCCGGCGGCGGCTGGATCGTGCCGATCCCGGTCGGCTACGGCGCCCTGGGCGAATTGCTGCCGGCCGGCAGCGTTGCCAACGCCCGCGACGGCGCCACGCCGTTCCGCTTCGTCGAAAGCCTGTACTCGGTCGGCGAATGGGTCGGCGCGCACCGCCTGCCTTCGCCCCAGCACCTGCTCTGGTACGCCGACAGCCAGCCCGACCTGGGGCTGTACCGCTGCCGCAACGACTACCGCCCGCCTGCCAGCGACGCCGAAGCCGATTACGACTTCGACTGACGCCCCTCACGACAAGGAATTCCATCATGGCCAACGACACCCTCAAGACCGCTTCCGTCCTCGCCTTCGAGCGCAAGCTCGATCCCTCCGACGCGCTGTTCTTCGCCGGCCGCTGGGAGCAGCGCGACCGGGCCGAAGGCTGGGCGCCGGTGCGCATCCGCGAGAAATCCGTGCGCGGCACCATTTCCAACCGGCTCAAGACCAAGGACCAGGACCCGGCCAAGCTCGATGCCGCCATCGAAAACCCCAACCTGCAAACGGTGGATGTCGCCGCGCTGCCGCTGGACGCCGACACCCTGAAAGTCCGCTTCACCCTGCGCGTGCTCGGCGGCCTGGGCGAGCCGTCGGCCTGCAACGACGCGGCCTACCGCAACAAGGTCATCGCCACCGTGGCCGCCTATCGCCAACAGCATGGCCTGATCGAACTCGCCCGCCGTTATGCCGCCAATCTCGCCAACGGCCGCTTCCTGTGGCGCAACCGCGTGGGCGCCGAACAGGTGGAGGTCCAGGTCGATCAACTGCGCGACGGCCGGCCGCAGGCGCAGTGGCGCTTCCAGGCGCTCGACCACTCCCTGCGGTCTTTGCAGGCGCCGGCCGAAGAAGCGCCCTCCCAGGCCAGCCTCGCCGAATCGATCGAGGCCGGCCTGTCGGGCCGTTCGCATGTGCTGCTGCAAGTCACCGCTTATGTCCGCATCGGCGCCGGCCAGGAAGTGTTTCCCTCGCAGGAGCTGATCCTCGAACGCGGCCGCGGCGACAAGAGCAAGACCCTGTACGCCGTCGGCGAAGGCGACGCCGGCATCGCCGCGATCCACTCGCAGAAGATCGGCAACGCCCTGCGCACCATCGACACCTGGTATCCGGGCGCGGAGGAGAATGGCCCGATCGCGGTCGAACCCTACGGCTCGGTCACCACCCAGGGTCGCGCCTATCGCCAGCCCAAGGACAAGCTGGACTTCTACAACCTGCTCGACGCCTGGATGATCAAGGACAAGGCGCCGCCGGCCGAACAGCAGCACTTCGTCGTCGCCACCCTGGTCCGTGGCGGCGTGTTCGGCGAAGCGGGCTGACGCCATGACCAGCCACTACCTCGACCTCCACCTGCGCCCCGACCCGGAACTGGCGCCGCAGCAGTTGCTGGCCGGTGTGTACGCGCGCCTGCACCACGGCCTGGTCCAGCTCGGGCGCGAGGACATCGGCGTGAGCTTCCCCGGCCACGACGCCAAGCGCCCCAGCCTCGGCAGCCACCTGCGCCTGCACGGTCCCGAGGCCGCGCTCTCGGCGCTGATGGCCACGCCGTGGCTGCGCGGCCTGCACGACCACGTGCGGGCGGGCGCCATCGCCACCGCGCCGGCCGATGCGCCCCATCGCGTGGTCAGCCGCGTCCAGGCCAAGAGCAACGTCGAGCGCCTTCGCCGCCGCGCGATGAAGCGCCACGGCCTGGACGCCGCCGCCGCGCGCGAGCGCATTCCCGCCCACGTCGAACAGCGGCTTGCGTTGCCCTTCGTCATGCTCGGCAGCCGCAGCACCGGACAAGCTTCGTTCCCCTTGTTCGTCCGCCACGGCGAATTGCAGGCGCCCAGCGCCGGCGCGTTCACCCGCTACGGCCTGAGCCAGCGGGGCGCCACGGTGCCGTGGTTCTGAGCGTGTTGGCGCAGGCTTGAACGCACGCCCGGGCGCCGAGGCTGCGCGGGCCGGCCCGGGAAGGGCCGGCCCGCAGGGGCGTGCGTTGCTCGCTTTTGGGTCGCGCGGCTGCCGATCGCAGGCGCTCAGTTCCGCCGCGGCCGTCCCGCGTCCTGGTGCAGGCTCAGCAGGTTGCGGTCGGGATCGACGAAATCCAGCGACAAGCCGCCGTCCGGCGACTCGCTGACCGGCACCACGATTTCCACGCCGCGCTGCGCCAGGGCCTCGGCGTAATCGTCGATGCCGCCGTCCAGGCTGAACACCACCACCGGCGACTCGCCGGGGCGGACTGCCTGGACGATG
>CBIFVU010000052.1:0-18832 GCA_966185905.1 uncultured Lysobacter sp.
AGCACCGCGCCCAGCGCCAGCGCGCCGATGTCGCCCATGAACACCATCGCCGGATAGGTGTTGAACCACAGAAAGCCCAGGCCGGCCCCGGCGATGGCGGCGCAGATGATCACCAGCTCGCCCGCGCCCGGCACCTGGGGGATCTGCAGGTACTTGGAGAACTCAGCGTGGCCGGAGGCGTAGGCGAAGATGCCCAGCGCGCAGGCCACCAGCACGGTCGGCATGATCGCCAGGCCGTCCAGGCCGTCGGTCAGGTTGACCGCGTTGGAGAAGCCGACGATCCAGAAGTAGGCGATGGCGACGAAGCTGATGCCGGCCAGCGGCAGCGCCACCGACTTGAACAGCGGCACGTAGAAGGTGGTCGCCGCCGGCACGTCGGCGTACAGCCACAGGTACAGGCCCGCGGCCAGGCCGAAGATCGACTGCAGCAGGTACTTCCAGCGCGACTTCAGGCCGTTGGGATCGCGCTTGACGATCTTGATCCAGTCGTCGTACCAGCCGATCGCACCGAAGGCCAGCATCACCAGCAGCACGATCCACACGTACTTGTTGCGCAGGTCGCCCCACAGCAGCACCGACGCCATCACCGTGAACAGGATCAGCGCGCCGCCCATGGTCGGAGTTCCGGCCTTGGAGAAATGCGATTGCGGGCCGTCCTTGCGGATCGGCTGGCCGCCCTTGAGCTGGCCGAGCTTGCGGATCACCGCCGGGCCCCACCACAGCGACAGCGCCAAGGCGGTCAGCGCGCTGAGGATGCCGCGGAAGGTCAGGTAACCGAACAGGCCGAACAGGCTTTGCAACTGTTCGAGCCAGCGAGTCAATTCAAGCAACATGCGTCGTGCCCTCCCCCGGCCGGTGTGCCGACAACAACGCCGTCACGATCTTGTCCATCGCACTGCTGTGCGAACCTTTCACCAATACCCGCACGCCGGCGCGCAGCTCGCCGGACAGGGCCGCAGCCAGCGCCTGGTGGCTGGCGAAGACCTGCGCGCCCTCGCCGAACGCAGCCGCGGCCGCGGCCGGCAGCTCGCCCAGGGCGTACAGCCGGCGCAGGCCGGCGGCCTTGGCGCGGCGGCCGATCTCGGCGTGCATCGCGGTTTCTTCCTGGCCGATCTCGCGCATCGCCCCCAGCACCAGCCAGCTTTCCTGCGCGCCGCCCTCCCCGCTCATTTCGGCCAGGGTGTCGATGGCCGCGGCGGTGGAGCCGGGATTGGCGTTGTAGCTGTCGTCGATCAACACCGCGCCGTTGTCCAGGCGGTGGGTGATCAGGCGGCCATCGACCGGCCGTGCGGCGTTGAGCCCCTCGGCGACCTGGGCCAGGGTGGCGCCGGCGCCCAGCGCCAGCGCTGCGGCGGCCAGGGCGTTGCGGACGTTGTGGCGCCCGACCAGGGACAGTTCGATCCGCGCCTGGCCCTGCGGCGCGACCAACACGAAGCGGGCGCCCTCGGCCGTCAGTTGGACCTCGCGCGCGCCGATCTCGGCGCTGGCGTCCAGGCCGAAACGCAGCAGGCGGCGGCCGGCGGCGCGCTGCTCGAAGTACGGCGCGAAAGCATCGTCGGCATTGATCGCGGCGGTGCCGTCGGCCGGCAGCGCGTCGTAGATGGCGGCCTTGGTGTCGGCGATGCCGAGCAGGCTGCCCATGCGCTCCAGGTGGGCCGGGGCGATGTTGTTGACCAGCGCGACCTGCGGCCGCGCGATCCGCACCAGGTAGGCGATGTCGCCCGGCTTGCCGGCGCCCATTTCGTAGATCGAGAACTGCGCGTCTTCCGGTGCGTCCAGCACCGCCAGCGGCAGGCCGATCTCGTTGTTGCGATTGCCCGGGGTGGCGTAGGTGCGGCCGACGCGTTCCAGGATCGCGGTGGTCAGCGCCTTGACGCTGGTCTTGCCGTTGCTGCCGGTGATGGCGACCACGGTGTTGCCGGCGCGCTCGGCCTGCACCTGCGCGGCCAGGTCGGCCAAGGCGCGCTCGGTGTCGGCGACGATCACCTGGGGCAGCGGCGATGGCACCGGCCGCGCCACCAGCAGCGCAGCCACCGCGCTGCCGTCCAGGCGGCCGACGTGGTCGTGGCCGTCGAAGCGTTCGCCCTTGAGCGCCACGAACAGCGCCGCGCCCTGCGCAGGCAGCGCGCGGGTGTCGGTGGCCAGCGCATCGATGGCCACATCGGCGCCGGCCAGGCGGCCGCCGGTGGCGCGGGCGATCTCGGACAGACGCAGCGTCTTCATGCCCGTCCCTCCAGCGCGGCCCGGGCGACCTGGGTGTCGTCGAAGGGATGGCGCACGCCCTGGATTTCCTGGTAAGGCTCGTGGCCCTTGCCGGCCACCAGCACGATGTCGTCCGGGCCGGCCTCGCCGATGGCGCGCTCGATCGCGGCGCGGCGGTCGCGCAGCACCAGCGCCCGCTGCGGGTCGCGGAAGCCCTGGAGGATGTCGGCGACGATGGCATCGCCGTCTTCGCCGCGCGGATTGTCGTCGGTGACGATGACCAGGTCGGCGCCGTGCTCGGCGATGGCGGCCATCTGCGGGCGCTTGCCGCGGTCGCGCTCGCCGCCGCAGCCGAACACGCACACCAGGTGCGCGGCGGCATGGGCGCGCAGCGAGGCCAATGCCTGCTCCAGCGCGTCGGGGGTGTGCGAGTAATCGATCACCACCAGCGGGCGCGCGCCGTCGCCGCCCAGGCGGTTCATGCGCCCGGGGATCGGCTGCAACTGCGACAGCACCGCGGCGATGCGCTCGGCCGCCTCGCCCAGCGCGTACAGCGCGCCGGCCACGGCCAGTAGGTTGTCCACGTTGAAGCGGCCCAGCAGCGGCGAGGCGACCGGATGAGCGCGGCCATCGGCGACCAGGTCGAAGCCGATGCCGCGACCGTCCAGACGCAGCGCCTCGGCGCGCAGGGCGGCGCCGGCGCGGCCGCGCGAGCTCAGGCCGACCGCGCGCACGCCCTTGGGCAGTTGCGCCAGCAATTGGCGGCCGAACTCGTCGTCCAGGTTGATCGCCGCCGCCTGCAACCCCGGCCACGCGAACAAGCGCGCCTTGGCCGCGCCGTAGGCCTGCATGTCGCCGTGGTAGTCCAGGTGGTCGCGGGTGAGGTTGGTGAACACGCCCACGTCGAAATGCACACCGTCCACGCGGCCCTGGTCGAGCGCGTGCGAGCTGACTTCCATCGCCACCGCGCGCGCGCCGGCCTGGTGCATCTGCGCCAGCAACTCGTGGGTCTGCAACACCAGCGGAGTGGTGAAGCCGTTGGGCACGACCGCGCCGTAGAGGCCGGCGCCGAGCGTGCCGATGGTGCCGCAGGGCGTTCCGAGCAGGTGCCAGGCCTGGGCCAGCAACTGCACGGTGGAGGTCTTGCCGTTGGTGCCGGTCACGCCGACCAGGCGCATGTGCGCGCTGGCGCGACCGTGAAACTGATCGCCCATCGCGCCCAGGCGGGCGCGCAGGCCGGGCACGGCGATGGCGTCGGCCGGCGCGGGCAGGTCCTGCGGCGCCGGCGGCTCGAACAGGATCGCTGCGACTCCGGCCGCACGCGCCTGCTCGACGAACTTCAGACCGTGCGCGCCGAAGCCGGCGATGGCCACGAAGGCATCGCCCGGACGCACCGCGCGGCTGTCCATCACCAGACCCGTGATGCGCAGATCGCCGGGGATGCCGGCGACGTCGGGCAGCAGTTCGGCCAAGGGCATGGCGCGGCTCATCGCGCACCCGCCTGCGGCAGCGAGCCGGCAGCGATCGGCGGCGGCGGCGCGGCGGCGTTGGCCGCGGCTGGCAGCACCGGGCCGGTCGGCTTGCCGCCGTTCTGCTTGAGCCGCTTGGCCTCGGCCGCGGCCTGCACCGCCAGCCAAGTCTCGATGTCGTCCGGGGCCACGTCCATCAAGCGCAGCGCGCCATCCATGACGTTGCGGAACACCGGGCCGGACACCGAGCCGCCGTAGTAGCCCTTCTTGGTCGGATCGGGTTCGCTGACCACCACCACCATCGAGAAGCGCGGCTTCTCCACCGGCACCACGCCGGCGAAGGTGGACACGTACTTCCTGGAATAGCCGCCGGTGGGGCTGAACTTGCGCGTGGTGCCGGTCTTGCCGGCGACGTGGTAGCCCAGGATCGCCGCCTGCTTGGCGGTGCCGCCCGGCTCGGTCACGGTCTGCATCATGCGCATGATCTCGCCGGCCACCTGCGGTTCGAGCACCTGGCGGGCTTCGTTGCGCTGGCCCTTGACGAAGGTCGGCGCGATCAGCCGGCCGCCGTTGGCCATGGCCGCGTAGGCCATGGCGATCTGCAGCGGCGTGGCCGACAGGCCGTAGCCATAGGACATGGTGGCCTTGGTGGTGCCGCTCCAGCGCTGCGGCGGCATCAGCAGGCCCGAGGACTCGCCGGGGAAGCCGCTGCCGGGCTTGCTGCCGTAGCCGAAGCTCTGGATGAACTTGTAGTAGTAGTCGTTGGGCAGCGGCAGCGCCAGCTTGGCCGCACCGATGTTGGAGCTCTTGGTGATCACGCCGGTGACGGTCAGCACACCGTTGTTGTGGGTGTCGGTGATGCGGTAGCGACCGTTGGGCATCCAGCCCGGCGAGGTGTTGACCAGGGTGGTCGGCTTGACCGTGCCGGCGTTGAGTGCGGCGGCCACGGTGATCGGCTTCATGGTCGAGCCGGGCTCGACCACGTCGGTGACGGCGCGGTTGCGGTGAGTGTCGCGGTTGCCCGCGCCCGGCAGGTTGGGGTTGTAGGTCGGCAGGTTGGCCATCGCCAGCACCTCGCCGGTCTCGATATCCAGCACTACCGCCGAAGCGCTGCTGGCGCCGGTCTCGATCAACGCCCGGCGCAGCTCGCGGAAGGTCAGGTACTGGATGCGGCGGTCCAGGGTCAGGGTGATGTCCTTGCCCGGCTCGGCCGAACGCACCAGGTCCACGTTCTCCACGATGTTGCCGGCGCCGTCGCGGATCACCCGCTTGACCCCGGGCTTGCCGCGCAGTTCGTGGTCGAAGGCCAGCTCCAGGCCCTCCTGGCCGCGGTCGTCGATGTTGGTGAAGCCCAGCACGTGGGCCATCGCCTCGCCCTGCGGGTAGAAGCGGCGGAACTCACGCTGGGAGAACACCCCCGGCACGCCCAGGGCCAGGATCTTGCGCGCCTCGTCCGGATTGATCCGGCGCTTGAGGTACATGAATTCCTTGCCGGCGCGCTGGGCCAGCTTGCGGGTCAGCTCCTCGGGCGAAACCCCCAGCGCGCGCGCCAGCTGCGGCAGGCGGTCGGGATACTTGGCCAGTTCCTTGGGGTTGCCCCAGATCGATTCCACCGGCGTGGACACCGCCAGCGGCTCGCCGTTGCGGTCGGTGATCATGCCGCGCGAGGTCGGGATCGGGATCTCGCGCAGCGAGCGCGCATCGCCCTGCTGGCGGTAGAAGTCGTTGCTGAACACCTGCAGGTCCAGCGCGCGCACGACCAGCGCGGTGGCGCACAGCGCCAGCGCCCCGCCCACCAGCAGCAGGCGGTTGCGCAGATTGAACTGGGCCGCGCGCGCGCGCGGCTTGTTGCCGCGCTGGTCGGCGCGCATGCGCTGCCAACCCTCGCCCAGGCGCTCGGCCAGGCGCTGGAAGCCGCCGCGCTGGGCGCGCTCGCCGAGCACGCGGTCCAGCGGACCGCTGCGGCCGGAACGGGGGCCCTTGCGCGCGCTCATGGCCGGATCACCACGGTTTCGGCGCCCTCGGGGAACTTCATCCCGATGCGCTCGCGCGCGACCTGGTCGATGCGGTTGCTCTCCGCCCAGGTCGCCTGTTCCAGCTGCAGGCGCCCGAACTCGATGTTGAGCTCATCGCGCTCGCGCTGGAGCTTGTTGAGTTGCACGAACAACTGCCGGTGCTCGTGGCGCGCGAACACCACCAGCAGGGCCGAGACCACGTTGGCCACGATCAGCAGCACGACCAGCAGGCGGATCATGCCCGGCCTCCTGCGGAGGCCGGGATCGGGGATTGGGGATCGGGGATTGGAGAAAGCGGCGAATCGGCTTTTTCCAATCCCGAATCCCGAATCCCGAATCCCAGCTTCTCGGCCACCCGCAGCACAGCGCTGCGCGCGCGCGGGTTGGCCGCGGTTTCCTCGGCGTCGGCCTTCTGCGCGCCGTCGATGGCGCGCAGGCTCGGGGTGAAGGCGATTTCCACCGGCATCCGGCGGTTGGCCGGCGGGGCCTTGGCGTGGCGCAGGATGAATTGCTTGACGATGCGGTCTTCCAGCGAGTGGAAGCTGATCACCGCCAGGCGGCCGCCGGGCTTGAGCCGCGCCAGGGCGGCGTCCAGGCCCAGTTCCAGATCGGCCAGTTCGCGGTTGATGAAGATGCGGATGGCCTGGAAGCTGCGGGTCGCCGGGTGGATCTTCTGGTCGCCGCGCGGCAGCACCGAGGCGATCAGCTCGGCCAGTTCGGCGGTGCGCGCCAGCGGGCGTTCGCCGCGGCGGGCGAGGATGGCGCGGGCGATGCGGCGGCTCTGGCGTTCCTCGCCGTAGGTCCACAGCACGTCGGCGATCTCCTTCTCGCCGGCCTGCGCCAGCCACTGCGCCGCGCTCTGCCCGCTGTCGGGGTCCATGCGCATGTCCAGCGGGCCGTCCTTGCCGAAGCTGAAGCCGCGCTCGGCCACGTCCAGTTGCGGCGAGGACACGCCCAGGTCGAACAGCACCCCGTCCAGGCCGGCCTCGGTGGCCGGCCACTGCGCCAGTTCGGCGAAGCTGCCGCGGAAAATGGACACGCGCGCGTCGCCGCCGAACTCGCGTTCGGCCACGGCGATCGCCTCGGGGTCCTTGTCCATCACCAGCAGCCGTCCTCCCGCCTGCAATTGCGCCAGCACGCCGCGGGCATGCCCGCCGCGCCCGAACGTGCCGTCCAGGTAGGCACCGTTCCCGAGCACCCGCAGGCCTTCCAGCACCTGCCGGTACATCACGGGAAGGTGGCCGGACCGCGCATGCGTGCGTTCCATGCCACCGTCCGTCATAGCTGCAGGTCGAGCAGCTCCTCGCTCAGATCCTCGTCAGAGATGGTCTGACGGATCTGTGCGTGGTGCGCTTGCTCGCTCCAGAGTTCGAATTTCTCGCCCATGCCCAGCAGCACGGCCTTCTTCTCGATGCCGACCGCGGCGCGGTGGCTGGGCGGCACGGTGATGCGGCCGTTGCCGTCGAGTTCGACGAAGGCCGCCGCGCCGACCAGCTTGAGCTGCATGGTCCGGTTGACGGCCTTGGCCTTGGGCAGCTTGTTGACCTGGTCGCGCACGCGCTCCCAGACCGACAGCGGATAGAGGTAGAGGGAGCCGGACTCGAACGGGTTGTAGGTGATGACCAGGCGGTTGTCGCATTCACGCGCGACGAGCTCACGGTAGGCGGTGGGCACCGCCAGCCGGCCCTTGTCGTCCATCGTGATGGCGGTTTCGCCTTGGAACATTGCGCACCTTTGCGGCTCCCGTCTCTTCCGGACGGGTCGCCTCGTTCGTCCACCCCTCCGGGTGGCTGGCCTCGAAAACCCACTAAATCCCAGGTTTTCCCTCGGATGCCCACATTAGCAGGGCCCACAGGGTTGTCAACAACTTTCCGGGCCAAATTTCGCTAGGCGCATCAATGGCTTGCGCGGAACTTCAGAGTCTTATTCAAGACTTATCCACTAACCTTTGTTTCGTCTCAATTTTTGAGACTCTGAACGTCACAAAGTGACCCGAAGGCGAACTGGGTCACATTTAGCAAATTCATGTTGCCCCGCAGCAATTCGCCCAATGGCGCGCAAAAGATCGAAACGGCGCAGGTGATCGCGCCGATCTATCGGTCAACGTGCAGTGTCCGGCCTTTGCGGGGGGCGGCGCTGCGCGCGCCCAGAAAGGACTGGCCAGGGACGGGGCCACGAGCGGGTGATCCAGACCAGAGGCTCGGGCAGCACGCTTGCCTACCCTGCGCTCCGGTACGGAGGAGCGGGCCGGACCGCTCCGCGCAGCCGGCCGACCCCAGGCTTCGATGGGGCCGGCTGGGCCGCTCGACACCCAGGCGCCGCCCCTGTCCCAGGCCGCCCGGACGCCCCAGCCAGCCTGTCAGCCGGCCGGACCAAAGACCGGAGACCAGAGACCGGACGCCGCCCGGCCAGGGCCGCGCCCGCCTTGCTGCGGACCGGCGCTGGCCGACGGCGTTGGAAGAAGTCCCGGGCGATCGCCCGGGAGGTGCGGAGCCAGCCGATAAGCCGGGTTCTGTCGTGGACAGTCATTCCTCTAGGCGCAGCGTCGCCGCTACGCTCAAGCAACCTACCCGGAGGCAACGCGGGCCGCGCCATAGCCTCCCTATTTGGTTTTGCTCCCGGTGGGGTTTGCCGTGCCGGTCCGTTGCCGGACTCGCGGTGCGCTCTTACCGCACCGTTTCACCCTTGCCACGCGCTTCCGAAGAAGCCGTTCGGCGGTCTGCTCTCTGTTGCACTTTCCGTCGGCTCGCGCCGCCCAGGCGTTACCTGGCACCGTGCCCTGTGGAGCCCGGACTTTCCTCGGCACCGGGGCGGACCCCGATGACGCGACTGCCTGGCCGACTCCGCGGTGAGATTGTCGCACAAGCTCGACTTAGTAAGTGAAAAACTCCTGCATCGACATGAGGACAACCCGATCGAATGGATGCTGGAACCGCCATTCCGCAGCCTCATGAGGGATGGCGACATCTGCCGAGACCGACGCTTGGTCACACACCAGAAGCAACCAAACCTCTTCCGTATGCGTTCGATAGCCTTGAACTTTGGATGCCTTCTGGGCGATACGTTGCTCCACTTGTTCACGCTGCAGATTGGCAGTACTCCAGACGCTACCGCCCACCCAATGTGCTGGTGCATGGGCAAACTCATGAAAGATGCTCAATCCAGTCAACCAGTCTGGAAGCAACTCACGCGTGCCTCGCCGGCCCGGCAATGCGGAAAAGAAGGCATCGGGCAGCGGCCTGAACTTCTCGACCAGTTCAGCAATTACGTGACTTGCCGACCTGCTGGATGGCAGCGGCCCTGGCCTGAAGGAAAGATTTACAAATAGTCCTTTCCCAAATCGTCCCTCGTAAAGCTCTTGGGCCTGCTTCAACACACGTCTCTGAGCCGCCTCGATCTCTAAATTGCTAAACCGGCCGTGGGAAAAAGGAACCAACTGAGAAACTTCTACGCCGATTGTCTTCGACGACGAGGTGATCACGGCGTCGGGCGACGGAGGCAAAGGCTGGTCAAGAACCCCTTTGGGCAAAGCCCCCGGCAGGTACTTCCAAGCGAACTCTATCCATCGCTTTTCCAGTTCGCGTTGCAGCGCTCGATGATCACTCACTGCCGTACAAGGCCTTGCGCGGCGCGCCGCTCAGTTCGGCGGCGAGCTTGGCCGCGGTGGAGGGCGGCAGGTGCTCGGCCAGGCGGGCATAGATGCGCTTGCCTTCCACCACCCGCGCATCGGCGTCTTCGCCGGCGCCTTCGACGATCAGCACGAACTCGCCCTTGCGCTGGTTGGGGTCGGCGCCGACCTGCGCGGCCAGCGCTTCCAGCGGGCCGTCGAGCACGGTCTCGAACAGCTTGGTCAGCTCGCGCGCCAGCACCGCGCTGCGCTGGCCGCCGAAGGCGGCGGCCATGTCGCCGAGGGTTTCTTCGATGCGGTGGGCCGACTCGTAGAACAACAAGGTGCGCGGCTCGGCCGCCAGCCGCGCCAGCCGTTCGCGCCGCGCCGCCGACTTGGCCGGCAGGAAGCCCTCGAAGGCGAACCGGTCCGAGGCCAGCCCGGCCACGCTCAAGGCGGCGATGGCGGCGCAGGCGCCGGGCACCGGCGAGACCTTCAGCCCCGCCGCGCGCGCCGCGCGCACCAGCCGGTAGCCGGGATCGCTGACCAGCGGCGTGCCCGCGTCGGACACCAGCGCCAGCGAATCGCCGGCCTGCAGCCGCGCCACCAACTGTGCGGCCTGCTGTTCCTCGTTGTGCTGATGCAGGGCCAGCAGCGGCCGCTCCAGGCCGAAGTGGGCCAGCAACTGGCGCGTGTGGCGGGTGTCCTCGGCGCAGATCGCCGCGACCGTGCGCAGGGTGTCCAAAGCGCGCGGCGAGAGATCGCCGAGGTTGCCGATCGGGGTGGCGACGACGTGGAGAGTACCGGGGGTCTGCATGAGCCTGACTGAGGATAAGGAGGGGCCGACGAAGGGGCCGGGAGGAAAGGCCGGCGGGCGGCCGGGGCGGAGCCTGCGTGCCGGCTCGTCCAGGGTCCGACCGCGGGCCCCGGCGCAGGTTCAGCCGGGCGTTCAGCGAACCGGCCGCGGAGGGTCCCGGCCCGTTGGGGGCCGGGGTAGAATCCTAACCGGTCCCACAGGAACGCCGCTGCGCGGCGAATGCAAGCCGATGATTCGACAGCAGAACCGGCCCGCCCTCGCGCGGTTGGCCTTTACAGGGATGTTCGGCGTTCTGGCCGCGACCGGCTTGCTGGCCGGCTGCGTCACCATGGAGACCCGCACCGCCCCGGCGGCCAGCGTGTCCAACCCCATCGTCGCCCAGGCCAGCCACTTGGCGCGCAACCACGCCGATCTGGCCGGCGCCGAGCGCAGCGAGAACGAGCAGCAGATCGAGCGCCTGATCGCCCAGCTCGACGATGCCACGCTCAGCCGCGAGGCGGCCGCCTCGGTGCCGGGCGATCCGCTCTACAACTTCCTCGGCCGCGCGCTGATGAAGCGCGGCCTGCCGCTGCCGCGCCCGTTCGACCGCGGCTCGGACTGGAACTTCCAGTCCGGCCAGCGTCCGCCGGCCGAGGCCGACGGCTACCGCCCGCCGGTCAAGCTGGCGGTGCTGCTGCCGCTGTCGGGCTCGCTGGCCACCGCGGCCGCGCCGGTGCGCGACGGCCTGCTGGCCGGCTATTACGGCGAAAGCAGGCGGCGCCCGGAAATCCGCTTCTACGACACCGCCGGCACCGCTGGCGGGACCTTGGGCGCCTACGACAAGGCCGCCGCCGAGGGCAACGACTTCGTGCTGGGCCCGCTCGGCCGCGACGAGGTCAGCGCCCTGTTCGGCAAGGGCAGCCTGCCGGTGCCGGTGCTGGCGCTCAACCGCGGCAATGTCGCCCCGCCCAACGGCAACGTCAGCTTCTCGCTGACTCCGGAAGACGAAGGCAGCGCCGCGGCCGATTACCTGGCCGAGCGCAAGGCCAAGCGCGTGCTGGCCATCAGCGGCGGCGAAGACAGCCAGCGGCGCGCCATCGCCGCGCTCAAGGAGCGCCTGGCCGCGCGCGGCGCCCAGGTCACCGACACCATCGGCGAGGGCACCGCCGACCTGACCCCGTTCGTGGCCAAGGAAGGCGGCGTGGATGCGGTGTTCCTGGCGGTCAAGGGCGGCGCGGCGCGCAACCTGGTGCCCAAGCTGGCCATCGTCGGGCTGACCGACAAGCCGCGCGTGGCGACCTCGCAGGTGCTCTCGGGCACCGGCAAGCCGGAGCAGGACCGCGTGCTCGACGGCGTGGCCTTCCCGTCGGAGTCCTGGACCAGCGGCGGCATCCGCGGCCTGCCGCCGGCGGTGGGCGCCGGCCAGACCCTGCCGACCGCGCGCGGTCCGGCTGCGCGCCTGTTCGCCTTCGGGTACGACGCCTGGCAACTGACCGCCTACCTCGAACGCCTGGCCTCGCGCCCGGACGCCTACGTCGCCGGCGCCACCGGCGTGCTGCGCATCGACGGCGCCGGCAACGTGCTGCGCACCCCGGCCTGGTCGACCTTCAGCAGCGGCGTGCCGGTGCCGCTCTCGGATGCCGCGCAACGCTGAGGCCCGTGCATCGGCCGCGCCGGACCGGCGCGGTCTCGGCGCCGCGGTCGAGGCCGCTGCGCGCGAGCGCTTGCTCGCCGCCGGCCTGCGCGAAGTCGCCGCCAACGCCGGCTACCGCGTCGGCGAACTCGACCTGGTGATGCTCGACGGCGAGGTCTTGGTCTTCATCGAAGTGCGCTATCGGCGCGACGACCGCTTCGGCGGCGGCGCGGCCTCGGTGGACGCGCGCAAGCGGCGCAAGCTGGTGCTGGCCGCGCAAGCCTTCCTGCTCGCCCACCCCGCGCATGCGCAGCGGCCGTGCCGCTTCGACGTGATCCAGGCGCAGGGCGACGCCGGCCGGCCGCAATTGCGGTGGCTGCGCGATGCCTTCCGCGCCGACGAGGCCTGAGCCGCGATGCCGACGATCATGACCCACGCAGTGGTGCCGTTGGCTCTGGGCTGGGCGCTGGGCGCGCGCCGGATCGGGCCGCGCCTGCTGGCCGCCGGCGCGCTGGCGGCGATGCTGCCGGACGCGGACGTGGCCGCGTTCAAGCTCGGCATCGCCTATGCCGACGACTTCGGCCATCGCGGCGCCAGCCATTCCTTCGCCTTCGCCGCCGCACTGGCCGCGCTCGGCGCGCTGGCCGCGCCCTGGCTGCGCGCCGGGCGCGCGACCGCGGCCGCCTGGCTGTTCGTCTGCGCCGCTTCGCATCCGCTGCTGGACGCGCTGACCAACGGCGGCCTGGGCGTGGCGCTGTGGTGGCCCTGGTCGGACGCGCGCGTGTTCGCGCCTTGGCGCCCGGTGCAGGTCTCGCCCATCGGCGCCGGCTTCTTCAGCGCGCGCGGGGTGCAGGTGCTGTGGTCGGAAGCGCGCTGGATCGTGCTGCCGGCGCTGGCCTTGGGCGCCGTCGGTGCGCTGTTGCGGCGCCGCTCGCGCACCGGCGCCACGGTGCGGGCGCGATGAACGCCCTGCCCTCGGCCTTGCAGCACGAGCTGGCCGCGCTGTTCGGCGCGGGCTGGCTGACCGATCCGGGCGAGCGCCTGGCCTATGCCTACGACAACTCGCGCCGCCAATCGCTGCCCGACGCGGTCGCCCTGCCCACCGACGCGGCCCAGGTGCAGGCGCTGGTGCGCGCCTGCCGCCGCCATCGCGTGCCGGTGATCGCGCGCGGCCGCGGCACCAACACCACCGGCGCGTCGGTGCCGGTCGCCGGCGGCGTGGTGGTGTCCTTCGAGCGCATGAACCGCATCCTCGACATCCGTCCCGGCGACCGCTGCGCGGTGGTCGAGCCGGGCGTGCTCAACGGCGAACTGCAATCGGCGCTGGCGCCGCACGGCCTGTTCTGGCCGCCGGACCCGACCAGCGCCGCCTTCAGCAGCATCGGCGGCAACCTGGCCTGCAACGCCGGCGGCCCGCGCGCGGTGAAGTACGGCGCCAGCCGCGACAACGTGCTGGCGCTGACCGCCATCACCGGCACCGGCGAGGCCATCGTCTGCGGCACCGCCACCACCAAGGGCTCCACCGGCTACGACCTGCACCGACTGCTGGTGGGCAGCGAAGGCACCCTGGGCCTGATCGTGCAGGCCAGCCTGCGCCTGACCCCGGTCGCGCCGGCGCGCGCCGCGCTGCGCGCGCTGTACCGCGATGTCTCCGCCGCAGCGCAGGCGGTGGCGCGCTTGATGGCGCAGCCGGTCACCCCGTCGATGCTGGAATTCATGGACGCGCAGTGCGTAGCGCTGGCCCGCGATGTCGGCGGCGCCGACCTGCCCGGCGATGCCGGCGCGTTGCTGATGATCGAGGCCGACGGCGACCTCCACACCCTGCCCCACGCCATCGATGCGCTCAAGCGCGCTGCCGCCGGCGAAGGCCTGGTGGCGCTGGAAGACGCCGCCGACGCCGCCGCGCGCGAGCGGCTGTGGGCTGCGCGCAAGGCGCTGTCGCCGTCGCTGCGCACGCTGGCGCCGGGCAAGATCAACGAAGACGTGGTGGTGCCGGTCTCGCGCATTCCCGGCCTGGTCGATGGCGTGCAGGCGCTGGCGCGCGAGTACGCCCTGCCGATCGTCTGTTTCGGCCACGCCGGCAACGGCAACTTGCACGTCAACTTGCTCTACGACCCCGCCGATGCGGCCCAGAGCGAGCGTGCGCAGGCCGCGATGGGCCGGGTGTTCGCATTGGCCCTGGCGCTGGGCGGCACGTTGTCGGGCGAGCACGGCATCGGCCTGGCCAAGCGCGAGTTCATGCCGCAGGCGGTGGGCGCGCCGACCCTGGCGCTGATGCGCCAGATCAAGCGCGCCTTCGATCCGGACGGCATCCTCAACCCGGGCAAGTTGCTGCCGGAGGAGTGAGGCGCGCAGTCAGGCCGACGGCGCTGCAGCCCCCGCCGCCGGGCCGCAGCGCCTGCTTACCACCGGGCCCGCGCGCGTCAGAGCAACCGCAGGCCGGGCAGATCGCGGAAATGCTCGGCGACCTCGCCCGGCCGCGCCTGCGCCCAGCCCGGGCGCCCTGGCAGCCCGTCCGGGCCGGACACTCCGTACCGCCCGTCGCGGCCGGAACCTCCACCGCCGCCACTGCCACTGCCGCCGGCGCCCTCCTCGCCGGCGAAGCCGGCCGAGCCGCCGCGGCCGGGCGCGCCGCCGCCGACTTCCAGGCGCAGCCATTGCTGCAACTCCGGGAAGCGCCGGTCGAAGACCAGTTCGATGCGGCCGCCGTCGCCGCCGTGGCCGCCCGGCCCGCCCGCGCCACCATCGCCGCCGTCGCCGCCCTCGCCACCGCGTCCGGGTCGCTCCGCATCGCCGCGGCCATTGCCGCCATTGCCTCCATTGCCGCCGCGGCCGCCGGCACCGCCCGGGCCGCCAGCGCCGCCGGCAGCGAGCAGGGTCAGCACGCGCTCGGGCGGCGCCAGCACGAAGTCCTGCACATCGCCCTCCACCTGCACCGCGATCAGGCGCGGATGCCGCGCGCTGGCGACATAGGTCGCGTACATGCGCAACTGCGGCCCGTGGAAGCCGGGCTCACCGGGCGCGCCGTCGCCGCCTTGGGCACCGTCGCCACCGCGATGGCCGCGCACGTCGTCGCGGCCTTCGCGGCCGTCGTAGCCGGCCTGGCCATCGGCGCCGCCCGCGCCCGGGCCGCCCGGCGCGCCCACGCTGACGATGCAATCGTAGTCGGCGTCCCAATGCAGGGTCTGCGCGAACGGTGTACGCGGATGCAGCAACTGGGCGCGGATCGCGAAGCCGCGCTCCACCGTGGCCAGCACGTCCGGATCGGGCAGGAACCAGCCTCGCTCGTCGAACCGGCCCTGTTCGCTTGCGAACGCGAAGTTGCGGAAATCCAGCATGCCGTTGCGGCGCGTGCCAGTGCCGCCGCTCCAGGTCCGGTACTGCGCCGGCGCCGCCTGTCCGGGAAGGCGCGCGACGACCGTGGCGCGCACCTGCACCGGCTGGCGAGGGCAAATGGTCTGCGCCGGTCCCAGATCGACCTGCATCGCCGACACCTCGGCTTCGGTCAGGTAGATCGTGTCGATGCCGGCGAGCTTGCGCATCGGCCCGCAGCCGCTCGCCGCCAGGACCGCAGCGACCAGGACCAGCCAAGGCGAAGCGCTACTCGCGCGTTGGCGTCGAATGCGGGCAGGAATCGACGCGGCGTGGTGCATGCGGGTCGGCGATGGCAGGTGGCGTTCAGGCTGGCATCGGCGGGATGAAAGCCATCTGAACCTCGCTGCGCCGCGCGCCGGTGCGGCTGCCTCGGGCGATGCGGCCGCGTCTGCCGCTGCGACCGTCCCTCGGGAGCAACGGCCGCAAGCTCCACCGCGCCCGTCAAGGCGGGTCCCGGCGCTCCTGCACCGACGGCTCCCACTTCCCGTTGGGGCAATACGCTGAAAGCGCTGATCCCCCGCTTGTGCGGGAGGACAGCCGGCGGTCCGTCCGGTGCCGGTGGACTGGAGGGGAGCGCCGCGACCGCTGAACGCCGGCGCGGGGCGGTGCGCCGCGGCTCAACCGAAGTGCTGGTAGCCCCGCCGCGGCGGCGTCCATGCGCTGCCGTCGGCCAGACGCACGCGCACGCCCGGCTGGCCCCCGCGGCGCCCTTAAAGCGGCGCCGGGGGGGCCGCCGCGGCCAGGGCTGGGGCGCGGCCCGCGCGCCGCTCCGGCGCGGCGGTGAAACACAATTCGTAATCGTCGCCGCCGGCCAGTTGCAGCACGCGGCGCTCGTCCTGGCCGCAGGCCGCGGCCAGGGCCGGCGACGCCGGCAAGGCAGCGGCGCGCACGCAGGCGCCCACGCCGGACGCCGCGCAGACATGGCCCAGGTCGGCCAGCAGGCCGTCGGAGACATCGATGCCGGCACGCGCCAGGCCGCGCAGCGCGCGTCCGGCCGCCACCCGCGGAGCGGGCCGGCGCAAGCGCTCGCGCAGGCGCTCGCTGGCCTGTGCGGCGGTGGCCGGGCCCTCGACGATTTCGCGCACAGGGCTGTCGCGATACGGCGCGATGCCGGCCAACGCCAGCGCCGCGGCGGCATCGCCGAGGGTGCCGGTGATCCAGATGTCGTCGCCCTCGAGCGCGGCGTCGCGGCGCAGCGCCTGGCCCGGCTCGACCAGGCCCATCGCAGTCACGCACACCGACAACGGCCCGCGCGTGGTGTCGCCGCCGACCAAGGCCACGCCGTGGGCCGAAGCCAGGGCGAGGAAGCCATCGAGAAAACCTTGCACGAAGGCCGAGCGCGCTGCGCCATCGCCCTGCGCGGGCAGGGACAGGGACAAGGTGCACCAGGCCGGTTCGGCGCCCATCGCGGCCAAGTCGGAAAGATTCACCGCCAGCGATTTCCAGCCGATGTCGCCGGCCGCCGCATCGGCGGGGAAATGCACGCCCGCGTTGAGCGTGTCGGTCGCCACCACCCACTGCCGCCCCGGCGGCGGCTGCAACAAGGCGGCGTCGTCGCCGATGCCCAGGACCACGTCGGCGCGCGCCGAAGCCGCGCGCGCGGCGATCAGGGCGATCAGGTCGAACTCGGCCATGGGCGGGAGGGAGAGGCGAGGAGCGAGCGCGGAGGAGCGAGGAGCCAGAGAGAAAACGGACGCGGGCGCGCGCCGCTCGCTCCTCCAGGTTCGCTGCGGGCCTTCAGCGTTTGGTCCGGGCGGCGGCTTCGACTTCGACCGCGCGCCACTGCGCCGCGGCATGATCGAGCACGCCGTTGACATAGGTGTGCCCGTGCTCGGCGCCGAAGCGCTTGACCGTCTCGATGGCCTCGTTGATGACCACGCGGTAGGGCACGTCGGGGCGCTTGAGCAACTCGTAGGCGGCGATGCGCAGGGCGGCGCGCTCGATCGGATCGACCTGCTCGATCTCGCGGTCCAGGAACGGCGCCAGGGCCTGGTCGAGCTCGGCGCAATGGGCGTCCACGCCGCGCACCAGGTCCTCGAAATAGGCCAGGTCGGCCACCTCGTGGGCTTGCTCGTGGGCGAACTGTGCGATCACCTCCGGCGCCTTGGCGCCGGCCATCTGCCAAGCGTAGACGGCCTGCAAGGCGCGGCGGCGGGCGCGCGAGCGCGCGACCGGGTCGATTCCATCCTGACGACGGCGGTTCATGGCAGTTTTCCCAGCAGATGACTCATTTCCAGCGCGGCCTGCGCCGCTTCTTCGCCCTTGTTGCCATGGCTGCCGCCGGCCCGGGCCAGCGCGTCCTCATGCAGCTCCACCGCCAGCACGCCGTTGGCGATCGGCAGGCCGTAGTCCAGGCTGACTTGCATCAGGCCATCGGAGCAGCCGTCGGCGACTTGTTCGTAGTGGCGGGTGTCGCCGCGGACCACGCAGCCCAGCGCGACCACCGCGGCATGGCGGCCGGCGACGGCCAGGCGGCGGGCGAGCACCGGCAACTCCCAGGCGCCGGGCACGCGGATCACGTCGATGGCGTCCTCGGCGACGCCGTGTGCGGCGAAAGTCCGGCGCGCGCCGGCCACCAGGGTGTCGGTGATGCGCGGGTTCCAGCGGCTGGCGATGATGGCGTAGCGCGCGCCCTCGGGGCTGCGCAGGTCGCCTTCGTAATGGGGCATGGCGGGGGATCGGCCGAAGTGAAGGGGGATAGTTTAGCCGCTGGGGGCGGCCAGGGGCGCCGCCCGGGGAGGCGGCGGCCGCGGCGAGGGCCGCCGCGGCCGCCGGGACTCAGCCCAGCGCGGCGGGATCGACGTACTCGACCACTTCCAGGCCGAACCCGGCCAGGCCGATCTGCCGGCGCGGTGTGCCGAGCACCCGCAGCCGGCCCAGGCCCAGGTCGGCCAGGATCTGGCCGCCGGCGCCATTGCGCCGCCATTCGGCCAGGGCATGGCCGCGGTTCCGCGGCGGCGCGGCCTCGGCCGGCGCGTCCTCGGCGGACAGGGCGTCGTCGCTGGGCGCCTCGTGCGCGCGCGGCGTCTCCCTCACCCGCGCCAGCAGCGCATCCGGATCGGCGTGGTCGGCCAACAACACCAGCGCGCCGCGGCCTTCGCGCGCGATCGCCGCCAGCACATCGCCGACCGCCGGACCGAAGTCGGGCCGGCGCCAGTGCAGCGCATCGGCCAGCGGGTTGTGCACATGCACGCGCACCAGGGTCGGCTCGGCCGCGTCGGGCTGGCCGCGCAGCAGGGCGAAATGCACCGCGCGGGTCAGCCGGTCGCGATAGCTCAGCAACTGGAACGGGCCGTGCTCGGTCTGGATCTCGCGCTCGTCCACGCGCTCGACCGTGTGCTCGGTGGCCAGGCGATAGCGGATCAGGTCTTCGATCGAGCCGATCTTGAGGCCGTGCTCGGCGGCGAAGGCTTCCAACTCCGGACGGCGCGCCATGCTGCCGTCGGGGTTGAGCACCTCCACCAGCACGCCGGCCGGTTCCAGCCCGGCCAGCATCGCCAGGTCGCTGGCCGCCTCGGTATGGCCGGCGCGGCTGAGTACGCCGCCGGGCTGGGACATCAGCGGGAAGATGTGGCCGGGCTGGGCCAGGTCGGCGGGCTTGGCGTCCGGCCGCACCGCGGTGCGCACGGTATGGGCGCGATCGTAGGCGGAGATGCCGGTGGTCACGCCCTCGGCCGCCTCGATGCTGACGGTGAAGTTGGTGTGGTGCGGCGAGGTGTTGTCGCGCACCATCGG
>CBIFVU010000053.1:0-18810 GCA_966185905.1 uncultured Lysobacter sp.
CCGCCCGCCGTTGCGCGGCGGACGGAGAGGCCGCGCGCTTCAGCCGCCGTGGCCGATGCGCAGGGCGCGCACCGGTACCGGCTCGGCCGGGTGCGGGCCGGAGGGAACCAGGCGGATGCGCAGCGGCACCGTGCCGGCTTCGGCCTGGGACAGCGCGCGCAGCGTCGGCGGCAGCGGCACCGCGAAGCTGGCGCTGTGCGACATCGCCATGTTCGGCATGGTCGGGCCGAAGAAGGCCAGGGTGCCGGCGTAGTAAGGGCTGTCGGCTTCGACCCGCTGCAGGTCGTCGGGCGCGTTGACCAGCACATCGAACTCGCGCGCCACTGCCAGGCCGTGCGGGCGGTCGAGGGTGATCTCGGCGGTCAGCGGCACGGCGAGCTGGCCGGCGAGGTGGCGGCGCGCCAGTTCCGCCGGCACCGCCACGCTGGCCGTGCCGTTGTCGATGCTTCCTTGCAACGGCGCCTGGCTGGCCGGGCCGACCCCGGCCGCGGGCGGCACCGGCCACGGGATCGGCGCGCCGTCGAAACCGCCCGGGCCGTAGTCGTAGTCGAATGCGGCGGTGGACAGATAACGGCCGGCGGTGCTCGGCCCGACCGGGCGCCCGTCGCCGTCGACATAGAACAGGAACGGCTCGCTGGTGAACGCGGTCAGCGCCGGGCCGGTGGGCAGGATGGGCAGGCCGCGTTCGATCTGCTTGCGCGTCCACACGTCCCATAGCCGGTCCATGTTGGCGTGGTGGAGGAAGAAGATCGGGTCCACCGGCGAGAGGAAGTTGGTCATGTTGCCGTAGGGGCCCGGGTCGATCGGGCCTACGCCGCCGATGTAGTTGTGCACCTTGTTGTGCGGGAAGCCCTCCAGGATCGAGAACTGGGTGGCGCCGTCGGGCTGCATCAAATGGCTGGCGGTGCGCGAGCTGGTGAAGCTGCGGGTGATGTCGGGGTCGTAGTAGGCGGTCGGGGTCAGGCCGTGGCGGACCACGACGGCGGACACGTCGTAGCGGGTCTTGGCATCGAGATGACGGTTATCGCGCGAGAGATAGCGCGCGCCGCAGGTGATGGCGAAGGCTTGGTTGCCCGACAGGCCGGTTTTCTGCGCCAGGCTGAAGCCGGTGACGTCGTACCAGGCGTCCTCGAAGGTCTTGTAGCCGCGGGTGGCCAACTGCTGGCGCTGGGCTGGGTCGAGGCTGCTCCAGTAGCGCGCCAAGGATGGCTGCACGAAACGGGTGAACTTCTGCAGGTTGCCGGTGTAGGGCGCGTAGGCGCTGTCGGTGGGAGTGAGCACGCCGTCGAACATGGCCAGCGGGATTTCCGGTTGGCGGGTCCAGTCCCAGTAGGGCAGGGCGAAGTCGGGATCGCCGCTGAGCTTGCGGATGGCCTGTTCGAAGTAGCCGATGTAGCCGCGGTGCCAGGCGTAGAACCACCAGTTGCCGTGCGGGCAGTCCATGAAATGGATGAAGGCATGGCGGAACCAGTTGTGCGGATGCTCCGGCGGCAGCTTGAGCATGGCCTGGATGCCGCGCGCGTAGCTGGCGAGCATCTTCTGGCCCTGGTCGGTGGCCACATCGAAGCGGCGCCAGCGGGCCGGGCGGGCCGGGGCGGGCGCGTCGGCGGCCAACGCCGAGCCCAGCGGCAGCAGGCTGCCGCCGATGGCGCTGGCGGCGGTGGTCAGGAAGTCTCGGCGTGTGTAGGGCATCCTGCGTTCTCCCGGTGTGGATGCGAGGCGATGGGGGCCGGGGCGCGCGCCTCCCGCGGCGCCGGCCGCGCGGCGATGCGAGCGCGGCGGCAACGCGGGAACGGCCTGCCCCTGCCAGGCCGGCGTCGTCCTGCGCGCGCCGCGCGCGGCACAGGCCAGGGCGCGACGGCAGCGGGCGGTGCGACGTCGTAGCTGACAACGCCGCGGCGGCCGGGCGAGGGACAGCGCCGACGCAGCGATGTCGCGATCTGCAATTGCAGTCACACAAACCGTGCATGGACAGCGCACGCATGCGCGCCTACCTTCCCCATCAGGACAGGCCTGCATGGCCGCGCTGCGTTGGAACCCGAATGGACACCGCCTCTGCCCCGTGGATCCTGGACCGCATCAGCGTGACCCCGCTCAGCGGCCCCGCCGGCGAGCCCTGGCTGGATATCCGCGAGGAGGGCAGCGGCGCGCGCTACCGCTTGCTGGGCTGGCACATGGCGCCCATGGACTACGCGCGTTTGCGCGATCACCAGGCCGACGGGCCGCTGCGCGTGTGCCTGGAGGATGTGCGGATGGTCGATGCGCACGGCCAGCGCTTGCACGATGAGTCGGTGGTGGCTCGGTTCGAGCTGGATTCGCCGTTTTCCACCGATACCTATGCGTTGGTGCCGGGCGGCTGGTTGCCGGGCCCGTGGGCGATCGGCGCGGGGCACGTGGTCTTGGCCGACCGCAGCTTCGTCGCCGAGGTCTACGCGCGCTTCGAGAACGGCCAGCGCAAGAGGCGCGGCCCTCGTCTGGATTTCCTCGACTTCCTGATGGACTGGCGCGTCTGCGTCAATCCGCTGCTGTACGCGATGGAAGGCGACCGCAGGCGCCGCCCGACCGGGCCGGAGGTGATAGCGCAATGGCAGGAGGCGGCCGACAAGCTGGCGCGCGCCCTGCCGCGGGTGCGCATCGTCCCGGACATGGGGGGCGGCTTGCGCGGCGCGTTCGGCCTGCTGGGCGAGGGGACCGATGGATTCCAGCGCAAATCGGCTTTTCTGCAGGCGGTGGCGCCGGAGCTGATGGCGCGTCCGGGCAAGGCGCGCCGCGCCGCCGTGCTGGAGCGGGTGCTGGCGCAAGCCGAACGGCACGGCGTGGCGCGCCTGAGCCTGCCGGTGCTGGCGGTGTGGGCAGCGTTGACCGCCGCGCGCGGCCCCAACCCGGCCCAGGGCCTGCTCAAGCCCAGCGCGCACTATGGCCCGGACGAGGCTTACAACGCCTTGTGCGATCTGCGCGCGCTGGAATTGCTGCTGCGCGTGCAGGCCTTGTTCCCTGGGCACTCCGCCGCCTTGTGGACGCGCGACCGCAATCTGGCGCTGTTCTGGGCCGGGCTGGACATCGTGGAAAACAGCTCCGGCCAGGACGGCCGGCCACCCCAGTTCCGCATCAGCCTGGCCTCGCCTTTGCTCGCCGGCGCCACCGACGAGGAGCGGGCGGTGTTGGGCTGAAAGCGCCCGGAGGCGCTCTGCGGTGTTCGCCGCGCTCATCCTTGGGGCGTTGCCGGGGGCCGCAGCGAGCGCCCGTGACCAGAACGTGGGGGCAAAGGAGGGCCGAACGGCGCTCGGCAATCGGCGGAGGCCTTGTCGATTCCGGCCGCTGCGGTTCGTCGACCTTCCGAACGGCGCGTTCCCGGCCCCCGGGTCGTCCGCCGTCCGCCGCCCCCTATCGCCCCGTGTTCCCCTGGAGGAGACCCAACGTGCGCTTTCTTTCCCTGGTCTGGATCGACGAAACCACTTGCCCCGCACCGAGCGAGCGCATGCTCGCCGAAATGGGCGAACTGATGGAACAGATGACCCGCGAGGGTGTCTTGGTGCAGACCGCGGGGCTGGCCCCGAGCAGCGAAGGCGTGCGCCTGCGCTTGCGCCGCGGCCGGGTCAGCACGCTCGATGGCCCCTTCGCCGAGAGCAAGGAAGTGGTCGGTGGCTACGCCTTGCTGGAGGCGCCGGACATGGCCGCGGCCATCGCCCACACCCGGCGCTTCCTGGACGTGCACGGCGAGGAATGCGATGTGGACTGCGAACTGCGCGCGCTGATGCCCGAGGGCGAATGCGGCGGCGCTGCGCGCGGTTGAGCCGCATTCGGGTCAGCGCACGGTAGCGGCCCGCCTGGGTCCGCCGTGGGGCCGCGCGCGTGCGGTGCGTCTTGCACGAACCCGCCTGCGCGCGCCCGCACTCGCATGCGGCTTCGGCCTCGCCCCGCCTGGATCGCTCGGCGGCGTGGGCGGCGCCGCGCTGCGGCCTATCGGTTGACCGCCGGGCCGTTGACTCCCGCGTAGCCGTTGGCGCAGCCGCTGCTGCAGGTGGTCGCCAGCATGTTGTAGACGATGCGGCCGGCATTGCTCTTGGCGCGGAAATGGCCGACCCCGCCGCTGGTGTCGCCGCCGCCGGCGTTGTAGGGGCTGCCATCGCCCCAGTCCCAGTCGAAACTGTAGGCGCTGCTGCCGGCGCCGATATCGACCTGGGCCTTGACCGCGGCCGAGGCGGCGAACAGCGCGCCGCTGCCGCAACCGGCGGCCTGGCTGACCGTGAAGCAGTGCACCTGGTCGTACTGCCCGGCGGTGATGGTGTAGAAGGCGATGCCGCTGTACAGCGCCGGCATCGCCCGCAGGCTGTCGCTGCCGCTGCCGGTCCAGCGGTTGTAGCCGTAGTAGGGCACGCCGCTGCTGGGGTACAGGCCGAAGGTGAAGTGGTCGTAGGGGAAGACGTAGGCCTCGGCATTGCAGGTCGGCGCATACGGCGACTGGTAGCCGGTGGCCAGGCAAGTGCGCAGGCCGCGCAGGCCGCCGCTGATGTTGACGAAGCGGCGCACGCTGGCCTGTTGGCCGTAGTAGCGCAGCATGGCCATCGCCATCGAGCTGCCCAGCGAGTGGGCGACGATGTCCACCTGGCTGCGCCCGGTGTAGGCCTTGACCTTGTCGATGAAGGTCTTCAGCACCGCGTACTTGGCCGGCGAATGATAGTTGTACTGCGGCGCGGCGCGCTCGTCGGCGTCCAGGTAGGTGACGCCGAAGAGTTCGCAATCGTTGTAGCCGCGCGCCTTGAGCTCGTCGTAGACCGAATGGGCCGGGGTGGCGTAGCCGGCGACCGGCGAGGGCGGCATGTCGAAGCTGATGGCACTGTCGCCGTTGCCGGCGATGAACACCACCGGGGTGCGGGTGGCGGTACAGGCGCCGCCGCCGAAGCCGCCGTCGCCTACTCCGGGGGCGAACCCGCCGGCGTACTGGCTGGCCGCGCCCTGGCAGGTGAATCCGTTGTCGCTGCCGCAATCCAGCGCAAGCGCGGGCGCGGGCCGTCCGGCCAGGCAGGCGAGGGCCAGCAGCGCTGCGCCCCAGCCCGCGGCGAGGCGTCGGCGTGCAGGGCCGGGCAGGGATGTGCGTTGCGGGAGCCGCTGCGCGGCGTGCGTGCGCAGGGAACCCGTGCGGAGGGACGATGGGACGAAACAAGCGCGAGCGAACCACGTGCGAGCGGGCATGGGCGCCTCCCCGGAGCCGGTTGGACGACAGTGCGGAGGAACCGCGGGCGGGACGAACCTGCCGTCCAGGGTTCCAGCGATGCCGGCGGCGGCCCGCGGGCCGGCCGGCCCGCGATGGCCGACAGCGGCCAAGCCCGGCCATCCTGGTGCCGGCCCGGCGCCTGCGCCATTGCACTTATGGGCGATGCAGCCCGCGACGCAGTCCGCCGCACCGTCGCCGCGCTTACAATGCCCACCCCTTGCGCCGACAGGAGTCCGCTTGAAAATCGTCATCGCTCTGGCCCTGGCGGCCGTCGTGTGCAGCGCGCCTGCGGCCGCCGCCCAGCCCGGGGCCCGGACGGCCGGCGCGCCCCAGGCCCAGGCCGCCCATTCGGAGAACACGCTGGACGCCCGCCTGGAGCAAGGCCTGTTGCAGGCCCTGCGCCTGGACCGCGCCCGCCAGGATCGTGCCGCGCCCTCCGGCCCGGCGATCCAGGCCTATATCCAGGCCGGCTACCTGGAGCTCAAGCCGACGGTGCGCGCGGACTACACCGACTATCGCCTGCTCAAGCGCCCGGCGCACCTGTTGGGCCATGAGTTGCTGCTGGTCGAAGAGGAATACATGACCCAGTACGTGGGGTGCTGCGTCAACCACGGCGTCGGCGCGGTGCTGCGCTTGCACGGCGATGCCGGCGCGCTGCAGCGTTTCGCCCAGGACAATGGCTGCCGGGTGAGCCTGCCTTTCGACGCGAAAGAGGAACTGTCCTGGACTGGCTTGCCGTTGGATTGGCCCAAAGGCGACTACGCCCGGCTCAGCTGCCGCGAGCGCGACGCGCTGCCTTGAACGGGCCGCGCAGCGCCGGCGCGATGCCGGCGCCCGCGCCGGCCTTCGCCGAGGCGGTGGCGCCCGGGCCGGCCCGGCGCCGTCTGGCAGCGAAGGCGGTGCCGCCAACGCGGGCCCGCCTGCGCTGCGGGGTCACTCGTACACTGCTTCCAGGTACTGCTCCAGGCGGTTGGCGCGCTCGGCCAGGCGGAAAATCTCGTTCTCGCCCAGTTGCATGTTGCTGACCTGCTCCGAGCCGAGCACCGCTTCCTCCAGCGCACTTTCCTTGGCGTGGAAGTCCAGCCAGGCGCGCTGGGCCGCGACCAGCGCCGCGCGGCGCTCCGGCCCGAGCCGCGCGCTCAGCTTCTTGTAGGCCTGGTTCAGGCGCTGGTCCTGGTAGCTGCGCTCGGGGTTGAGGCAGGCGGCCTTTTCGATGATGCCCTGGCCGTCTTCCACGCAGCGCAGATAGGAGGCGCGCACATGCGGCGGCCCTTCCGACTGCGCCAGCGCCAGCGTCGGCGCGGCCGACAACAGCCCGGCCGCCAGGGCCAGGACGGTGAGGGGACGGGAATTGCGGCGGGCGTGCGCCATGGCGAGCTCCTTGTGGGCCGCGGCGGCCGGGCGAGGCGCGTCCTGCGGCAGGGTCCTGGGAAACGGGGCGGCGGCCTGGCCGCGGCGAAGCGGCAAGGATTCCCCAACCCCTGCGCAGCGTGCAAGCGCCGGGCGATGCGGACCGGCCGCAGACCTCACTCCCGCGCCAGCGGCCGCACGATCTGCACCAGGCTCGACAGCGTCTTGCCCGGTTCTTCCCACGGCACCATGTGCGCGGAATGCTCGAACCACACGCCTTGCTTGAATGGCGCGCGCAACCGCGCCAGCCAGGCGGCGGTGGGTTGCGATGGCGTGGTGTAGTCGTGACGGCCCATGAACATCACCACTGGGATCGGGAAGCGGCGCACGCGGCTGAGGTCGGTGGCCAGGAACTCGGGCAGCAGACGCTCCAGGCTGAACAGGTTGCCGGCATCCACCGCAGCGCGGTCGCAGTCGTGGGGATAGTCGGGCGAGAGCAAAGGGGCGCGGAAGAAATAGGCCGAGCCGTCGCGATACGCGCTCAGGCCGCCGTAGTGCTGGGCCCATTTGCGCGCGGCGACGATGCGCTCGCGGGTGATCGGGCGATCCCCGGGATAGGGGGCGATGGCTTGCAACTCGCGCAGCGCCTGGCGGTTGTCGTGCGCGCGCGCCTGGCGCAGCCCATGCTCGAAGCTCAGGCGCTCGTTCTCGCGCACGTCCAGCACCTGGCCGATGCCGACGTAGGCGTGGAACAGGTCCGGGCGCTTGAGCGCAGCCTGCAAGGCCACGAGGGTGCCCCAGCTATGCCCGGCCAACACCAGCTTGCGCTTGCCGTAACGCTTGCGCACGAACTCGGCCACTTCGATGGCATCGTCCACATAGCGCGGGATGTGCAGGGTGTCGGCGTAGCCGGCCGGGTCTTGCAGGGTGTAGGTACGGCCGGCGCCGCGCTGGTCCCAGTGGACGACGGTGAAGTATTCCTCGATCGGGCGTTGGAACTGCCACTGGGTCGGGATCAGCGGCGAGGCCGGGCCGCCATGGGCGAACAGCAGGATCGGATTGTCGCGGTCCTGGCCGCGCACGCTGATCCATTGCTGGATGCCGCCGATCTGCGCGGCATAGGCCTCCTGCACGCCGTTGGGGGCCTGGATCCGGCCCAGGTCCTCGATGATGGCGCGGGCCGGGGCGTAGTCGGCGGTATCGCGGCAGGCCGGCGCAGGCGCGCTGGCCTGGGCCGGCGATGCCGGCAACGCGGCCAGCAAAGCCAGGCCGGCACCCAGGACGGCAGCGAAGGACCGCCGCGTACGGAGCAGTGGCGGGGGGAGCGGTGGCGGGAAGAGCGAGGTCGGCATGGTCGGCTCGGCGTGGTCGGGGCCAGGCAAGGGATACCGCTGGCCCGATGATGGTTGCAGCGGTGGCGGCGATACGCTGAGGCGGTGAGCGCGCTATGGTGGCCGCCGGCGGCGCTGCGCCGCGACGGGGATATGACATGGACGAGTTTCGCCTGATCGGCCGCGCCCGTGCCGACGAGCCGACCCTGGACCGGGCCGAATGGCTGGCCTTGCTGGCCGCGCACTACCGCGCCCAGGGCGAGCACGTCGAACAGCTCGAACGCGACCGTGCCTGGCCTTACGGTGCGGACGTGTGGCGCAGCGACGGCAGCGGCAAGCTCGGCGAGGACCGCCTGGTGTGCTTCATCGACGAGCACGAAGGGCCGGCCACGCGCGAGCACATTCTGATGGCCGTGGCCGCGCGCGAGGGCGTGCGCGGCGCAAGCGTGACGGTGGCGGCGCTGGCTGGCTTCGACCCGGAGGCGCAAGCGCAGGCGCAGGCCAGCGGGGTCGAGCGAATGGGCGCGATGGCGCTGTGGGAATTGCTGCACCGGGCCGAAGCGCGCTCGCGCGCGCTGCAGCAGCCCGAGCCGGCGGCCGCAGCCCACGATGCGGGCCGGTCTGGGTCGCGCACGGCGCAGAGCAGTCCGGCGGGCAGTTGGTATGTTGCCGTCGCCGTGGCCTTGTTGGCCTTGGCGGTTTATCACTACGGGTTGCGGCCGCGCCTGGAAGCGCAAAGGCAGCAGGCCATCGAGCAGCGGTTGAAATGGCTGGAGCAGGCCGCTCAGGGGGCCGGGCCGTCGGTGCGCCCCGAGCTGTCCGGTCCTGGCTCCGCGGGCCAGCCCGCGACGCCGGTGCCGGCGACGGCCGAGCAAGGCGCGTCGGCCGCGCCGCCGCCTTCGCCGCCTGCGCCTGCCCGGCGCTGATCGCCGGTCGCTCCGATGTATGCGTGGATCGCGCGGCGGCGGCCAGCGCGCACCGATGCGCACGACCGATCGTCCCGTTGCGGCGCACGGTAGGCGCCGTCCAGGCCAGGCGGCGCAGCGGCGGCGCACGCGCGCCGTGCGCGCGAGTACGGCGCGCCGACTTGCCCACGCCGCTCGCGTAGTGCGCGCACCCGCGCGGCCATCGGCGGTCTCGATTGCGCGATTTGCCGCTGCGTTCTCATTCGCGCATGAACGAGCACGACCGCGATCGCACGACAGTCGCCGCGCCCACGCTCACAGTCGGGGGCGATCGCATCCAACGGGCGGCGGATGCGCGGGGCGGGCGCACAGCGCAGGCCCGGGCGGCTCCGCGGCAGCGCGGGGACGCCGGCCGTCCCCATCACAGCGGGAGCGAATCATGAACAAGCGTTCCATCCTGGCGCGCAGCGCGCTGGCCTGCGCCCTGGCGGCGGTCTGCGGCCTGGCCGCCGCGGCCGCGCCCGAGGGCCCGGGCCTGCAGGGCGAAGACCTGGTGTATTCCTACGACGAGATGTTCGACTTCGACATCCAGCATTACTTGGCGCGGCATGCACCGCACTTGCTGCGCCACAGCGAGACGATTTCGCACTGGGCCGGCTACAGCGGGATCAGCCCGAAGGTCTTGATCGCGTTGATGGAGCAACGCAGCGGCGCGGTCACTCGCCAGCGCGCCAGTGCCGATGCCTTGCGCCGGCCGTTCGGCCGCCTGGCCCGCTCGCAAGGTTTCGGCGAGCAGACCCGCGAGGTGGCGCAAGCGCTGCGCCAGGCGCTGTACGAGCAACAAGACCCGGAACTGGCCGCGACCGGGCCGGTGCCGCTGGCGCGCTCCAACCCTTTGCAAGCCCTGTACCTGCGCGCCGGCGACAGCCCGGCCAGCGCCGCTCTCAGCGGCGACGGCGAGTTCCAGCAGGTCTATGGCCGCTTGTTCAACCAGGCGCGCAAGGCGCAACCGCCCTCGGCCCGGTTCGCGCCGCAGGCCGGCCCGGACGCCGGTGCCCTGGCCGGCCCGGCGAACGGCTTCCTGCAATTCCCTTATCCGCGCGGCCAGCGCTGGCACGTGGGCGGCGCGCACACCAACACCGGCTCGGGCAGCTACCCGATGTCCTCGCTGGACATGTCGCTGGGCGGCGGCTGGGGCAGCAACCAGAGCAATACCTGGGTGGCGGCCTCGGCCGGCGGCTCGTTCAAGCGCCACTCCTCCTGTTTCGCCGAGGTCGTGCACAGCGGCGGCTGGTCCACCACCTACTACCATTTGATGAACATCCAGTACGGCACCGGCGCCAGCGTCGCGGCCAATACCCGCATCGCCAATCCGGCCAACACCCAGGCCCAGGCGCTGTGCAACGGCGGCCATTCCACCGGCCCGCACGAACACTGGTCGCTCAAGTCCAACGGCAGCCACTACCACCTCAACGGCGTCTACCTGTCGGGCTTCCAGATCACCGCCATCGGCAGCAGCTACGACACCCATTGCAGCCGGTTCTACTTGAGCAAGAACGGCCAGCGCTACTGCGCCGGCTGGTTCCTCAATCCCTGAGCCCGGTGCGGGGACGCGCCGGCATGCCACGATGCCGGCGCGTCGGTGCGGCTCAGAAGCCGTTGCCGGCCGTGCCGCCCTGGGCGGCGTAGAGATCGAACAGGCAGCGCAGGCCGCTGCAGCCGTGGTCGTTCTTGGTGTAGGGCGCCTGGGCCTGGTAGGGCGGCAGGTCGTTGCCGCGCACCACGTAGGGCGTGCTGCCACCGCCGCTGCTGCCGGCCAGGCTGCGTTGCGTCCCCGCCGCGCCGGTGCCGATGGCGGCCGCGCGAGCGGTCGCCGGGCGGCCGACAGCGTGAGTCGCGCCGAGCGCGGTCTGGCTGGTGCCGACGATGAATCCGCCGGCATCGCTGATCGCTTCGGCGGTGCTGCCCAGGCCGCCGCTGAGAGTGCCCAGGTTGGCGATGCCGGCCAGGGTCCAGCGGAAGCCGCGGGTCGCGCCGTTGCCGTCCTGGGCATTGCCGACGATCGCGCCGTTGTCGCCGATGGCCAGCGCGCGCGTCCAGTGCCCGCCCAGGCTGCCCAGGTCCTGGCCCTGCTCGGTGGCGGGATTGCCGCCGGGCGTCCACACGAACGAGCGCAGCAGGCCGCGGTTGTCGGCGTAGTGGCCGGCGACGACGCCCAGCTCGTTCATGCTTGCCGCCCACAATTGCTGCACGTTGCTTTCAACCTGTACGTGCTCGAGGTAGGTGTAGCTGGACAGGTCGGCGTTCCAACGCACTGCGACCAGGGTGCCGCGATGGTTCTGGCAGGTGCCGGCGACCTGCCCGCGGCCGTTGACCGCGGAGGTTTCGCAGTTGGAGCCTTGCGGCAGGCGCGGCAGTTCGTCCACGCGGTAGCCGATGCCGGTGGGCGACCAGCGCACGCCGACGGTGCCGCCGCCGCGCAGCGAGCACACGCCGGAGATCATCGGCTCCTGGTCGTCGCTGACGTCGGTGGCGTAGCAGCCGGCGCTGGTCGGCAGCAGCGGCGGCAGCGGGCCGAGTTCGGGCAGCGGGATCGGCGTGGTCTGGCCTGCGCGCCAGATCACCGCGCGCGCGCCGCCGCTGTTGGTCACGCCATAGCCGACCACCGCGCCGACGTTGTTGACCAAGGTCGCGCCGGCCTTGATGTGGACATTGGCCAGGCCGAGCTTCTGCGGCTCGCCGCGCGGGCTGTTGGCGTTCCAGCGCACCGGGTGGCGCTGGCCGGCCGCGCCTTGTTCGCAATTGCCGGCGACCGTGCCGTCGTTGGACAGCGCCACCGCCTGGCAAGGGCCGTCGAGTTCCAGCGGTGTCAAGGGCACCGGCGGCAAGCGGTTGGCCCAGTACACGGGCAGGAAATCGCCGCGGATGTCGCGGCACACGCCGATGGCGTCGCCGCGGTCGTTGACATCGCGGGCGGCGCAGACATTTCCGTCCAACGTGCCCATTTCCGCCCATTGCGCGGTGGCAGGGAAGGCCGTCCACGACGCTGCCGTCAGCACGGCGGCGCCCAGTCGCATCGACTTGCTGGCTTTCATGGCGTACTCCGATTGGCGATCGCGGCGGGATGCGGCGATTCGCAGGTTTCGTGTACGCCGAGGCCGCGCGCGCGGACTACGCGGCGCGTCACAGCTGCGCTGCGGCGGAACGGGCCCTGGTCGCAGTGTGGAAAGCTCGCCGCACACGCGTCGCAGCGCAGCGCGCGCGATTGCGATGCAGTACGCGAAGCCGGCGCGGCGCAGTGCGCGATCCGTCGCAGCGTTGCGAGCGCGCTGCGCAGCGCGCGCACCGTGCGCGGTGTCCGGCGTGCACAACGCGGGCGCGGGCTGGGTCCGGCCAGGGGTGCGGCGAACGCACGCTCGACTGGGCCTCAGCACGAATGGGAACTGGGACGCGCGCGAGTGTGGCGATGTTCGCGCGGGCGCTTGTGCCAGTCGGCGGCTGTCGCGCACATGGGCGAGGGGTGCGGCGCGGCTGCGAAGGTCGGCGCAGGTCGAGGGCGCGCTGCGCCGATGGGGCGATGCGCCGAGGGCGTGGTGCGCGGATGAAGGCCGGGCGCGGGGCGGCCCAGGAAGGACCGGCTCATCGGCCACAGGGCGGGCGGGGCGCGGGCCGTGCCCGGGGCGGGAACGGTATCGACCGCCTGCGGTGTCCGGGTTCGGCCGCACGAGCGAACCGCTGGACTCACGGCACTGCGCAACGCGGGCCTACGCTCTCCGCCCCGAGCCGGGCCAGACCCAAGGCGAAGACTGCAATGCGCCGCGGCGCCGCCGCTCAGGCGTTGGAAGGAGCGCCGTTCACCGCCGGGTCGATGCGCTCGCCGGCTTGCAGCTCGGCGCCGCGGTCATAGCGATAGACCTTGCCGATCACCACCTCCACGCTCTCGGCTACCAGCAGGTAGCGGCGATCCTCGGCCAGGATCGCGTAGCGGCGCTGGCCGGCATCGCCGGGCACCGGCCCCTCGTCGACGAAATGCGGGCGGCTGAAGCGCACCGGGCAATCGATGCGGCCGACCGCATGGAAGCGCAGCTCCACATCGTAGTAATAGGCCAGGTCGAAACTGCCGACCATGACCAAAGTGTCGCCGTCGAAGGCGTGCAGGGCGAAATCGGTATGGCGCTCGGCCAGCGCATTGACCCGGGCCAGGTCGGTGGTGCGCTCGATGCGGGTGTCCTCGTCCTCGTCGCGGTCGCTGACCGCCGGCGCGAGCAGGCGGAAGGCCGAGCCGGGGAATTGCGGATTCCAGCCTTCGGCGAGGGCGCGGCGGATCGCGGCGACCACGTGCCGCGGCGCGATCGCCGCCGAAGCGCGCCGGCCCAGCCAATGGTCCGGGCGCGGCGAGGGCGCTTCGACCCGCAACACCGCGCCTTCGGGCGCGTCCTGGCGCTGCACGGCGAAGACCAGGCCGCTTTCGGCCAGGCCTTGGGTATAGGTGGGCTTGCGGCGGACCGTCCAGCGATAGTGTACGCCATCGACGACGATCGGCCGCGAACCCTTTTGCGCCAGCGCCATGAGCGGGTCCTTGGCATACGGGGGAGGGCGCAGTCTACGCCAAGCGCGGCCGGCGCGGACGGGCCTCGCGCCGGGGGCTGGATCCTTCCGTTGTCAGGGCCGTGCGGCCGCGTTCAAAGCCGGCGCAGGCCCCGGCCGGCCCGGCTCGATGCAGTCGATCTCGGTGCGGCCAGGCTCAGGGAAGGCAAGCTCAGGGCAGCCGAGTTCAGGGCAACCAAGTTCAGGGCAACTTGGTGCCTTGATCGGCGATGGCCAGCCACTTGCGGCCGTCGTGGCTGTAGGTCACGCCGGTGAGCGCGCGCTGCCGGTAGCCCAGGCGCGGAATCTCGTAGACGGTCTCGTAGAGGATGAAGGCTGAGCGGCAGCCATCGACGATGCGATAGCGCTCGGTCCAACTCCACTTGGCTTCGCGATTGGCGAAGTGGCTGGCCAGGGCCTGCATCACCGCATCCACGCCGATGCGCACCGTGCCGCTGTCGAATACGGTCACCGCATCGTCGTGGTGGACGGCGCGGAAGGTGGCCGCGTCGTAGTCGCGGAAGGATTCCATGTCGGTGCGCTGGGCGATCTCGAACTGGCGCGCGCACAGCCGGTGCAGGCCGTGCGCAGGCGCGGCGCCGAGCTCGGCCGGCGGCGTCGCATCGGCGGCGCCGGCCCAGGCCAGGGCCACCGGGCACAGCAGCAACGAGAACAGGGAACCAGTGAGCGAACGTGCGTGCATGGCAGTGACCTCCGGTTGGGTGGCCACGACCTTAGGCGTCGCCGCGGCGACGGGGGAGGGCCAATGCGCGCGCACCGACAGGAGCCAATGTGCACACCGTCCATCGCAGACGGCACGCGCGCGGAGGTTCGCCGAGGCAGCGGCCGGCGCTAGGCAGGCCGCAGCGAAGGCTCGGCTCTTTGCTCGGCGAGGAGCGAGCGTTGCGGTGGGGCTGCCTGCAAGGGCGGCGCTGCCGCGGGTGCGGTTCCACGGCCGGAGCCGGGGCGCAGCCCGGTGCGGGGCGGACGCGTTCGCTGGCGGCGTTGGCAACACCAGTAACAGGCCGCCGCCAGCCGATAGCGCAGCCTCGCCGCGTCCACCGCGTCCTCGCCGCGCGCGTGGTAGCCCAGCCCGTCGCGATTGAACGGCAGGAAGGCGCAATCGGTGCGATGCACTTCGTGCACGCCGTCGGCGCGGGCGCGGCGGTTGACGCAATAGGTGCTCATGGCGGTCTCCAGAAGCGGGCGCGATCCCCGGCAGACAGCAATACCGCGACGGCATCGCAGGACCTGCGATCCAATGCACGCCGGGCCCGGCCCGGGCGCCGTGCCAGCGCCGCGCGCGGGCCGCCGCGGAGGCATCGGCGCCCAGCGCATCCGCCGTCGCGCGCGCCGCCTTCACTCGCGCATCAGCCCGGCCGCGCCTATAGTGCGCCACCTTCCGCACGGACCCTGGCCATGAACCGATTGCTCGCCGCCTGTTCCACCGTCGCCGCCCTGGCCCTGGCGGCCTGCAGCGCACCGGCCGAGAAGCCCGAGGCGGCCGAGGCCGCGGTTGCACCGAGCGCAGTGGGCATGGCCAACCCCGCGTCGGTGCATTGCCATAAGCAAGGCGGCAGCCTGGAGATCCGCAGCGACAAGGACGGCGGCCAGTACGGCCTGTGCACCTTGCCCGACGGCCGGGTGTGCGAGGAATGGGCTTTGTTCCGCGACGGCAAGTGCGAGAAGCCGGCGGAGTGATCGCGCCGGCTCTTGCTCGCTCCTGAGAGGGCGCCGCATACCCGTCTGTCGGCCCGGAAGGGGGCGCTGCATTCGCCGCTGGCCACCGATTCACGCGCTTGAACCGGAGTGTTGAGCGCGCGCCGGTCTGCGTTGACAGCTTCGCCCCGTGCGTTTTGAATCCACGCATGGCGTTTGGGCGCGAGCGACGGCCCACGGCATGGACCCCACCCACTTCCGGAGCGGCGATGGCGCACGCACGCATCAACCTGGGCGCACTGAAGGCCTTCGAGGCCGCGGCGCGGGCGCAGAGCCTGACCCGCGCGGCCGAAGAGCTCAACGTGACCCAGGCCGCGGTCAGCCACCAAGTGCGGCTGCTGGAGAACCAGCTCGGGGTCGAGCTGTTCAGGCGCTTGCCGCGCGGGCTGGCCTTGACCGACGAAGGCCTGGGCCTGCTGCCGGCGATCCAGGAAGCCTTCGACCGCATCGAGCGCGCGCTGGACCGCGTCGGCGCCGGTTTGGCGCGCGAGGTGGTGCATGTGGGCGCGGTCGGCACCTTCGCCAGCGGTTGGCTGGCGCCGCGGCTGGCCGAATTCGCGCGTGCGCATCCGGGCGTGGACGTGCGCCTGAGCACGCACAACAACCGCGTCGATCCGGCCGCCGAAGGCCTGGATTGCGCGATCCGCTACGGCCGCGGCCATTGGCCCGGCATGCACAGCCGGTTCCTGATGGCCGCGCCGGTGGCGCCGCTGTGCACCCCGGCGATCGCCGCGCAGTTGCGCCAGCCCGGCGAACTGAGCCGCTTCCCCTTGCTGCGTTCGTATTTCGTCGACGATTGGCGGTTGTGGTTCCAGGCCGCCGGCGCGGCGCCGGCCGCGCCGATCAACGGTGCGATGTTCGATTCCTCGCTGACCATGGTGCAGTGCGCGCTGCAAGGCCTGGGTGTGGCCTTGGCGCCGCCGTGCATGTTCGCGCGCGAACTGGCCGAAGGCCGCCTCGTGCAGCCCTTCGAGACGGTCCTGGACGCCGGCGGCTACTGGCTGACCCGGTTGGCGCTCAAGCCCGAGAGCGAGGGCGCGCAGGCGTTCGCGGCGTGGTTGCAGGAGCGGGCCGGGACGGACTAGCGGCAAGCGCCGGGGCGATGGATGATCCCGCCGTGAGCGCGCGAGGACAGGGGAGCGGTATGGATACGACGCACAAGCTCAGTTTCCAGGCGCTGGACGAACGCATCGACCAGTATGTTCGACAGCAGAAACAGCGCGATATGGCGGGCCCGGTGGAACGCTGGGCGTTGTGCATCGGCTTGCTCGGCGCCAGCGCCGGGATGTTGAGCGGCGCGCTCATGCCCGATGCGCTCGGGCTGCGCTTGTTGCGGATCGGCCTGGCGGTCGAGGTGATCGGCCTGGGCGTGGCAGCGTGGCTGATGCTGGGGCGGGAGTGGAAGTCGTTTGTCCACGCCCAGCGCGTCTATGCGGGCGAACTGGACGCGGACTATCGTTATTTCAAGCGCGTGGTGGGCTGGTTGAAGCGATTCCCCGCGGCGGATCTGCGCCGGCGGCAGCGTTTCGTGGAACTGTGCCGGTCCTCGATCGGTTACCGGATGGGGCTGGTCACCGGCGGGTTGGAACGTCTGGGATTGATCCCGGTGATGGTGGCGCTGTATCTGCAACTCAAGGATTGGCGGTTCGGCGACTGGGAAGCCTTGGGCCGGGTCAACCTGCTCGGGGGCCTGCTGCTGGGAGCGCTGTGCCTGGTCTACGTGGTGAGCTGGCGCGGGGTCAGCCTGAAGACTCGCCTGGACACTTACGATGCCTTGCTGAAAGAGGCCGTGGCGGAAAGCGACTGAACGCATCCGCCGCGGGCGCGCGCGACGGGGCGGGCGCAGCGATGTCGCCTCAATCCGGCCGCACCGCGCGCCGCAACAGCCACTCCATCGCCTCGCCCACGGCCTGTGCGTCGGCGCCGGCGTCGATTTCCAGCGCGGCGCGGTCGAAGGCGGCCGAGAGCAGCGGTGCGAGCGCGTCCAGGGCGATCGTCTCCTCGCCGAGGACCGCGGACAGGCCGGTGCGCAGCGCGGCGGCGGCCTGCGCGCCGTCGATGGCGGTGGCCTCGGCGTGGCCGAGTACCGCGGGGCCGTCGATCAGCAGCAGGCGGGTGCGGCCGGGCGCGGTCATCGCGCGCAGGTAGGCGCGCGCGCCCTGGATCAGTGCGTGCAGCGGGTCGGCCGGGGCGGGCGCGGCGGCGTCGATGGCCGCGCGCACCGCTTCGGCTTCGTGTTGGAGCACGTGGCGGAACAGGTCGCGCTTGTCGATGAAGTGGTGGTAGAGCGCGCCGCGGGTGGTGCCGGCGGCGGCCGAGACCTCCGGGGTGGAGGTCTCGGCATAGCCCTTGTCTACGAACAAGGCGCGGGCGGCGGCCAGCAGGGCCTGGCGGGTGGCCTGGGTGCGCTCGCGGTTGCTGCGGGGCGAAGCAGCGGGGGAGCTTTGCATACATGCAGCCTGTATGTTAACGTGGATACATACAGACTGTATGTCACCTCTCCCGCAACGGACAAGACGCCATGAAAGTCGCCAGCTACTACCCCGTGCTCATGACCGACGACGTGGCCGGCACGGCCGCGTTCTACCAGGCCCATTTCGGCTTCGTGGCGCTGTTTGCCGCCGACTGGTACGTGCACCTGCAGATGCAGGACGATGCCTCGGTCAACCTGGCCGTGCTCGACGGCGACCACGCCACCGTCCCCGAAGCCGGCCGCGGCCGCGCGAGCGGGCTGTTGCTGAATTTCGAGGTCGAGGACGTGGACGCGGTGCATGCGCGCTTGCGCGCGGCGGGCCTGCCGATGCTGCTGGAGCTGCGCGATGAGCCCTTCGGCCAGCGCCATTTCATCACCGCCGATCCCAACGGGGTGCTGCTGGACATCATCACGCCGATCCCGCCCAGCGCCGAGTTCGCCGCTCAATACCAGGCCAGCGCCTTGCCGGGCTGAGCGCGGCGCCGCCCGGGCGGTGGCCGGTCTGCGCCTGCGCTTGCGTTCGCCGGCGCGGGGTCGGCTGCGATGTTGGGTCCGGCCAGGGGCCTCTGTGCGTCGATCCGGCCGACGTCGATCCGGCTCGCGTGGATCGCTCCTCGGTCCTGTGCCGATCGGGCTCAGGCCGATCGCCCCGACCTCGATCCGGCCCCCATCGATCAGGCCTCCATCAACCAGGCCCCTTCAATCCGGCCCCCTTCAATCCGGCCCGATCAGGCCCGATGCCAGAACCGGCGCCGGATCGGCGAACAAGGCCATCGCGGTGTTCATGCGCTTGAAGCCGAGCTTGCGGTAGAAGCCGTCCTTGCCCAGGTTGGCGTAGAGCAGGATCTTGCGGTGGCCGGCGCACAGCGCCACCAGGCGTTCGACCACGGCCCGGCCCAGTCCGCTGCCCTGGTAGTGCGGATGCACGGCGATATCGGCCAGGTAGGCGCAGTCCAGGCCGTCGGCCAGCGCACGGCCGGCGCCCACCAGGCGCGCACCGTCGTAGACGAATACGACATAGCGGCTGTTGCCGAACACCGTGCGCAGATCCTCGGGCCGCTTTTCGCCCAGCGGCGCGATCCGGTACAGCGCCGACAGCGCCGTCCAGTCCACCGCTTGGCGATCCTCGCTCCAGCGCAAGTCGCCGCTGCGCTGCGCGGGCTCGGGCGGCGCCGCAGGGGGCGAGGACTGAGGGGGGAGCGACTGGGCGGAGGGCCGGCGGTCGGGTGC
>CBIFVU010000054.1:0-18460 GCA_966185905.1 uncultured Lysobacter sp.
CGAAGATCTTGCCGTCGCCGATCTTGCCGGTGCCGGCGGCCTTCATGATCGCCTCGACCACGGTATCGACCTGGTCGTCGGTCACCGCCACCTCCAGCTTGATCTTGGGCAGGAAATCGACCACGTACTCGGCGCCCCGGTACAGCTCGGTGTGCCCTTTCTGGCGGCCGAAGCCCTTGACCTCGGTGGCGGTGATCCCGGCCACGCCGGCCTCGGCCAGCGCCTCGCGCACGTCGTCGAGCTTGAACGGCTTGATCACCGCCATGACCATCTTCATTCGTCTGTCTCCTTGCGATCGCGCGCAGGATAGCGCGGGCGCGCGGCGCCGACCTAGCCGGGGCGCGGCCGAGCCACGCCGGCGGCGGCTCGGCCTGCCATCGTCCCGGCCATGACAAGCGCCCGCGCGCCCATCTGGCTGCTGGGGAGGAGTGCGGTTTCGCGCGTTAGCGCCCACTCCGGACACGCCCCGGAGACGCCAACGTTCACACCGCCTGCGCGGCGGGCGTTGGACGATGTGTCCGGCGCTTGCGGGCCCAGGCGGCGCCGTGATGTAGTGACCGCATCCCCCAATCGGACGTTTCCGACAGCCCGCCACGGCCCCAGCCGACGGCGTCGCCCCGGTCCGGCGGTCAAGCTGACCCCAACGCCGGAGGAGCTTTCCCCACATGATCGACCTGAACCATATCGACGACCTCGCCCGCCGCCTCAGCTCGCTGCTCCCTCCGGGCCTGCGCGAGGGGCGCGAAGAAATGCAGCAGAACTTCAAGTCCGTCCTGCAGACCGGACTGTCCAAGCTGGACCTGGTGACCCGCGAGGAGTTCGAGGTCCAGCGCGCGGTGCTGCTGAGCACCCGCGCCAAGCTCGACGAGTTGCAGCGCACCGTGGCCGAACTGGAAGCCCAGCTCGACGCTGCCGCGCCCGCCCAGCACTGATCCCCCCGCGCTGATTCCCGTGTGGTGAGCCTGCCCGCGCCGGTGGCGCGGGCATCGGCGTGCCTGCGTCCCGGATTTGGCGCGGGCGCGGCAGGCGCGATGGGCGCCGCGGGCCACTGCGTGCGCTCGCGCATGCGTGGAGCTGTCGTGGCGGTCGCGGTCGGTTCGCATGGCCGCGCTTCCGGGACACGCTCCGGTCGCGACCGCCGCGGTGCGGAACGATGCCGCCCGTCCTCGGGACGATAGTCGGGCAGTTTTCCGACCCGCTTGTGCGGGCCAGGCCGAAGGCTTCGTGCGTCGAGAGCTAAGAGACTGGCTGCATCGCCGCTGCGGTCGGCGCCAAAGCCAGGTTCGACCGCGCGCGGATCGCCCATCGCCCCGACCGGGACCGCCCGCCATGCTTGTAGCGCCTCCTCCAAGTCCAGCCATGCGTCCTGAGCCGCGCGGCGGACATGCCTCCTCGGCCACCGCACCGGCGCCGTTCGCGCCTTGGCCGCAGCGCCTCGCATCTGCCGGAATCCACGCACGGTCGACCGCCCCGGCCACGCGGGAGCGCATCCCTCGCCTGACTCGCCGGCCGCACCGGCCCGCGTCCACGGCGGGCGCCGGCGCATGAACCTCGCATTCGTACACAGCCGTGCCCGCTCGGGGGTGCGCGCGCCCGCGGTGCGGGTCGAGGTCCATCTCGCCGGCGGCCTGCCGGCCATGTCCATCGTCGGCCTGCCCGAAGCGGCGGTGCGCGAGGCCAAGGATCGCGTGCGCGCGGCGATCCAGTGCGCGCGCCTGGAATTCCCCCAGCGCCGCATCACCGTCAACCTCGCTCCCGCCGACCTGCCCAAGGACGGCGGCCGCTACGATCTCGCCATCGCCCTGGGCATCCTCGGCGCCAGCGGGCAGATCCCGCTGGAAGCGCTGGAGGCCAGCGAATTCCTCGGCGAGCTCGGCCTGACCGGCGAACTGCGCGCGGTCGATGGCGTATTGCCGGCGGCCCTGGCTGCGGCCGACGCCGGCCGGCGCCTGATCGTGCCCGCCGGCAATGGCGCCGAGGCCGCCCTGGCCAGCCGTGCCGAGGCCCGTACCGGCCGCACCCTGCTGGAAGTCTGCGCGATGCTGTGCGGCCGCAAGACCCTGCCCGAGGCTGTGGCCGTGCCGCTGCAGCGCCGGCCCGGCCCGGACATGCGCGACGTGCGCGGCCAGGCGCAGGCGCGGCGCGCGCTGGAGATCGCCGCGGCCGGCGGCCATCACCTGCTGTTGGTCGGCCCGCCCGGCTGCGGCAAGACCCTGCTGGCCTCGCGCCTGCCGGGGCTGCTGCCCGAAGCCAGCGAGGCCGAAGCGCTGGAGAGCGCCGCGGTGGCGTCGATCGGCCACGACGCGCGCGGCCGCGGCTTCGATCCGGCGTGCTGGCGCGAGCGTCCGTTCCGCGCGCCGCACCATACCGCCAGCGCCGTCGCCCTCATCGGCGGGGGCGCCGACCCGCGGCCCGGGGAAGTCTCCCTCGCCCATCATGGCGTGCTGTTCCTGGACGAGCTGCCTGAGTGGGAGCGGCGCGCCCTGGAAGTCCTGCGCGAGCCGATGGAATCGGGGGTGGTGACGGTGTCGCGGGCCGCTCGCAGCGCCGAGTACCCGGCGCGCTTCCAATTGGTCGCGGCGATGAATCCCTGCCCCTGCGGCTGGGCGGGCGACAGCAACGGCCGCTGCCGCTGCGCCGCCGACGCCATCGCTCGCTACCGCGCGCGCATCTCCGGCCCACTGCTGGACCGCATCGACCTGCACCTGGAGGTGCCCCGCCTGCCGCCCTCCGCGCTGCGCCCCGGACAACCCGAGGGCGAGAGCTCCGAACGCATCCGCGCACGCGTACTCTCCGCGCGCGAGCGTCAACTGGCGCGCTGCGGTGTCGTCAACGCGCACATGAGCCAGGCCGATACCGCCGCCAGTTGCCGCCTGGGCGACCGCGATCACGACCTGCTCGAGCGCGCGGTCGATGCCCTGCACCTGTCGGCACGCTCGATGCACCGCATCCTGCGGGTCGCGCGCACCATCGCCGACCTCGCCGGCAGCGAGGCCATCGCCACCGCGCACTTGAGCGAGGCCATCGGCTATCGGCGCAAGGATCGCGCGGGCGCGGCGCATGCGGCCTGACGCAGCGCCGCGCCGGCAGGCAAGGCCGCCGGCCCCGGGGACGGAAGTGGCCGCGACGAAGTGCGGCAGCCCCACCCGTTTGCCCCACGGGCTTTGCCGCAGCGCAGGCGCCTGCGATGCCTATCGACTCGTCGGGCCCGCTCTCCGAAAACTGCCGCGCTGCCGCGCCAGGGTTGTCTCCGCCCGAGCGCACGCTACGTTCGCCCAGGAAGCCGCTCGCAAGTCGGGCGCAACAGCGTCGCCTCCGGTCTCCGGTCTCCGGTTCGCCCTTGCGGCACTGGGTCAGAAACCGCAACCGCGCCGGCCTCAGCCGCGCGGCTGGGCCCACAGCGCCAACGCTTCGTCGGCGAGGCGCTGGGTCAGTTCCTGCGCCGACATCGGCCGGCCCAAGGCCGCCGCCTGGCCGGACCACAGCGACATGAATCCATCCTCGCCGCGCGCTTCGGCGGCTTCGCGCAGCGGTGCGAGCGCGCCGCCGGCGGCGGGAAAGGCCGGGGCCAGCGGCGAAATCGGCCCGGCCTCGCGCACCAGGCGGTTGACGATGCTGCGCGCGGGCCGGCCGGTGAACACATTGGTCAGCGCGGTGCCATCGTCGCGCGCGGCCTGCAAGGCGGCGCGGTGCAGCGGCGAAATCCGCGCTTCCGGGCAGAACAAGTAGGCGGTGCCGATCTGCACTGCCGCGGCGCCCAGGGCGAAGGCGGCCACGATGCCGCGCGCGTCGGCGATGCCGCCTGCGGCGATCACCGGCACACGCACTGCATCGACCACCTGTGGCAACAAGGCGAACAGGCCGACCTGGGTCGAGATCTCGTTGTCCGCGCCGAGGAACAGACCGCGATGGCCGCCGGCTTCGGCGCCCTGGGCGATGATCGCGTCGCAGCCGCGCGCCTCCAGCCAGCGCGCTTCGGCCACGGTGGTCGCCGAGGACAGGATGCGCGCGCCGGTGGCGCGCACGCGTTCGAGCAGATCCGGCGCAGGCAGTCCGAAGTGGAAGCTGACCACTTCCGGCCGGGCCTCTTCGACCAACGCGCACCACGTCTCGTCGAACGGTGCGCGCGTGGACGAGACGACCGGCATCGCCGGGTCCAGGCCGTATTCGCGGTAATACTCGGACAAGCGCGCGCGCCAACCGGCTTCGCGCGCGGCGTCTTCAGGCGCGGCGCGGTGGCAGAAGAAGTTCAGGTTGAGCGGGCGGTGCCCGGCGGAGGTCGCCGTGGCGTCGGCGCGGATCAGCGCGATCTGTTCGCGCGCCTGTTGCGGCGAGATCAATGCACAGGGCAGCGAGCCCAGGCCGCCGGCTCGGCCGACGCCGATCGCCATCTCGGCCCAGCTCGGGCCGGCCATCGGTGCCTGCACGATCGGCAACTCGATGCCGAACAAGTCCTGGATACGGCGGTCGGGCCACATGGCATCGGCTTTGCAGTCGCGGGGACGCCAGCATGCCATCGGCGCGGCGGCGTCAGCCCGGTGGCGATTGGCACGCTGCGTTGCGCGTTGCGCATCCTGCGCCATGCGCCGCGCATTGCGCCGCCTCGCGGCCCTTCCAGCGCGCGCCCCGCCTAGGCGCGCGCCCTACGACGGCGGCGAAGCAGCGGTCCACACCTCGCCCGCGGGGTCGAACTCGGCCGTGCGCATGCGCTCGCTGCGCCAGCCGAAACCGCACACCGCCACCGGCCCCTCGTGCAGCGGGTCCAGGCCGAAGGCGCGCTCGATGTCGACTTCGTTGATGGCGCTGGTGACGAACGCGCCCAGCTCCAGCTCGGTGGCGCTGAGGTAGAGGGTCTGCGAGAGATGGCCGCAATCCAGCAGCAAGGCGCGGTAGGCCTTGGGATGGCGGCGGTATTTCCAGAAGCTGCGCTGGTAGCGCACCGCCAGCACCGCCAGTACCGGCGCATCGGCGAACCAGTGCTGCCCGGACACAGCGCGCAGCGCCAGTTCCGGCAGCGGCAGCGGCGGCGCCGGCAAAGGTTCGAGCGAACGCTCGATGGGGTGGTAGTGGTACAGGCCGGGCGCCACCCCCTCGACCGCACGCACCAGCAAATAGGCCTCGGTGGCGTGCAGGCCGCCGCCGGAGGGCGTGTGCTTCTTCAGGAACACCGCGTCCTCGGCGACCCGCACCTGTGCCTGCGCCGCGAACACGCGGTCGAGCATCCGCGCGAAGGTCTCCAGCGGCAGCGCGCGGTCGCGATCGAAGTTGCGGCAGGTGGCGCGGCGCGCGAGCAGGCGCTCGAACTCGCCCGGCGGCGGCGCCGGCAGGGCCAGGCGCTGCGGCGCCGGGCAGCGCTCGACCACCGCCGGAGGCGGCGGGCCGAGCTTGCGGCGGATGTCGGCGGCGGTGGTCATTTGCCCGGCTTCCATCGCCGCGGCGCTGTCCTGGCCCTGCCAGCGCCCGAAACGATGGGCGATGGCCGCCGCCGGCCACCAATGCGCGGCGCGCACGGCGTCGTCGCTGCCGCGGTGGCCGGGCTCGACGGCCGGATCGTCGGCCAGCACCAGGCCGGCGCGGAGCAAGCGTGCGAGCGTATCCTCGCCGAGGCCGGCTGCGACGGCGGTGGCGGCCTCGACCCAGGCGTCCGGGCTCAGCGCCCCGAGCGCCTCGCGCTCGGCCGCATCGAGCTCGACTTCCGCCTCCAGGTGCGCGGCCAGGGCCAGCCAGCGCCGGTTGCGACGCAGGCCAGCGCCGCCGGACAGCAGCGATCCCAGGTCGAAGGCCACGTCTTCGCGCGGTTCCAACACCACGATGGCGCAACGGCGGATCTGCATTCGGCCGCTCCAGGGCGCTGCGCAGGCGGGGTCCGGACATCGGCGCGGGCGCGCGGGTCCGAGGGGCGCACAGGATAGCGCGGCCCGGCGCGGCGGCCGGCGCGGCGGAAATCCCCACTGACCTGTCCGGCGCGGTTGCCGCGTTAACCTCCCAGGGCTAGATTCGACGCTCGTCACGCCCGCAACGGGCATTCATACGCGTATTGGGGAGACCGTCATGCCGAATTCATTCCATCCCGGGCTGGACCCGGCCGTCGCGGACAGGCTGCTGGAACTGCTCGGCAACGACGACGCCTTCCGCGCCCTGTTCCAGAAGGACCCGGCCGCGGCGCTGGCCAGCCTGGGCCACGGCCCGGCGGTGGAAGCCGCGCAGGCCGCCCAGGCAGCCGACACCGCCGGCGCCGACCGCCTCTCGGTCAGCGACGGCGACGGCAGCGGCGAGGCTTCGGTCGCCTATGCCTGCATGGCCACTCGCGAGATCGCGTCCAAGGAGGAAATCCTGGCCGCGCGCGAAGCCTTGCAGCGCTATCTGATCGCCGGCGGCAACCACAACAATCCGCACGCCTTCGAGGCGGGCATGGTGCAGGACTTCCTCAGCCGCAAGTAAGCCCCGGCCAGGGCCCGCGAAACCGCGCTGGGGCACGGGCGGCGGGCCACGCGCGGGGCGCGCCGTGCCGCGCCTCGCGTTGGTTCAACGCTTCAGCCGGGCCGCGGCCTGGTTGCTGTCGGCCACGTTCAGCGCTTGGAGCACCAGGTCCCCGGCCGGTTCCATGTAGGCCTGGCCGCGGTGCGCGGCGATCCATTCGGATTCGCGCCGGGCCGGGCGCTCCTGTCCGGCCGCGGCCAAGGCGTCGCGCAGCGCCACCCGCACCTGGAACAGTTCGCGCCCGTTCAACAGCGGCTGCAAGCGGGCGATGGCCTCTTCCGGCTTGCCCAGCAAGCGCGACTGGCCGGCCTTGACCGCCTCCAGCAACTGCCGCGCCATCGGATCGTCCATGGCCGCGGCCAGGGCCGACAGCTCCGGCAGCCAGCGCTCGGCCAGCGCGGTGCGGCCTTGGCGCTGGCTCAGATACACCGCGGCCAGCGCTTGGAACAGCTGGATATTGCGGTCGCGGTTGGCCGCATCGCGCGCCCCGGCCAGCGAGGCGCGCAGATTGGCCTCCAGGGCTTCGTCGCCGACCGAACCGGGCTTGGCCAGGGCTTGCACGGTCAAGCGGATCAGGCCGAACTCGGCCGCCAGCAGCGGCGTGCTGGCGCGCGCGGCCTCGGCCGCGGCGTCGGCGGCGCGCTGGGCCGGCTCCCAGCGTTGCTGGTCCACCTGCACCGAAATGCGCTCGAACTCGTTGGTCACATCGGCCTTGAGCAGGGTGCCGGTGGGCAGCTTGGCCAGGATCGCCTCGGCTTCGGCGAAGCGCCGCACCGCGGCCAGCGCCGCGGCGTGGCGGCGGTTGGCGCCGTAGCCTTCCAGCTTGTCGGCCTGGGCGAAGCTCCGCAGCGCGGCGGGGTAGTTCTCCTGCGCCAGTTGCACCCGCGCCACCAGTTCGGTGGCATTGCCGCGGAAGGCGTTCTGCGGCACCGCGGCGGCACTGGCGAAGCGCAGCGCCTGGTCGAAATCGTTCACCAGGAACGAGGACCAGGCGTAGTTGTAGTGGCCGGCGTAGGAATCGGGATACAACGTGGCCAGCAGCTTCCACTTGGACGCGGCTTCGCCGGAGGGATGCGGGCCGTATTCGGCGACCCAGCCGTCCAGGTACAACGCATCGCGCGGCGGCAGGTTGCCGCGCAAGGCCACGGCGCGATCCAGGTAGGAGCGGCCGGAACCGCTGTCCACCGCGCCGGCGTGCACCCGCACCGCGCCCAGGTAAGCCAGGGCGAACTTGGGATCGATCTCCACCGCCTGGCGGAAGTACTGCATCGCCTCGGGGTACTGGCGGCCGGCATAGGCCTTCTGGCCCAGAGCGTAGGCGCGCAGCGCGTCGAGGTTGGCGGTGGCGACCTTGGGCAGGGGCTCGGAATCGCGCTCGATCGACTTCATCGCCTCGCCGAGCTTGCCGCGCAGGGCGGCGGTGACCTGATCGACCGAGCCCAGCGCCGAATCGGCGCCGCTGCCGTCGGCCGATTCGGCGTAGACCGTGGTCTGGGTGTGCGGATCGACCACTTCGGCGCTGACCCGCACCCGCCCGCCGACCTCGGCCACGGTCGGCAGGATCACCGCGCGCGCGCCGTCGCGCAGGGCGATCTCCGAGGCCACGGCGCGATCGATCACCGTATCGGCGCCGCGGTGCATGCGCTGCAGGGTGTCGCGGGTCTTCAGGTCGGAAAGCACGTTGACGTAGCGCGACTGCTCCAGGCTGATGCGGAAGGCCTGTTCGAGCGAATCGTCGAGCACGCTCTCGCCGGTCAGGTTGCGCAAGTCGCCGACCACCACCCAGTCGCGCTGGGCGAAGGCCAGCGCCGGTTGCGGCCGGGTCGCCACCCACACCGCGCCGCCGACCGCAGCCAGCACCGCGATCTCGGCAGCCAGCGCGGCCGGGCGCCGCCACAACGGGATGTCGCGCCAGGCCTTGGGGCCGTTGGGCGGCGCGCGCAGCGGGGCGAAGCCGGGCTCGCCGACTTCGTAGATCTCCTGCGCCTCGGGCACGCCCTTGAAACGCCAGCGGCCGTGCGATTTCCACAGCAGTTGCTGGCCGCGCTCGCCCAGCTCCCGCGCGGCACGATGGGCCAGCGGCTCGGCCACCGCCGACAGCAGGATCTGGCCCGGACGCGCGGTCGCCATCAGCCGGCCGGCCATGGGCTTGGCCAGGCCTTCGACTTCCACCGGCTTGGCCCCGACCCGCACCGCCTCGTCGCTGTTGCGCCAAGTCAGCACCTCGCCCACGTGCAGGCCGGCGCGCGCCCTGAGCCCGAGCTTGCGCGGCCCGTCGAGCTCGCGCAGGCCGCGCACGTAGTCCAGCGCGAAGCCGAGGCCGTCGATGGGCCGCTCGAACAGCAGCAGCAGGCCATCGGAGCGGTCGATCAGGCGCCCGCGCCAGCGCTGCTGCAAGGCCAGCACCAGGCGGTCGTGTTCGCGGAACAGTTCGGCGGCCGGACCATCGCCGAGGCGCTCGACCAGGGTGGTCGAATCGCACAGGTCGGTCAGCAGCAGGGTGCGCAGCTGCGGACCTTCGGCAAGCGGACGATGGGCGTCGTTCATCGCGGCAATCCTTTGTCGGCGCGATCAGACCGTGGTCAGCTCGGCGTCCTGCCATTGCACGCGGTTGCCGCCCAGGCGCTTGGCCTGGTAGAGCGCGGCATCGGCGTGGGCGTACCAGTCGTTCCACTCATGGCGCGAGCTGACCAGGCAGGCGCCGACGCTGACCGGACAGATGGTCGGCGGCGACTGCGGGATCAGCAGCAGCCCGTGCACGGTGTGGACGATGAACTCGGCGAAGCGCATCACGTCCTGCCGGGTACGCGCGGCCACCAGCAGGCAGAACTCGTCGCCGCCCAGGCGGCAGGCGATGTCTTCCGGGCCGGCCACCGAGCGCAGGATGTTGGCCAGACTCTGCAGCACGCGGTCCCCGGCCAGGTGGCCGTGATCGTCGTTGACCTGCTTGAAGCGGTCGCAATCCACCAGCACCAGGCCCATGGTCTCGGCCATGCCGGCCGCGCGCGCGTCCTGCAGGTGCAGGGTCAGGCCGCGGCGGTTGTACAGGCCGGTCAGGTCGTCGGTGCGGATCAACTCCTCGGTCTGGCTGAGTTGGTGGGTGGTGGCGTAGAGGCTGTCCAGGGCCGATTCCAGGTCCTGGTTGCGGCGGCGCAGGCGGCGGATCAGGCTCTGCTCGTTGAGCACCACGCGCATGATCGCCCGGCGCAGGAAATACGACACCAGCGAGGGGTCGCGCTCGACCAGGCGCTGGAACTCCTCGTGGCGCAGTTCCACCAGCAGGCCGTCGGTGGCGGCGATGGCGTCGGCGCTGCGGGCGTGGTCGCCGATCAGCAGGCCGAGCTCGCCGAAGAACTCGCGCACGCCCAGGCGCTTGGTCACCAGGTCGTCGCCGAAGTCCAGCACGATCGCGCCGCGCGCGATCACGAACATGGTGGTGCCCAGCTCGCCGCGGCGGAACAGCACTTGGCCGGCCTCGATCCGGCGCGGCCGGCCGATCTCGGCGAACAGTTCGAACTCGCTCGGGGTGAGCACGGCCATCGCCTGGTCCGTCGGCGCCGCGGTCGCAGTCGAATTGTCGATGTCGCGGCCCGCGCTGGGCGCCGCCATGTCGCGATTCATCCCGATCTCCCCGCGCCCTGCGTCCTGTAGGGCCCTGACCGCAGGATAGCACTTGGTCTGAACAGCCAACGGCGCGCGGGGCCGGGGCAGGCCAATCGGAGGCGCGCGTCGCAATGCGGCCCGCGCCGCGCGGTGCGAGCCGGCGCGGGCGCCGCAGCCCGGGCGCCGCAGCCCGGGCGCGGCGGCGGGACGTCGCGGCGGACGCTGACGAGCGTCCGGCGATGGACCTCGGCCGGCGCCGCCCGGGCGGGCACCGCAACGCCGGGCGGCTGCGCCGTATCCCTGCCCGCGTACCGCGTCGCCCCGCGCGACGGCCCCGGCGCCTGACCCGACCGGCACCTGCCTGCGTGGAGCCTCCTGTTCATACTCCAGGAGCCCCGCCGGCACGCCCTGCTCTCGCTGCTTCGCTCTCGCTGCTTCGCTCTCGCTGCTTCGCTCTCGCTGCTTCATTCTCGCTGCTTCAATGGAGTCCTCATGTCCGCACCCATCCCGTCCCCGCTGCTCGCTCCGCTCGCCCTGGCCCTGCTCGCCGCCCTGCCCTTGGCCGCCACCGCCGGCGCCGCGGCTGCGGCTGCGGCCGCCACCACGACCGAGCTGATCCCGCGCACCGCCCTGTTCGGCAATCCCGAGCGCGCCGGCGCCCGGATCAGCCCCGACGGCCGCTACCTGAGCTGGCTGGCGCCGGTGGACGGCGTGATGAACGTCTGGGTCGCCCCCTCCGGCCAGCCCGGGCAGGCCCGCCCGGTCACCCACGACCGCGCCCGCGGCATCGACGACTATGTCTGGAGCTACCGCAGCGGCACCTTGCTGTACCTGCGCGACGACGGCGGCGACGAGAACTTCCATCTCTACGCGGTCGATGTGGCCGCGCCCGGGCGGGCCCGCGACCTGACCCCCTATCCCAAGACCCGCGCGCGCCTGGTCCGCCTCGCCCATCGCTATCCCGACGCGGTGCTGGTCGGCATGAACGACCGCGACGGCAAGTGGCACGACCTGTACCGGGTCGATCTGGCCAGCGGCGAGCGCCGCTTGGTCCACCGCAACGAACAGCGCCTGGGCAGCTACCGCGCCGACGGCGCCCTGACCCTGCGCATGGCCACCCGCGCGCTGCCCGACGGCGGCGAAGAACGCCTGGTGCCCGACGGCAAGGACTGGAAAGTGGTCGACACCATCCCCTTCGAGGACATCCAGACCAGCGAGTTGCTGGACTACAGCGACGACGGCCGCCTGTTGTACGCCACCGATTCGCGCGGCCGCGATACCTCGGCGCTGTACGCCATCGACGCCGACGGCGGCAAGACGCTGCTGCTGGAAGACCCGCGCGCCGACGTCGGCGCGGTGCTGGCCGATCCGGCCAGCGACCGAGTCCAGGCGGTCGCAGTGACCTATCTGCGCCGGCAATGGCAGCCGCTGGAGCGCGGCATCGCCGCCGACCTGGAGCGCCTGCAGCGACAATTGGGCCCGGGCGATTTCAGCGTGGTCTCGCGCACGTTCGACGACCGCACCTGGATCGTCACCCACGGCAGCGCCGAGCAGCCGACCGCGGTCTACCGCTATGACCGCGTCGGCGCGGGATCGCCGGGCCAACCCGCCGCCGGCCAGGCCACATCCAGTGCGGACGAGCGCGGTGCGGACCAGCCCGGCGCGGACCAGCCCAGCCCCGACAAGCCCGGCAAGCCCGGCAAGCAGGCATCCGGCCCGGCGGCCCCGGCCGGCGAACCGGGCCGCCTCACCCGCCTGTTCTCCACCCGCCCGGCCCTGGACGGCAAGCCGCTGGCGCCGATGCATCCGCTGGAGCTGCGCTCGCGCGACGGCAAGACCCTGGTCAGCTACCTGACCCTGCCGCCCGGCAGCGACGCGGACGGCGACGGCCGCCCCGAGCGCCCAGTGCCGCTGGTGCTGACCGTGCATGGCGGCCCGTGGGCGCGCGATCACTACGGTTTCAGCGGCACCAGCCAATGGCTGGCCAACCGCGGCTACGCCCAGCTCAAGGTCAATTTCCGCGGCTCCACCGGCTTCGGCAAACGCTTCATCAACGCCGCCGACAAGGAATGGGCCGGCAAGATGCACGAGGACCTGCTCGACGCAGTGTCCTGGGCGGTCGAACACGGCGTGACCACGCCCGACCAGGTAGCGATCATGGGCGGCAGCTACGGCGGCTACGCCACGCTGGTGGGCCTGAGCTTCACCCCGGACAGGTTCAAGTGCGGCGTGGACATCGTCGGCCCGTCCAACCTGGAGACGCTGCTCAACACCATCCCGCCGTACTGGGCCAGCATTTTCGAGCAGTTCGTCCAGCGCATGGGCGACCCGCGCACCGAAGCCGGCCGCAAATTGCTGGCCGAGCGTTCGCCGATCTCGCGCGTGGACAAGATCAGCAAGCCGCTGCTGATCGGACAGGGCGCCAACGATCCGCGGGTCAAGCAGGCCGAGAGCGACCAGATCGTCCAGGCCATGCAGCGCAAGCGCATCCCGGTGACTTATGTGCTGTTCCCCGACGAAGGCCACGGCTTCGCCCGGCAGGAGAATGCGCTGGCGTTCAACGCCGTGGCGGAGGGGTTCCTCGGCCAGTGCCTGGGCGGGCGAGTGCAGCCCATCGGCCAGGACTTCCAGGGCTCCAGCCTGACCGTGCCGGCCGGCGCGGACGGGGTGGACGGTCTGGAGCAAGCATTGGAGCGGCATACGCCGCAGTCGCGGCGCTGAAGCCGGGCGGCGCGGGCGGCAGCCGCACCCGGGCAAGCCGCCGCAGCGGCCCACCGGGGCGTGGGGCCGGGCCGCGTTGGGCTCGAATGCGCTGACCGCTCCGCCCGAGCGGGCCGGGCTCTGCGCGCGGCACACAAAGCAAAGGGCCCTCGCGGGCCCTTTGCTCAAGACTCAGGCCTGCACTCCTCAGGCCGCCGCCTTGTCCGCTGCGTGGAACTGCTCCTCTTCGGTAGACCCCTTCAACGCCACCGTCGAGGACTGCCCGCCCTGGATGGTCTGGGTCACCGCATCGAAATAGCCGGTGCCCACTTCGCGCTGGTGCTTGACCGCGGTGAAGCCCTTCTCGGCAGCGGCGAACTCGGCTTCCTGTAGTTCGACGAAGGCGCTCATCTGCCGGCGCGCGTAGCCATGGGCCAGGTTGAACATGCCGTAGTTCAGGCTGTGGAAGCCGGCCAGGGTGATGAACTGGAACTTGTAGCCGTAGGACGCGATCTCCTTCTGGAACTTGGCGATGGTCGCGTCGTCCAGGTTCTTCTTCCAGTTGAAGCTCGGCGAGCAGTTGTAGGCCAGCAGCTTGCCCGGGTACTTGGCGTGGATGGCCTCGGCGAACTTGCGCGCGAATTCCAGGTCGGGCTTGCCGGTCTCGCACCACACCAGGTCGGCGTAGGGCGCGTAGGCCAGGCCGCGGCTGATGGCCTGGTCCAGGCCGTTGCGGGTCTTGTAGAAACCTTCCACCGTGCGCTCGCCGGTGGCGAAGGGCTGGTCGTTGGGGTCGATGTCGCTGGTCAGCAGGTCGGCGGCTTCGGCGTCGGTGCGCGCCACGATCAGGGTCGGCACGCCCATCACGTCGGCGGCCAGGCGCGCGGCGACCAGCTTCTCCACCGCCTCGCGGGTCGGCACCAGCACCTTGCCGCCCATGTGGCCGCACTTCTTGACCGAGGCCAGTTGGTCCTCGAAATGCACGCCCGAGGCGCCGGCCTCGATCATGCCCTTCATCAGCTCGAACGCGTTGAGTACGCCGCCGAACCCGGCCTCGGCGTCGGCGACGATGGGCTGGAGGAAGTCGATCTCGCCGCTGCCCTCGGCGCACTGGATCTGGTCGGCGCGCAGCAGGGTGTTGTTGATCCGGCGCACCACCTGCGGCACCGAGTTGGCCGGGTACAGCGACTGGTCGGGGTACATTTCGCCGGCGATGTTGGCGTCGGCGGCGACCTGCCAACCCGACAGGTAGATGGCCTTCAGCCCGGCCTTGACTTGCTGCATGGCCTGGTTGCCGGTGAGCGCGCCGAGCGCGTTGACGAAGTCCTCGGTGTGCAGGGACTTCCACAGCTTGTTGGCGCCGAGCTTGGCCAGGGAGTGTTCGACCGGCACGGTGCCGCGCAGGCGCACCACATCTTCGGCCGAGTACGGGCGGGAAACGCCGCTCCAGCGCGGGTCGGTGGCCCATTCGTGGCGCAGTTGGTCGGCGGTCGGCAGCGTGTGGCTCATGGCATCGATTCCTTGCGTTTGGGTCGTAGCGACGTGGGTAAGTGTTCGGGGCCGGCTGTAGGAGCGACGCGAGTCGCGACCGCGGGGTGGCAGGCTCGCGCCGTAAGCGCCGTGGCGCGGTCGAGGGGCGACATGCTCGCGCCGTAAGCGCAGTGGCGCAGTCGCGGCTTGCGCCGCTCCTACAGGGGGTCAGTCGATGCGCTCGTAGGCGGGCAGCGTCAGGAACTCGGCCAGCGTCGGCGCGTGGGTAAGTTCGTCGAGCATCGCGATGGCTTCGCCGAGCTTGCCGGCGCCCGGCAGCTTTGCGTCGCCCGCCAGCTTGCTCGGCAGGCCGATCAGCGCGCGTTCGAGCAGGGCGAAATCCACCGGCGTGCCGTCGTCCAGGAACAGCGATTGCGCATGCAGCCACTGCCACAGCTGGGTGCGGGCGATCTCGGCGGTGGCGGCGTCTTCCATCAACCAGTGGATCGGCACGCAGCCGTTGCCGTCGAGCCACGCGGCCAGGTAGCGCACGCAGACCTCGACATTGCCCTCGAAGCCGGCGCGGGTGATCGTGCCCAGCGAGGGCTTGAGCAGGTCTTCGGCGATGATCAGCACGTCCTCGCGCAGCACGTGCTGCTGGTGCGGGGTGGGCATGCGCTCGTCGAAGATGCGCATCGCCAGCGGGATCAGCGCCGGATGCGCGACCCAGGTGCCGTCGTGGCCGGCGGTGACTTCGCGCAGCTTGTCCGCGCGCACCTTGGCCAGCGCGGCCTCGTTGGCGGCTTCGTCGCCGTTGATCGGGATCTGCGCGGCCATGCCGCCCATCGCGTGCGCGCCGCGCTTGTGGCAGGTCTGGATCAGCAGCTCCGAGTAGGCGCGCAGGAACGGCTGGGTCATGGTGACCTGGCCGCGCTCGGGCAGCACCTTGTCGCGGTGGGCGCGGAAGGTCTTGAGGTAGGAGAACACGTAGTCCCAACGGCCGCAGTTCAGCCCGGCGATGCGGCTGCGCAGCGCGTGCAGGATCTCGTCCATCTCGAACACCGCCGGCAGGGTCTCGATCAGCACGGTGACCTTGATCTGCCCCGGCTCCAGGCCGAGCTCGCGCTCGATGTGGTCGAGCGCCTGGTTCCACAGTTGGGCCTCTTCCATCGACTGCAGCTTGGGCAGGTAGAAGTACGGGCCGCGGTCCTTGGCAGCGAGCGCGGCGGCGTTGTGGAAGGCGAACAGGCCCAGGTCGAACAGGCCGCCGGCGATGGGCGCGCCGTCGATGCGCAGGTGCTTCTCGTCCAGGTGCCAGCCGCGCGGGCGCACCATCAGCACGGCCTGCTGCTCGAAGGGCTTGAGCGCGTAGTGCTTGCCGGTCTCCGGCGCGGTGAACTCCAGGGTGCCGGCGACCGCCGCGACCAGGGCGTGCTGGCCGGCGATGAGGTTGGCCCAGGTCGGCGAGGTGCTGTCCTCGAAGTCGGCCATGTAGACCTTGGCGCCGGAGTTGAGCGCATTGACGACCATCTTCGGATCGACCGGGCCGGTGATCTCGACCCGGCGGTCCAGCAGTGCCTTCGGCAGCGGCGCCACCCGCCAGCGACCGTCGCGGATCGCGGCGGTGTCGGCGCGGAAGCCAGGCAGGCCACCGGCGTCGAAGAAGGCCTGGCGCTCGCGGCGCGCGGCCAGGCGGGCTTGGCGCGCGGGCTCGAAACGGCGGTGCAGGTCGGCCAGGAACGCCAGGGCGGCCGGGGTCAGCAGCGGGTCCTGGCCGGCCGCGCGGCCGGCCACCTCGATGCCTGCGCCCGGCCCACGTTGCCCGGGATGGTCCTGCCATTGCGGTGCGATCACTGCCGACATGGGGCGACTCCTTGGGGGGATGGGCCCGCTCCCGACGAGCGAGCCCTTGGTCTCGACCATGCGGCGGCGTGTTGTATTTGACAATCAAGTTTTTTCAATGCTTATCATTAGACAGGCTTATATTTGGCCAGCATGTGACCGCCAAACGCCCGCCAAGTCCGCGATTTGCCTACAAAAGCGACAAGCTCAAGCCGCTGCGGGCGTTCTGCCAGACCGCCCGCCTGGGCTCAGTCTCACGCGCGGCTGAGGCGCTGTACCTGAGTCAGCCGGCGGTCACCCTGCAGTTGCAGGCGCTGGAGCGGGACATGGGCGTGCGCCTGCTCGAACGCAGCGGCCGGCGCCTGGCCCTGACCCGCGAGGGCGAGGAGCTGTATGAACTGGCCCGCCCCCTGGTCGAGGGCCTGGACGGGCTGGAGGGCGTGTTCCGCGAGCGGGTGCGCGGGCTGGACGCGGGCGAGCTGAACGTCGCCGCCGGCAGCTCCACCATCCTCTACTTGCTGCCGCGCATCGTCGAAGCCTTCCGCGCCGCCCATCCGGACGTGCGCCTGACCCTGCACAACGTCACCGGCGCCGGCGGCCTGGACCTGCTGCGCTCGGACGGCGTGGACCTGGCGGTGGGCTCGATGCTGGACGTGCCCGGCGACCTCAGCTATGCCCCGGTCTACCGCTTCGACCCGATGCTGATCGCCCCGCGCGATCACCCGTTGGCACGGCTGGAACGCTTGACCCTGCAGGACCTGAGCCCCTACGGCCTGATCCTGCCGCCGCAGCGCCTGACCACCTACCGCATGGTCGATCTGGTGTTCCAGCAGAACCGGGTGCCCTACACCGTGGCCCTGGAAGTCGGCGGCTGGGAGGTGATCAAGCAGTACGTGGCGATGGGCCTGGGCATCAGCATCGTCACCGCGATCTGCCTGACCGAGGCCGACCGCGCACGACTGTCGGCGCGCTCGCTGGCCGACTACTTCCCCTCGCGCAGCTACGGCGTGGTGGTGCGCAAGGGCAAATACCTCTCGCCGCAGGCGCGCGCCTTCACCGAACTGATCCAACCGGCGCTGTTCGAGCGCGGCGACTATTACGCCACCGGCCAGTCGGACCGCTGAGGCGACCGCCGCGGCGTGACCGCGCTCGCGCTTCGCCGATTTCGCTGCGTCCAGGCCGCGCCGGGGCCCCCCAGGCCGGCACGGGCGCACAGATTCGGCCCGCACGCGCGGCTAGGATCGCGGACCGAGGCCTTGCGCCCGCATCAGACGCGATCGGAAATCGCGCGCCCGCACCCGCCATTGCCGCACCTGTCCGGGGGGACTCCGCACATCCCTATTCGACAGGAGTCGTCATGACCCGTCCGTCCTCCTCGCCGCTGCGCGCGCCGGCCTTGTGCGCCGCGCTCGCCCTCGCCGTGCTCGCCCTGCCCGCCGTCCCGGCCTGGGCCCACGGTTCCTTCGTCAAGCCGCAGAGCCGCATCTACAAGTGCTACCTGGGCAACAAGGAAAACCCCGCCGACCCAGCCTGCCGCGCTGCCTGGGCGGTGGCCGGTCCACAGTTGTTCTACGACTGGAACGGCATCAACCAGGCCAATGCCAACGGCAATCACCCGGCGGTGGTGCCCGACGGCACGCTGTGCAGCGGCAACAACCCGACCTTCCGCGGCCTGGACATCTCGCGCACGGATTGGCAGACCACCACCGTGCCCTCGGGCCAGAGCTACACCTTCAGCTTCTACGCCACCGCCCCGCACGCCACCCGCAACTGGACCTTCTACGTGACCCCGGCCGGCTGGACCCCGGGCTCGCCGCTGCGCTGGGGCGAGATGCAGCAGTTCTGCCGGACCGGCGCGATCCCGCTGTCGGCCGGCAACAACTACCACATCACCTGCACCCTGCCGGTGCGCAGCGGTCGCCATGTGATCTACAACACCTGGCAGCGCTCGGATTCGACCGAAGCCTTCTACACCTGCATGGACGTGGATTTCGCCGCCGCCGCATCCGATCGCGCCTCGCCCTGGCGCGACGCCGGTGCGTTGAGCGTGATCAACGACTATCCCGCTGGCACCGCCCTCACCCTGCGCGTGTTCAACGCCGACGGCAGCGACGCGGAGAAGATCCGCACCGTGCTGCGCGCCGGCGAGACCGCGGTGACGCAATGGCCGCGGCGCCTGGCCGAGGAAGTCAACGCACGCGCCCGCCACGCGCGCATTGGCGAACGCCTGGGCAGCCAGGTCCGCGCGCGCGCCGGCGCCAGCCAGCAGGTCTGGCTCAGCGGCAACCGCTCCTACGCGGTGGACGTGCAACTGCCCGTGTCGGCCCGCCCCTACGCCGAGGAACCGGGCCACCACGGCCATTGA
>CBIFVU010000055.1:0-18272 GCA_966185905.1 uncultured Lysobacter sp.
CGGGATTCGGGATTCGGGATTCGGGATTCGGGATTCGGGATTCGGGATTCGGGAAGAGCGAATCGGCTCGGGCGGGTGTTTGCAAGGGTTTTCTGGGGAAATCTGCGCGGGCCGCCCTGCCGGACAAAACTCTCGGCGCTGCGCCGCGCCCGCAGGCCTCGCAGCGGGCCGGCAGGCCCGCATATCTCCAGCCCCCGCATCACCGACAGGCTCGACAGGGCACGCTGATCGCCGATGAGCTACTACGCCCTGTTCTATCTTTCCGCCGGGGCCCTGGCGCTCGGCGCGGCGGCGTGGGTGGCGCGGTGTGTCGGGTTGTTCCTGGGATTGCGCAGGAAACTGTCGCTGGGCCGCGCGTGTTCTGGGCGAGCTTGCTGTTGATCGTGCCGCTGTTGCCGGCGGTGGAGTTGCTGCACGAGTACGCGACCGAGCCATCCGGCCCTGCCGCACCCGCGCCGCCGCCGGTGGGCTGATCGCCTCCCGGTCGCCCTATCGCCGCCTGGCGCGACGCAAGCGGCGAACGCAAACCTGCGGATGCGGCGGCGGATGCAGAGCCGCAAACGCCTGGGTCGCCCATCGGATGCAGGGCCCTGCGGTTTGCATCGATGTTCGCGTGGCGCGGTCGCGGCTTGCGCCGCTCCTACGAGCTGCGGGACGAGCGGGCGCGCCGACTGTCGCCTGCTTTACAGACCGCGGCGCGCGCCTGGAGGAGACTGCGCGCATCGCCCGATCCGGTCCGTACCGCCCTCAGCCCATGCGCGCTACCCTGCCGATCCCTTTGCCCGCAGGCCTGCCCCCGCATGAACACCGGCTACCTGTACCTGGCCGTCGCGGTCGTCGCCGAAGTCATCGCCACCAGCGCGCTCAAGGCCTCCGACGGCTTCACCCAGGCCGGACCCTCGCTGCTGGTCGCTGCCGGCTACGGCGTGGCGTTCTATTTCCTCTCGCTGGTGCTCAGGAGCGTGCCGATCGGAGTCGCCTACGCGATCTGGTCGGGCGCCGGCATCGTCCTCATCGCCACCTTCGGCTGGCTGTTCATGAAGCAGAGCCTGGACACCGGCGCGATCGCCGGCATCGCCCTGATCGTGGCCGGCGTGCTGGTGATCCAGCTATTCTCGACATCGGCGGCGCATTGAGCCGGCGCCGCCCCAGCCGCGCGCCCGCCGGCGCGCCAGCCACCCGGCGGGCCGCGCGCCCGCCCCTCGCCCCCGGGAGCCGCCCATGAGCAGCCTCGCCCAATCCAGCGCCGCCGAGCGCCCCATCGACCGCTGGTTCGCCAGCTATTCCGGCGACCATCGCAACGCCACCAACCAGCGCATCCACGTGGTCGCCGTGCCGGCGATCCTGTGGAGCGTGATCGCCCTGCTGTGGTGCATCCCCGCGCCGGGCACCTGGTTCCGGCCGGGCATCTGGGCGGCGGTGGCGATGTTCGCGGCGATGCTGTTTTACTACCGCGCCTCGCGCCGGCTCGGGCTGGGCATGCTGGTGCAGTTCGTGCTGTTCTCGTTGCTGGCCCACTGGATCGCGCTGAACTTCGGCCTGGGCGTGCTGTTGTGGCTGGCGGTGGGGGTGTTCGTGGTGGCCTGGATCGCGCAGTTCCTCGGCCACAAGATCGAAGGCAAGAAGCCCAGCTTCCTGACCGATCTGACCTATCTGTTGATCGGCCCGGCCTGGGTGCTGGCCAAGCTCTACCGCAAGCTGGGCTGGTCGTACTGAAGCGCGGCCGGGCTGCGGCGCCACCGCTTCAGCCGGCCGCCGCGTCCAGACCGACGCCCGCAAGCCGCAGCGCGCCCCACAGCGACGCCCACAGCGCGGCCAGGGGCAAGGCCGACACCGCCAACGCGCGCGGCCACGGCAGGCGCACGCCGGCCGGGTCGGGCAGGAACCAGCGCACGCCCTGGGCCAGCGCCAGCCAGGACAGGCCCGCGGCCACCGCCGCGAACGGCGGGCCGCTGCCGGCCGGGCCGCCCTGCAAGGCGATCAGGGCCGCCACCGCGAGCATCGCCCAGACGATCGCGCCGAACAGCACCGTCCACAGCGCCGCGCCGTAGGCCGGGCGCGCGCCGACTGCGCGCGCCACGCCCCAGCGCAGCAACCACGCCGCCAGGGCCCAGGCCGCCAGCACCGCAGCCAGCAAGGCGATGTCCACCGCCGCATCTCCAGACTTCACCGCGCCTCCTGTTGGCTCACAATAGCGGCCTCCGCCACGCCCTCAGCGGCGCCCGCCGGCCGCCACCATAGCCCAAGCGCCGCCTTTCATGCCCGCTCGCGATTTCGCCCTGCTGCTGCTCGTCGTCCTGTCCTGGGCGGTCAACTTCCTGACCTCCGCGCTGGCCCTGCGCGAGATCCCGCCGGTGTTGTTCACCGCGCTGCGCTTCGCCCTGCTGGCCGGGCCGCTGCTGTTCCTGCTCAAGCGCCCGGCGCCGGGCCAGTGGCCGCGCCTGGTCGCGGTGTGCCTGTGCATCGGCGTGCTCCATTTCGGCCTGAGCTTCAGTGCGCTCAAGGCCGCCGGCGACCTGTCCTCGCCGGCGATCGTGATGCAGAGCTATGTGCCGATGACCGCGCTGCTGGCCTGGTGGCTGCTGGGCGAACGCTTCGCTTGGCGCACCGGCGCGGCGATCGCGCTGAGCTTCGCCGGCGTGCTGGTGCTGGGCTTCGACCCGCTGGTGCTGGACCGTCCGCTGGCGCTGGGGCTGATGCTGGCCTCGGCCGCGTTCCTGGCCCTGGGCACAGTGCTGATGAAGGGCCTGCGCGGCCTGGACATGTACAGCCAGCAGGGCTGGACCGCGCTGATCGCGGTCGGCCCGCTGCTGGCGGCGAGCCTGTGGCTGGAACCGGGCGCGCTGGCTGCCTTGCCCGGGGTGAGCTGGGTGGCCTGGGCAGGCGCGTTGTATGCGGCCTTCGTGTCCTCGCTGCTGGGGCATGGCCTGTACTACGTGCTGGTGCAGCGCCATCCGGTCGCGCAGGTGATGCCGTGGCTGTTGCTGGTGCCGGTGATCGCCGTCGGCCTGGGCATCGCCTTCTGGGGCGACCGGCCAGGCCCGAGCCTGTGGATCGGCGGGGCGATGGTGCTCGGCGGGGTGCTCGCCATCGGCCTGCGCAACCTGGCCAAGGCGCGCGCGGGCTGAGCGCGGCCGGCGGGCGGCCGCCTCGCGGGACGGTGCGCGCTACGGGCTGGGCGGGTCGAACATCTCCGCCACCGGCCGGAACGCCCGCGGCGCATAACCGAAATCGCGCTGCGCCGGGCCGGCGTCGAACGCCATGTCGCTGCGCATGCGCCGCACGGCCGCTTCGCCCAGCCCGCTGGCGCGGCCGGTGGCCTGGGCGGCGAGCAAGGCCAGGTTGAACAGCGGCGAGGGCAGTTCGACCAGGCGAACCGGCGGATGCAGGCAGGCCAGGGTGCGCGCGACCATCTCGCGGTAGCTCAGGGTTTCGCCGCCGGGCACCGCGTAGGTCTGGCCGAAGCTGGCCGGCGCAGTCAGCGCGGCGACAGCGGCATCGGCCAGATCGTCCACGTGCACCGGCTGACGCAGGCCGTTGGCGCCGCGCGGCAGCGGGAAATAGCGCAGCCGCCGCGCCAGTTGCGCGATCCGGGTCAGGGTCTGGTCGCGGCCGGCGCCGTAGATCAGGGTCGGGCGCAGCACCGTGGCCGCATCGCTGCGCGGCTGCGCGGCGGCGAACAGCAAGGCCTCGCCTTCGCGCAGTTCCGCCGCCACCCGCCGCTCCTCGGCATCGGCCGAGCCGCGCTTGGTCTCGGCGCTGGTCGAGCCGAAAGCGACCACGCGCGAGGCTTCGATGCCCGAGCGCTCGTACCAGCGCGCGAACTTGAGCAGCGGGCCGCAGCTGAAGATCGCGTCCACCCGCGCCGGCAGTTCGGGCATCGCGCCCAGGTCGCCCTGCAGCCAGTGCAGGCCGGGGCGATCGTGCTGTTCGTGGCGGGAGATCGCGGTGACGCGCCAGCCGGCGGCGTACAACCGCTGCAACAGCGGCAGGCCGATCTGGCCGCTGCCGCCGAACACCAAAGCGTGCTTCATCGGCTCAGGCCCGTTGTCCGCCCCGCGCCGGCAGTACCGCCCGCAACCAGAAATAGCCCACCACCGCCGAAATCAGCGAGGCGCCGAGGATGCCGAGCACCGCTTCCTCGTAGAGCAGCGGGTCCTGGTAGGCCAGCGAGGCGATGAACAGGCTCATGGTGAAGCCGATGCCGCACATCAGGCCCAGTCCGACCATGGCGCGCAGGTCCATGCCTTGGGGGAAGCGCGCCCAGCCCAGGGCCCGCATCAGCACGGCCGCGCCGACGATGCCCACCGGCTTGCCCACCACCAGGCCCAGCACGATGCCCATCGGCAAGGCCGCGGTGGCGTCTTCCAGCTTCACCCCGCCCAGCGCCAGGCCGGCGTTGACGAAGGCGAACAACGGCAGGATCGCGTAAGCCACCCACGGGTGCAGGGCATGCTCCAGCGTCTCCAGCGGCGAATGTTCCTTCTCGTCGTCGATGGCGTTGGTCTTGTCCACGTGCGGGATCATCAGGCCGGTGGCCACGCCGGCCAGGGTCGCGTGCACGCCGGACTTGAGCACGCACACCCACAGCACCACGCCCAGCGCCAGGTACGGCCCCAGCGAGGTCACGCCGCGGCGATTGAGCAAGGCCATGCCGGCCAGCGCCACCGCCGCCCACACCAGCGCGGTCACCGACAGCCCGTGCGAATAGAAGAAGGCGATGATCAGGATCGCGATGAGATCGTCGACCACCGCGATGGTGGACAGCAGCAGCTTCATCGCCACCGGCACGCGCGAGCCCAGCAGCGCCAGCACGCCCAGGGCGAAGGCGATGTCGGTGGCGGTGGGCACCGCCCAGCCGCGCATGGCCGCGGCGTCGCCGCGGTTGAGGGCGAAGAACCCCAGCGCCGGCACGATCACGCCGGCGCTGGCGCACAGCAGCGGCAGCACCAGTTGCGAGCGCTCGGCCAATTGCCCGCTGAGCGCTTCGCGCTTGATCTCCAGCGCCACCACCAGGAAGAACACCGCCATCAGGCCGTCGTTGATCCACAGCAGCAGCGGTTTGCTGATGTCCAGCGCGCCGATGCGCACCTGCACCGGGATCTCGCGGAAGGCCTCGTAGGCGCTGTGCAGCGGCGAGTTGGCGGCGATCAGGGCCAGCGCAGCGGCCAGGATCAGGACGATGCCGCCGGCCGCCTCCAGCCGGAAGAACTCGCTGAGCGCGCGCAATGCGCGTCGGGTCAGGCGCGGCGGGGAAGAAGTTGCGTTCATCGTTCCAGTATAGCGGCGGCGGCCATCGAAGAGGCCGATGGATGGTGTCGAAACCCGGCCAAACACTGCGATCGGCTGCGATTGACTGCCATTGGCCCGCAACGCCGGCGAACGGCCAGCGCACGACCGTTCGCACGCACCGGCGAACGCAGCCAGCCGCCGCGCTCAGTGGTGGATCATCGCCAGCTCGAAGCCGATCCAGGCCAACAAGGCCGCCACCAGCACCGCACCCTCGCCGCGGCTGATGCGCAGGTCGCCGCGCAGCATCGGGTAGAGCAGCAGCGCGAACACCGCCGCGGCCGGCAACTCGAAGCGGACGAAGGATTCGGGCAACGGCAACGGCGCCGCGCGCAGGGCGGCCATGCCGCCGACCACGACCAGCAGATTGAACAGGCTCGAACCCAGCACATGGCCGACCACGATGTCGCCCTGCCCGCGCCGGGCTGCGGCGATCGCGGCGGCGGCCTCCGGCAACGCGGTACCGATGGCCACCGGCAACAGGCCGGTCAGCAGCGGCGACAAGCCCAGGCCGGCGCCGATGATGACGGCGTTGGGCGAACCGAAGCCGCCCGCGGTGGCCGGCGAAGCGCCCAGCCGCCACAGCCCTTCGCCGCCGACGATCAAGTAGGCGCCCAGATGCAGCAGGAAGGCGGCGATCAGCAAGCGCGCCAGGTTCAGGCCGAGGTGGGTCTGGGTCTGGGCGAAGCCGGCGATGGCGTCCTGCAGCTCTGGCGCTTCGCGCTGGGTGCGCCAGGTCGCGAAGGCCACCACCAGCACGAACAGGGCCACCATCGCCCCGCCCTCGACGCGGGTCAGCGCGCCGTCCAGACCGAAGCCGATCGCCGCCAGGGTGCTGATCAGCAGGGCCAGCAACAACGGGCTCAACGCGCGCCAGCGCACCGCCAACGGCGCGGCCAGCGCCGCCGCGCCCAGAGTCAGGCCGAAATTGACGATATTGCTGCCGACCGCATTGCCCAGGGCCAGCGCCTGTTGCCCACGCAGCGCCGCTTGCAGGTTGACCGCCAGTTCCGGCAGCGAGGTGGCCAGCGCCACCAGCACCAGGCCTGCGGCGAAGGGACTCAAGCCCAGCCGCTGGGCCAGGCCCGAGGCGCCCTTGACCGCCGAATCGCCGCCGAGGGCCAGCAACAGCAGCCCGAGTACGAACAACCCAACGGCTTCTAACATGGCGATTATCCCCAGGAGGCGTGCGTGGTGCCGATCTTAACCTCGCATGCAGGCCATGAAGCGTGGGTCAAGGGGGGCCCGGCCCCGCGATGCGGCGCCGATGCGCAGCGCCGGCCCCGTCCGGTGGAGCGCTCCCGCAGCGACAGGCGGCACGGCTTCGGCGCCTGCGGGCGTGGGCGCCGATAAGCCGGCCCCACCGCGGCGGGCTAGCCGCAGCCTTCGACGTAGTCCACCTGCGGCGGCAGGCCGATGCGCCAGGATGCGACGCGGCCATCGGCGTCGGTCTCGAACACCAGCGCGGCGGGCGAACCGCCCGGATCGCGCACGCGCAGATAGTGCGCGCCTTGCTGATATTTGTGCGGCTGCTCTTCCAGCCCCGGGTAAAGCTCGGCGATCCGGGCCGCGCTCATGCCGCGGCGGCCGCCGCCGGGCGCGGCTTCGCTGTCGAGGGCCACATCCACCCGCACCAAGCGCCCGCCTTCGAACATGAAACCGAACTGGCGCACTGATTCGACCCAGACCGGACGCAGGTAATGGCAGCCGCCATCGGCCGCGGCTTCGCCCTTGAGCTCGCCGCCCCAGGCGCGGCGGGCCTGGGTCGGGTCCATGCCGAAACGCAGGTCGCCATAGCCGTCGAAGCGCGCCTGGGCATTGGCCGCGGCAACGGCAGCAGCGGCCGTGGGCGCGGTGGCCGGCGGCACGTCCTGCTCGGGTTGGTCGTGCTCGGGCTGGTCTTGCTCGGGTTGGCCATGTTCGCCTGCGTCGGGCGCGGATTGCGACGCCGCTGCGAGGGGCGCATCGGCCGGATGCGAAGACGCGCCAGCCGGCGAGGGCGGCGGCGAGGCCTGCTGGCACGCCGCCAGGGCCCACAGCAAGGCCGCGGCCGCCAGCATGCGTTCGGCTGGCCTGGAACCGGGCAGCATCGCAAACGAGTTCATCGCAGCACTCCGGCGCATCCGCGCAAGGCCAAGGGCGCGCAGCAGCCTAGCGAGCGGCCGTGAATGCGATGCGAACGCACGCCGCCGGCACCGCCGCCTGCGCTGCGGCAGCGCGGCCGGCGCTCAGTCGCGCCGGGCCGGGTCGAACTGCTTGCGCAGCCCCGCCCAGCACGCCTGGTAGTCGCGCTGGCGATGCTCGGCGTCGAAGGCCTGGGCGCTGGGCCGGATCACCGCGCGGGTCTCGAACATGAAGGCCATGGTGTCGGCGATCACGTGCGGCTGGCTCAGGTCGGCATGGGAGGCCTTGTCGAAGGTCTCCGCGTCCGGGCCGTGGCCGGTCATGCAGTTGTGCAGCGAAGCCCCGCCCGGGGCGAAGCCGCCGGCCTTGGCATCGTAGACGCCGTGCACCAGGCCCATGAATTCGCTGGCGATGTTGCGGTGGAACCACGGCGGTCGGAAGGTGTGCTGGGCTACCAGCCAACGCGGCGGGAAGATCACGAAATCGATGTTGGCCGTGCCCGGGGTGTCGCTGGGCGAGGTCAGCACGGTGAAGATCGACGGGTCGGGATGGTCGAAGCTGATCGAGCCGATGGTGTTGAAGCGGCGCAGGTCGTACTTGCAGGGCGCGTAGTTGCCGTGCCAGCCGACCACGTCCAGCGGCGAGTGGCCGATGTCGGCGCGCCACAGATGGCCCTGGAACTTGGCGATCAGCTCGAACTCGCCCTCCAGGTCTTCGTAGGCGGCCTGCGGGGTGAGGAAGTCGCGCGGGTTGGCCAGGCCGTTGGCGCCGATCGGGCCGAGGTCGGGCAGGCGCAGCAGCGCGCCGAAGTTCTCGCAGACATAGCCGCGCGAAGCGCCGTCGAGCAGCTCCACGCGGAAGCGCACGCCGCGCGGGATCAGCGCCACTTCCATCGGCGCCAGCTCGATCGCGCCCATCTCGGTGCCGATCAGCAAGCGGCCCTGTTGCGGCACGATCAGCAGCTCGCCGTCGGCATCGTAGAAGAAGCGGCCTTCCATCGACCGGTTGGCGGCGTAGAGGTGGATGCCGCAACCGTGCTGGCCGGCGGCCGAACCGTTGCCGGCCATGGTGTAGAGGCCGTCGATGAAGTCCACCGGGGCCTGCGGCAGCGGCAGCGGGTCCCAGCGCAGTTGCTCGGGCGAGACCGGGCCGTCGCCGAAGTCGTTGTGGAAGCGCGGCTGCGCGTAGAGCGAGAACGCGCCGTGCATCGCCGCCGGGCGGATCCGGTACAGCCAGCTGCGGCGGTTCTCCTTGCGCGGCGCGGTGAAGGCGGTGCCGCTGAGTTGCTCGGCATACAGCCCGAAGGCGGCGCGCTGCGGCGAGTTCTGCCCTTCCGGCAGCGCGCCGGCGAGGGCCTCGGTGGCGAATTCGTTGCCGAAGCCGCTGAGGTAGCCGCGCGCCTGCTGGCGCTGGCCGGGGACGGCGGGCATCGGGACGAGGGTGTCGGCGGCGGTGGTCATGGCGTAGGGGTCGCTGGGCGCGGAAAGGAAGGAAGCCGGGCGGGCGCCCCGCCGCGCGGGCGGGGCGCCGGGCGCGGCCTTACAGCACGCCGCGCTTGATCTGGTCGCGCTCGATGCTCTCGAACAAGGCCTGGAAGTTGCCTTCGCCGAAGCCCTCGTTGCCCTTGCGCTGGATGATCTCGAAGAAGATCGGGCCGATCGCGTTCTGGGTGAAGATCTGCAGCAGCTTGCGCTGGTGGGTTTCCGGGTCGGCGTCGATCAGGATCTTGTTGCGGGCCAGGCGCGGCACGTCCTCGCCGTGGCCGGGCACGCGCTGGTCGATGACCTCGAAATAGGTCTCCGGCGTGTCCAGGAACTCCACGCCCTGGCCGCGCATGGCCTCGACCGTGTCGTAGATGTTGTCGGTGAAGCAGGCGATGTGCTGGATGCCCTCGCCCTTGTAGGCGTCGAGGTATTCGTTGATCTGGCTCTTGGGGTCGTTGGACTCGTTGAGCGGGATGCGCACGATGCCGTCCGGCGCGGTCATGGCCTTGGACACCAGGCCGGTCTTGGCGCCCTTGATGTCGAAGTACTTGATCTCGCGGAAGTTGAACAGCCGCTCGTAGTAGTCCGACCACTTCTGCATGTTGCCGAAGTAGAGGTTGTGGGTGAGGTGGTCGATGAAGGTCAGGCCGAACCCGGCGGGGTTGGGCTCGGCGCCGGGGATGGGCTCGTAGTCGCCGTAGGCATCGCCGTTGGCGCCGTAGCGGTCGATCAAGTAGAGCATGCAGTCGCCGATGCCCTTGACCACCGGCGCATCCACCGCGCGGGTGTCGGCGCGTTCGCTCACCGCCTCGCCGCCGTTGCCCAGCACCGCCTTCAACACTTCGCCAGCCGGCTTCTTGAAGCGGATCGCGAAGCCGCAGGCGCAAGGGCCGTGGGCCTGGGCGAAGGCCGAGGCGAAGCTGTCGGGGGTCTCGTTGACCAGGAAGTTGACCCCGCCCTGGCGGTAGACGGTGATCGGCCGCGACTTGTGCCGCAGCACGGCGGTGAAGCCGAGCTTGCGGAAGTAGTCGTGCAGCATCTCCGCCTGGCCCTGCGGGGCGGCGAACTCGACGAACTCGAAGCCGTCGATGCCGAGCGGGTTTTCGAAGGTGGTGACCTGCATGCCGAGGTTGGGCTGTGCATTCATGGCATTGTTCTCGGGTGGCGGCCGGGTCCGCTGCGGACGGCCTCAGGGAAAGGGTCGTTATAGTTTCACATGAAACCATAAGCAAGGCACAGTGCAGCATGAACCGACCGATCTCCCAATCCGGGGCCGCCGCCCCGCCCGCCGCCGGGGATGCCGGCGCTCCCGCGCCCGAACGGGCCGGCCGCGGCCCGCGCGCCGGCGCCCGCCATGCCGAGCTGGACCTGGACCATTTCCTGCCCTACCGGCTGTCGGTGCTGTCCAACCGGGTCAGCGGCGCGATCGCCCGGGTGTATTCGGAGCGCTACGCCCTGAGCGTGACCGAATGGCGGGTGATGGCCGTGCTGGGGCGGTTCCCGGGCCTGTCGGCCAACGAGGTAGCCCAGCGCACGGCCATGGACAAGGTCGCGGTGAGCCGGGCGGTGGCGCGGCTGGCCGAGGCCGGGCGGCTGGAGCGGGACACCCACGACGACGACCGGCGCCGCTCGGTGCTGCGCCTGTCCCCGGACGGCTACCGGATCTACGACGAGGTCGCGCCGATGGCGCTGGCCTTCGAGCAGCGCCTGTTGGCCGGGATCGAATCGGCCGAACGCGACGCGCTGTTCCGGCTGCTCGACCGCCTGGACGAGCTGGAGATGCAGGCCGAAGCCGAGATGGCGGCCGAATCGCGCTGAAGCTGCGTCCGCCCCGGTAGGAGCGGCGCAAGCCGCGACCGCGAAACCGCGGCGACGATGCCTCTTTCCTGTGGCAGCGCGCCGGCGCTGGCGGAAACGAAGCGATGCCGGACCGGCGCGGAAGTTTCGTGGTCGCGGTCGCGGCTCGCGCCGCTCCTACAAGGGCAGGGCCTGCGGCTGCGGGCCTGTTTTCGACGGTTGGCGGGATTAAGAGACCCGCCACACCGCACCGGCCGCGATGCGCTGCCGATCGGCGCGAACAGGATCGACCAGCGGAAGAGGCCGACGTTCATCGCGGGCGCTCTTTGTCCCTCGCCTGTCGCGCGCCACCGCACAAACGAAAACGGCGGCCGAGCGGCCGCCGTTTTCGCGTTCAAACCGCTCGCGCGATCACTTCACGCCGTGCATCAGCTTCTGCACCAGCGGTGCGATCAGGAACAGCAGCACGCCCGCGCCCACCAGGGCATAGAAGCCGAAGGTGTAGCCGCCCAGCGCCGAGGCCGTGGTCATGCCGCCTTCGCCGCTGACGTGGCCGGCGAAGATGCCCGAGAGGTTGTTGCCGATGCCGGTGGACAGGAACCAGCCGCCCATGCCGAAGCCGACCAGGCGCACCGGCGCCAGCTTGGTCACCATCGACAACCCGATCGGCGACAGGCACAGCTCGCCGATGGACTGGATCCAGTACACCGCGAACAGGGTCCAGAACGGGATCTTGCCGTTGTCCAGCAGGCTGCCCAGGGCGAACATCAGCAGCAGGAAGGCCAGGCCGTTGAAGATCAGGCCCAGGCCGAACTTGCGCGGGATCGACGGATTGGCCCGGCCCATCGCCACCCAGATCCAGGCGATCAGCGGGGCCAGGGTGATGATCGCGACCGAGTTGACCGACTGGAACCATGCGGTCGGGAACACGCGCTCGCCGCTGAGGCTGTAGACGAATTCGGCCAGGCCGCCGGAGAAGATGTCGCGGTCGACGATCTTGTCGGCGAGGAAGGTGAACGAGCTGCCGGCCTGCTCGAAGAACATCCAGAACAGGATGTTGAAGGTGAAGATGATCAGCATCGCGATCACCTTGTCGCGCTGCTGCGCGCCCTCGCGGAAGCCTTCCACCAGCAGCAGGCCGCACAGGCCCAGGAACATCGCGGTCAGCACGCCCTGCAGCGCGCCGGCGCCCATGGCCAGCAGGAAATACACCACCGGGATCGCCACCAGGGTGCCGAGGAACACGTAGAGCACCTTGCGCGGGTCCTGCTTGCCCTCCGGCGGCACGCCGATGCCCTGCAGGCCGGCGCGGCCGATCCAGAACCACACCAGGCTGATCAGCATGCCCACGCCGGCGGAAATGAAGACGATCTTGTAGTCCGGCATCGATTCGCTGCCGAAGATCTTCTGCGCCAGGTACTGGGTCAAAAGCGGCGCGAGCATGGCGCCGAGGTTGATGCCCATGTAGAAGATGGTGAAGCCCGAGTCGCGGCGGCCGTCGCCGGCGGCGTAGAGCTTGCCGACCATGGTCGAGATGTTCGGCTTGAACAGGCCGTTGCCGCAGACGATCGTGGCCAGGCCGAGCTTGAAGATCTGCTCGTTGGGCATGGCGATCATGAACAGGCCGGCCGACATGATCACCGCGCCGAGCAGGATCGAGCGCTGGTAGCCGAGCACGCGGTCGGCGATGTAGCCGCCGAAGATCGCCGCGGCGTAGACCAGGGCCAGGTAGGCGCCGTAGACGCGGTTGGCCGACGCCTCGCCGGCCGCGTCGCCGCCGTGGAACTGGTGGACGATGTAGAGCACGAGCGCCCAGCGGATGCCGTAGAAGGCGAAGCGCTCCCAGAATTCGGTCATGAACAGCATCCACAGCGGCTTGGGATGGCCCAGTCGCTGCGAGAATTCGGGAATGGGCGCCTGGCCCGGGGTCGGTATCGCGGCTCCGCTCATGCGGTGTCCCCTGTCGTGTGGAAACTGAATGAAAATCCCACGCCGACGGCACGGGCCGGGGAGATTTACCGGCACAGGCGGGCTGCGTCAAACATTCGTGAAAGTGCGGACGGCATGCTGCGGCGCAACATTTACCCGTGCAAGTGCCTGAACGGGGAAGATTTTTGCGCGCTCACGACGCGAAAGTCGGGCTAATGGCAGGCTTCATGCCGCCATTGGGTGACAACTGTCATGGTTTGTCGGAAAGCCCGATAGCCCCCTGTAGGAGCGGCGCAAGCCGCGACCGCGAAACCACGCTTGCTGCGGCCCTGCCTGTCCCTGCGCCCCTGTCAGCCCACGCCCGGGCCGGAAGGTTCTCCGTGGCTGCAGGTTCGCGGTCGCGGCTTGCGCCGCTCCTACAGGGGGCTTCGGGGGACTCGCCGCGGTCAGTCGCTGGGCGCGGCGCCGTAGTCCGCGCCGGGGCCGATCGTGGTGCGCACGGCGAACAGTTCGGGGAAGAAGGTCAACTCCAGCGCCTGCTTGAGGAAGCCCACGCCGCTGGAGCCGCCGGTGCCGCGCTTGAAGCCGATGATGCGCATGACCGTGCGCATGTGGCGGAAACGCCAGAGCTGGAACTGGCTCTCCAGGTCCACCAGGTCCTCGCACAGCGCGTACTCGCGCCAGTAGCGGTCGGTGTTTTCGTAGATGCGCTCGAACACCGGCTGCAAGGCCGGATCGGCCACGTGCGGCAGGCGCCAGTCGCGCTGCAGGTGCGCGGCCGGCACGGCGTGGCCGAAGCGCGCCAGGTACATGAGGAACTCGTCGTACAGGCTGGGCGCGGCCAACGCGCGCTCCAGCGCCGCCTGGCCCTGCGGATCGTGCGCGAACACGCGCAGCATGGCCTCGTTCTTGTTGCCCAGCAGGAACTCGATGGTGCGGTACTGCAGCGACTGGAAGCCCGAGGACGGGCCCAGGGTCTCGCGGAAGCCCATGTATTCCGAAGGGGTCAGGGTTTCCAGCACCGACCACTGTTCGGTGAGTTGGCGCAGCACCTGTTTGCAGCGCGCCAGCACCTTCTGGCATTGCCAGACCTGGTCGCGGCGCAGGTGTTCCAGCGCGGCGCTGAGCTCGTGGATGATCAGCTTCATCCACAACTCGGAGACTTGGTGCTGGACGATGAACAGCATCTCGTCGTGATGGCCCGGCTGCGACAGCGGATGCTGCGCCGACAGCAGCTTGTCCAGGTGCAGGTAGCCGCCGTAGGTGATGCGCCCCTGCAGGTCGGTGTGGATACCGGTTTCCAGTTCGCGCTGGTTCTTCTCGACGGACATTCGGCGGGCTCGCGGCAGGGGCGCAAAGGGTAGCGCATCGCGCTGGCGCGGGTTCCGGGACCGCGGGTTCCGGGCCCGCAGGATTCGGTGCCGCGGGATCTGCACACCGCGGGATCCGGGGGCGGGAGATCCGGCGGCGTGGGATCCGGCGCCGTGAGAGCCGGCGGCGCGCGCAGGCGGGCGGCGACCGTGCCCGGGCCGGGCCGGGGTGATGGTGACAGTGGCTGTAGCGGTTAGCGGTTAGCGGTGGCCGTAGCGATGGCGGTGGCGATAGCCCAGGTCCGGCCGGCCGTCGTGCGGAACGGGACCCCACTGCGATGATGCGACAGGCGCAGCGGCGCCGCGCCGCGCGGCCGGCCGGAGCGCCCCCGGCCTCATGGGCTCCGCCGATCCGGGCCAATGGGTCGCGTCGGTCGCCCTGCCCCGGCTGGCTGACGACCGGGGAGCTGGACGACTGGCGGGGCCCGGCAACCAGCCCCGCGCGCCCTGGATCGTCCCATCCGCCCCCTATTCATCTTCCACAGAGCGCGCATCGTCACACCCAGCGCGCCAAGGTCATCACCCTGCAATGCCTCGCGGGCAGGCTTGAGGCACAATCATGCTTGCTCGCTGGAGGGGTCCAGCGGGCCATTCAACCTGGGGAACCACATGGACAAGTTTGGGGGCCGCCTGTTGGCGGCAGCGATCGCCATGGCGCTGGCCGGACAGGCGCAGGCGCAGGTCGTGATCAGTCAAGTGTATGGCGGCGGCGGCAACTCCGGCGCCACGCTCAAGAGCGATTTCGTCGAGTTGCACAACAACGGCACCACCGCCGTGGACCTGAGCGCCTGGAGCATCCAGTATTCCTCCGCCGCCGGCTCCAGCTGGCAGGTGACCCCGCTCACCGGCAGCATCGCGCCGGGCGGCTACTACCTGGTCAAGCAGGCCGACGGCAGCGGCGGCAGCGTCGAGCTGCCCACGCCCGATGCCATCGGCAAGATCTCCATGGCCGCCGCGGCCGGCAAGGTCGCCCTGGTCCGCAGCCAGACCGCGCTCTCCGGCACCTGCCCCACCGGCCACGAGGACTTCGTCGGTTTCGGCAGCAACGCCAACTGCGCCGAAGGCAGCGCCCCGACCGCCAACCTCAGCGCCACCCTGGCCGGCCTGCGCGCCGGCGAGGGCTGCACCGACACCGACAACAACGGCGCCGACTTCGCCACCGGCGCGCCGGCGCCGCGCAACAAGGCCACCGAGGCGCTGTCCTGCTCCAGCCTGAGCCTGCCGCAGTTGACCATCGCCAATGTCGAAGAGCTCGAGCCCAACGGCCCGTTCGTCTTCAACGTCACCCTCAGCGCGCCGGCCGGCGCCGGCGGCGCCAGCGTGGCCTATGCCACCGCCGACGGCACCGCCACCGCCGGCAGCGACTACACCGCCGCCAGCGGCGTGCTGCACTTCGCCGAAGGCCAGAGCAGCGCGAGCATCGTGGTCGATGTCGCCGCCGACGACGCGGTCGAGGACGACGAGACCTTCTACGTGCGCCTGAGCGCGCCGACCGGCCTGCGCCTGAAGACCCGCGAAGCCACCGGCCTGATCGCCTCCGACGAGGTCGAACTGACCGCCATCCACGCCATCCAGGGCAGCGGCCAGTATTCGCCGCTGCTCGGCCAGCGCCTGCACACCCGCGGCATCGTCACCGGGGTGAAGTCCAACGGCTTCTTCATGCAGACCCCCGACGACCAGACCGACGGCGACCCGGCCACCTCCGAGGGCCTGTTCGTGTTCACCGGCAGCCCGCTGCCGGCCGCGGTCGTGGTCGGCAACACCGTGCGCGCCACCGGCGAGGTGCTCGAATACATCCCCAGCGCCGACAAGGGCCAGTTCCCGCTGACCGAACTGGGCGGCGGCGTGCGCGTGTTGCGCGTCTCCACTCCGGCGGTGATCGGCCCGGGCACCCTGCCCCAGCCGATCGACCTGGGCCCGGACTTCCCCTCGCCCAGCGGCGGCCTGGAACAGCTCGAACGCGTGGAAGGCATGCGCGTGCGCATGGCCAGCGCCACCGTGGTCTCGCCGACCCAGGGCTTCAAGAACGAAGCCGACGCCAGCGGCGGCAGCAACGGCATCTTCAACGTGGTCGCCACCGGCGTGCCGCGTCCGTTCCGCGAGCCCGGCCTGCAGGCGCCCGACGCGCCTCCGGGCGGCGGCAGCGTGCCGCCGATCCCGCAGTGGGACTTCAACCCCGAGCTGATCACCGTCGACAGCGACGCGCTGGGCGGCACCCCGTACAACCTGAGCACCGGCGCGGTGCTGACCGAACTGGTCGGCCCGCTGGACTACGGTTACCGCCGCTACACCATCCTGCGCGACCCGACCGTGCTGGGCACCATCGCCCAGGGCCAGGAGCCGACCGCAGCGATGCTGCCGCAGGACTCGGAGTTCACCGTCGCCGGCTACAACCTGGAGCGTTTCTTCAACGCCACCAACGAGGGCGCCAACCGCGAGACCGTGCTCAAGCCCGAGGCCTATGCGCGCCGCCTGGGCAAGGCCTCGCAGGGCATCGCCTACCTGCAGTACCCCGACATCCTGGGCCTGGTCGAGGTGGAGAACCTGCCGACCCTGCAGAACATCGCCGAGCGCGCCAACGCCGACGCGGTCGCCGCCGGTCGCCCGGACCCGCAGTACGCCGCTTACCTGATGGAAGGCAACGACGTCGGCGGTATCGACGTGGGCTTCCTGGTGAAGAACGCCGACATCGGCGGCGGCACGCCGCGGGTGGAAGTGCGCGCGGTGACCCAGGTCGGCAAGGACTTCGAGTGGACCCAGCCGGACGGCAGCTCGGGCCGGCTCAACGACCGTCCGCCGCTGATGCTCGAAGCGGTGGTCCGCCACGGCGACGGCCGCGCCTTCCCGATCACCGTGATCGTGGTCCACCAGCGCTCGCTGATCGACAGCGAGCTGGACGACGACAGCGGCGCGCGCGTGCGCCTCAAGCGCCAGGCCCAGGCCGAGTTCCTCGCCCGCTTCATCCAGGAACGCCAGGTCGCCAACCCGGCCGAGCGCATCCTGACCCTGGGCGACTTCAACGCCTTCGAGTTCAACGACGGCCTGACCGACGTGATCAACACCGTGGTCGGCACTCCGAGCCCGGACGAGCAGACCGCGGTGCCGGGCGACGGCGCCGACCTGGTCGAGCCCAACCTGGTCAAGCTCGGCGACCTGGAAACGCCGGACCAGCGCTACAGCTACACCTTCGGCGGCAACGCCCAGACCATCGACCATGTACTGGCCAACCAGGCGCTGGTCGATGCCGCCACCGGGCTGCGGCTGGACCATGCGCGCATCAACGCCGACTTCCCGGAGATCAACCGCAACCTGGCCGACTCGCCTTCGCGCCTGTCCGACCACGACCCGGTGATCGCCTACATCGACTTCCGCCGCCGCGCCGACCTGGCCGTGGTCGCTTCGACCTCGACCGCATCGGTGCGCGTGGGCCATCCGCTGGCCTTCAGTGCGACCGTCGCCAACCGCGGGCCGGAGCAGGCCGACTACCCGGGCATCGCCTTCGCCCTCAACGCCGAACTGCCGGCCTTGCAGGTCGCCGCGCCGTCGGGCTGGAACTGCGACGCTCCCCAGGTCGCGGCCGGTTCGACCAGCGTGGCCTGCGTGCGCACGTCGATGGACAACGGCGCCTCGGCCACCTTCGCCCTGTCGGCGGTGAGCACCGAGGCGATGATCGGCAAGACCACCACCCTGGCGGTGGCGGCGCAGTCGCAGTCCTTCGATCCGGTGGCGGGCAACGACGGCGCCTCGGTGTCGGTGGAAGTGACCGCGCGCGCCGACCTGGCAGTCTCGGTGGACGGCCCGCATGCACTGCGCGGCGGCCAGCGCGGCCAGTTCGCGGTGACCCTGCGCAACCGCGCCGGCGATGTGGCGGTGCTGCCCAGCGTGACCCTGTACGGCGACGCGCCGGCCGGCAACGTGTCCATCGCCGCGCCCAGCGGCTGGACCTGCCAGGTCTCGCCGCAGGGCCGCGGCTTCGAGGCCACCTGCGACGGCCTGCGCCTGCCGGCGGGCGCCTCGCAGCGCTTCGACTTCGCCATCGTCGCGCCGCGTCCGCGCCTGTTCGACCGCAACCTGCTGCTGACCGGCCTGACCGCTTCGGCAGTGGAGGACCCCAACCCCTTCAACGACTTCGATCTGCACCGCGTGCAGCTGACCGGTCCGTGGTGGTGGTAAGGCCCGCGCGGCCGGCCTGAGCCGGCCCCGCACGAAAAAAGGCGCGGCCCCGGCCGCGCCTTTTTTCTTTTCCAGTTCCCAATCCCGAATCCTGAATCCCCCATCC
>CBIFVU010000056.1:0-18236 GCA_966185905.1 uncultured Lysobacter sp.
GTCGTCGATGCTGGCGGCGGGGGCGGTGGTGTGGGGGGCAGTGCGGGTGTCCATGGAATCCTCGGGAAGAACGGAGCGGCGCATCCGCCGGCGCTCCGCCGCGCGGACGCAGCGGGCACGGCGGCGCGTGCGATCACAACAGTGCGGCCAAGGCCAGGTCGATGAGCTTGATCGCCACGAACGGCAACAGCACGCCGCCCAGGCCGTAGACCAGCATGTTCCGGCGCAGCAGCGCGACTGCGCTGGCCGGGGTGAAGCGCACGCCGGCCAGGGCCAGCGGGATCAGCGCCGGGATCACCAGGGCGTTGAAGATCAGCGCCGCCAGCACCGCGTTGGACGGGCTGGACAAGCGCATGATGTCGAGCGCGGCCATCTGCGGAATGGCCGCGGCGAACAGCGCCGGCAGGATCGCGAAGTACTTGGCGACATCGTTGGCCAGCGAAAACGTGGTCAGCGCGCCGCGGGTGATCAACTGCTGCTTGCCCACCTCGACCACCGCCAGCAGCTTGGCCGGGTCCGAATCCAGATCGACCATGTTGCCGGCTTCCTTGGCCGCCTGGGTGCCGGAGTTCATGGCCAGGCCGACATCGGCCTGGGCCAGCGCCGGCGCATCGTTGGTGCCGTCGCCGACCATCGCCACCAGGCGGCCGCCGGCCTGTTCGGCGCGGATGCGCGCAAGCTTGTCCTCGGGGCGGGCCTGGGCGATGTAGTCGTCCACCCCGGCCTCGGCGGCGATGGCCGCGGCGGTGAGCGGGTTGTCGCCGGTGATCATCACCGTGCGCACGCCCATGGCGCGCAGCCGGGCGAAGCGCTCCTTCACCCCGTGCTTGACCACGTCCGACAGCTCGACCACGCCGAGGACATGACGGCCTTCGGCGACCACCAGCGGGGTGGCGCCGCTGCGCGCGACCTGCTCGATGCGCGCGGCCAGCTCCGGCGGCGCCTCGCCGCCGAGGGCGCGCACGCGCTCGGCGATGGCGTCGCCGGCGCCCTTGCGGATCGAGCGCGCGGCGCCGGCGGCGTCGGCCGGCAGGTCCACGCCGGACATGCGCGTCTGCGCGGTGAACTGCACATAGTCGGCGCGCTCGGGCTCGGCCACCGCGCTGTGCAGCTCGCGCGCCAGGCGCACGATCGACTTGCCTTCCGGGGTCGGATCGGCCAGCGAAGCCAGCAGGGCGGCATCGCGCAGCTGGGCGCGGTCGATCCCGGCCAGCGGATGGAACGCAGTGGCCTGGCGGTCGCCGTGGGTGATGGTGCCGGTCTTGTCCAGCAGCAACACATCCACGTCGCCGGCCACTTCCACCGCCTTGCCCGACTTGGCCAGCACATTGGCCGACAGCGCGCGGTTCATGCCGGCGATGCCGATGGCCGGCAGCAGGCCGCCGATGGTGGTCGGGATCAGGCAGACCAGCAGGGCGATCAGCAGCAAGGGATCGAGCCGGGCGCCGACGAAGCCGGCGAACAAGGGCAGGGTGGCGACCACGATCAGGAAGGTCAGGGTCATCGCCGCCAACAGCATGGTCAGGGCGATCTCGTTGGGGGTCTTCTGCCGGTTGGCGCCTTCCACCAGGGCGATCATGCGGTCCAGGAAGCTCTGGCCGGGCTCGGCGCTGACTTCGACCACGATCTCGTCGGACAGCACCTTGGTGCCGCCGATCACGCTGGAGCGGTCGGTGCCGGCTTCGCGCAGCACCGGCGCGGATTCGCCGGTCACCGCCGATTCGTTGACCGTGGCCAGGCCCTTGACGATCTCGCCGTCGGCCGGCACCAGTTCGCCGGCCGAGACGATCACGCGGTCGCCGGGGCGCAACGTGGACGCAGGCACGCGGCTCTCGTTGCGGCCGACGGTGTCGAGCTTGCGCGCCACCAGGTCGCGGCGCGCGGCGCGCAGCGAAGCGGCCTGGCCGCGTCCGCGCGCCTCGGCCACGGCTTCGGCGAAGTTGGCGAACAGCACCGTCGCCAGCAGGATCGCGGTGACCGCAAGGCCGAAGACGGTGTTGCCCGGCACCACGGCAGTGATCAGCGCCGACAGTGCGGTGCCCAACAGCACCACCGCCATGATCGGGCTGCGCAGTGCATGGCGCGGGGACAGTTTGAGGACGCTGGCGCGCATGGCCGCGCGCAGGCCGGCTGCGTCCAGGCCGGCGAGGGCGCCGTGGCGGCGCGCAGCGCCGGGATGAGTGGTCGGGTTCATGATCGGTTGCCTCACAGGGCCGGTGCGGCCAGCGCGAGGTGGTCGGCGATCGGGCCGAGCACCAGGGCGGGCATGAATTGCAGGATGGTCAGGATCGCGATCACCGCGATCAGGGTCAGGGCGAGGGTCGGCGTTTCCACCTGCAGGCTGCCGCCGCTCTCCGGCGCGACCCGCTTGCGCGCCAGCAGCCCGGCCACCGCCAGGGGCACGATCAGCGCCGGATAGCGGCCCAGCGCCAGTACCACGGCGCAGCTGAGGTTCCACCAATAGCTCGCATCGCCCAGCCCCTCCAAGCCCGAGCCGTTGTTGGCGAAGGCCGAGGTGTACTCGTAGAACACCTGGGAAATGCCGTGGAAACCGGGGTTGGAGGTGCCGGCCAGGCCGGGCAGGGCCAGCGTCGCGGCGCTGAAGCCCAGCACCGTCAGCGGTTGCAGCAGGATCAGCAGGGCCAGCAGACGCACCTCGGGCGCTTCGATCTTGCGTCCGAACAACTCCGGCGTGCGCCCAGTCATCAGCCCGGCCAGGAACACCGATAGCAGCAGATAGACCAGGAACTGTTGCAGGCCGCAGCCGATGCCGCCCCAGATCGCGTTGACCAGCATGTTGACCAAGGCCACGCCGCCGGTCAGCGGCGCCAGCGAATCGTGCATGGCGTTGACCGAACCGTTGCTGCTCTGGGTGGTCAGCGCCGACCACAGCGCCGAAGCGCTGGCGCCGAAGCGGGTCTCCTTGCCTTCCATCAGCGCCGGGTCGGCGGCGCTGGCCGAATAGGCTTCCGACCACACCGACAGGCCGGTGGACAACGACGACATCAGCAGCATGCTGCCGAACACCAGTGCGGTGAGCCGGCGCCGGCCGGTGAAGGGGCCGATCATGAGGGTCACCGCCACCGGTATCAGGATCAGCGCCAGGGTTTCGAGCAGGTTGGACAGCGGCGTGGGGTTCTCCAGCGCGACCGAACTGTTGGGGCCGTACCAGCCGCCGCCGTTGGTGCCCAATTGCTTGGCCGCGACCATGGCCGCGACCGGCCCGACCGGGATCTTCTGTTCCTTCATTCCCGCGCTGGCGTCCAGCGGTGCGACGGTGGCGCCGGCCTGCAGGGTCGAAGGCACGCCCTGCCAGGCCAGCAGCGCGGCCCACAGCAGGCACAGCGGCAGCATGAAGCGCAGGCTCGCCCGGGTGACATCGACCCAGTAATTGCCCAGGTCGCGGGCCTGCCCTTCGCAGGCGGCCTCGTCGGGCTGCGCCAGCGCCTGGCGGCCGCCGAACAGGCCGCGCAGGGTCGCGGCGACGATCGCCAGGCCCATCATCGGGGTGACCACCTGCAAGCCGACGATGCCGACCATCTGCGAGAGATAGCTCAGTTGCGCCTGGCCGGAGTAGTGCTGCTGGTTGGTGTTGGTGAGGAAGGACACCATGGTGTGCAGGGCGGTGTCCCAACGCAGGTTGGGCGCGCCGTCGGGATTGAGCGGCAGCCAGGCCTGGGTCATGAACAAGGCCCACACCAGCACCGCCAGCACCGCGTTGCTGAGCGCGAACGCCAGCGCATAGCCGCGCCAGCTCATGCCGCGCGCCGGATCGGTGCCGAGCGCGCGGTAGATCGCGCGCTCCAACGGCAGCAGCAGCCGATCCAGGCGCGAGCGGTCGCCGCGCATGACCCGGGCGAGGTAGCGGCCCAGCGGCCAGCCCAGGCCGATGGCGAGCGCGAAGACGAGGAAGATTTCGGACATGGCGAATACCGGAGGAGAAAGGGCCGCGCCGCGCGTGCGGCGTCGGCCGGCCCCTGCGCGCCAGCGCCGCGACAGCGGCGGCGCGCGAGGGCGGGAAGGCGGGAAGGCCGCGCGGCGCTGGGCGCAGCGCGGGCGCGCTCAGAAGTCTTCCGGGCGCAGCACGACGTAGAGCAGATAGGCGGCGGCCACCAGGACCGAGATCGCGCACACCATCGAAAGCCAAGCGGGCATGGTCGGTTCTCCTTCAGAAGGACGCTTGCACGGCCGCTTCGATGCGCGAACCGGCCAGGTCATCGCCGAAGATGCGTTCGGCGTCGTGGTCGGTCGCATGCGCGCTCAGGCGCAGCTCGAACGGCGCTTGCAACGCCCAGATCGCGCTGAGCTGCGCGTGGCTGTAGCTGCGGCCGTAGACATCCTCGAGGGCGTAGTGGCCCAGTGCGGCTTCCAGGCGCAGCGTGTCGTTGAGCGGCAGGCGCGCGCCGAGCTGGGCGTACAGGCCGCGCTCTGCGCTGCCGAGGGCGCGGTTGGAATAGCCCAGCGACAGCCAGTAGCCATCGCGATAAGTCAGCGTGCCGTTGAGCTCGGTCCAGTTCAGGTCGACGGTGGTGGACGGGTAGCGGTAGTGCAGGAGGTTGGCGTCCAGCGCCCAGTCCGGGGCGAGCTTTCCCGACCAACCCAGGCTGAGGTCGAGTTCGCTGCTGGCATGGGTGGCCGGCGCGAATTCGACGTTGGAAGCCCAGGCCGAGGCATACCAGCCGCTGCGGTGCGAGGCTTTGAAGCCGGCCTGCACCGCCGGATCGCCTTGGGTCTGGGAACTGCCGCGCCAGACGTAGTCGCTGGTCAGCGTGGCCGAACCGCTCATGGCGAAGGCCGGGGCGCGTTCGGCGCGCGCGTCGGCGCCCAGCGCGAGCAAGCCGACGCCGGCGCAGGCGGCCAGCAGCAGCGGCGCGAGGGCTTCGCGGCGGCGGAACAGGGGATGCGACGAGGGCATGGAGATATCCGGAAAGAGACGTGCGAGGCCGGTTCGGCCACGCGCTCATTCTCGGAAGGGGCGGCGTAAAGCCGCTATTTCGCTGCGGCGGGGAGGGCGTAAATTCGCCGTAAACAATCGTGGCGGCGAGAGGCTGCGCGGCTGCGAGGCCGCGGCGGATGCCGATACAAGAACGCGGGCCGGGGCCGGGACCCGGCGGAGCGGTCGCCGGGGCCAGCCCCGGCCCGCGCGGGGGAAACGCGGACCGGGCGCGGAGGGTGGATGCGGCCGGCCCGGGGGGAGCGTGAGCGACGGCCGGATTGCGTACTGGATGACGAGGCCGATATCGGGCCGGACAGAGCGCCCGACAGCGAGTTCGACCGGCCCTGTCTACTCGGGGGCCGTTCGGCGTCGCGGGCGTCGGCCGGGCGCGCCCGCGCGGCCTCAGCCGGCCGCTTCGGCCACCTGCGCCGGATGGCCGATGCGTTCGAGCACCGCCAGCACGGCCTCGCTGTCGAGATTGGCCTGGACCCGCAACCGCCGGCTCGGCGGATCGGCTTCGACGACGGCCTGCGGGTCGGCTGCGGCGAGCGCCCGGCGGATGGCGCCGGCGCAGCCGCCGCAGGTCATGGAGGGAACGTTCAACTCAAGCATTGCAAGCACTCCTGTGAGGGTGGGCGCCAGCCTGGGGCTTACCCTTGTGGCAAGGTCAACACGCGCGCTTGAGCCGGTCCGGCTTGACCTTCCCATCATGGAAAGCCCCAGGCTGGCCGCAGTTCCCCTGAAGGAGGCCGCCATGAGCGCCCCGAACCAATCCGAAGAGAGCCTGAGCCTGCCGATCGAGGGCATGACCTGCGCGTCCTGCGTGGCGCGGGTGGAAAAGGCGTTGCGTGCGGTGCCCGGCGTGATCGAGGCCAGCGTCAATCTGGCCACTGAGCGCGCGCAGCTGCGTTTCGACGGCCCGGCCGACGCCGCCGCCGCGGTCGCGGCGATCGAACAGGTCGGCTACAGCGTGCCGGCGCAGCCGGTCGAGCTGGCCATCGACGGCATGACGTGCGCCTCGTGCGTGGGCCGGGTCGAGAAGGCCCTGGCCGCGGTGCCGGGGGTGCGCTCGGCCAGCGTGAACCTGGCGACCGAGCGCGCGCGGATCGAGCTCCAGTCCGGCGCGGTGCCGGTGCAGGCGCTGATCGACGCGGTCGCGGCCACCGGCTATACCGCGCGCGCGGTCGACCCGGCCGCGCGCGGCGAGGACGGCGCCGCCGAGCGCCGCGAGCACGAATTGCGTTCGCTGCAGCGCGCGCTGTGGATCAGCGCTGCGCTGACCCTGCCGGTGTTCGTGCTGGAAATGGGCGGCCATTTGGTGCCGTCCTTCCACCACTGGGTCAACCAAACCCTCGGCGCCGGCCCCTCGCGCCTGTTGCAGTTCGTGCTGGCCTCGGCGGTGCTGTTCGGGCCGGGCCTGCGGTTCCTGCGCAAGGGCATCCCGGCGCTGGCGCGCGCCACGCCGGACATGAACTCGCTGGTGGCGGTGGGCACGCTGGCGGCCTGGGGCTATTCGGTGGTCGCCACCTTCGCCCCGCAGTGGCTGCCGGCCGGCACGGCCAATGTCTATTTCGAGGCGGCGGCGGTGATCGTGACCCTGATCCTCCTCGGCCGTTACCTGGAAGCGCGGGCCAAGGGCCGCACCAGCGAGGCGATCCAGCGGCTGATGGGCTTGCAGGCCAAGACCGCGCGAGTGATGCGCGGCGGCCAGGCGGTGGAAGTGCCCCTGGCGGAGGTGCAGCCCGGCGACCTGGTGCAGGTGCGCCCGGGCGAGCGGGTGCCGGTGGATGGCATGGTCGAGGAAGGCCGCTCCTTCGTCGATGAGTCGATGATCACCGGCGAGCCGGTGCCGGTGGAAAAGCGCGCCGGCGCCGAGGTGGTCGGCAGTACGGTCAACACCTCCGGCAGCTTCAGCTTCCGCGCGACCAAGGTCGGCGCCGACACGGTGCTGGCGCAGATCATCCGCATGGTCGAGAGCGCGCAGGGCTCCAAGCTGCCGATCCAGGCGCTGGTGGACAAGGTCACCGCGGTGTTCGTGCCGATCGTGATGGCGCTGGCGGCGTTGACCTTCCTGGTGTGGTTCTTCTTCGGTCCTTCGCCGGCCCTGTCCTTCGCCCTGGTCAACGCAGTGGCGGTGCTGATCATCGCCTGCCCCTGCGCGATGGGCCTGGCCACGCCGACCTCGATCATGGTCGGCACCGGCCGCGCGGCCGAGCTGGGCGTGTTGTTCCGCAAGGGCGAGGCGCTGCAGGCCTTGCGCGGTGCGCAGGTGGTGGCGCTGGACAAGACCGGCACGCTGACCCGCGGCAAGCCGACGCTGACCGACTTCCGCGTGGCCGAGGGCTTCGCCGAAGACGAGGCGCTGGCCTGGGTGGCGGCGGTGGAAGAGCGTTCCGAACATCCCATCGCCGCGGCCATCGTCGATGGCGCCAAGGCGCGCGGGCTGGCCTTGCAGCCGGTCGAGGCGTTCGAGTCGCATGCCGGCTTCGGCGTGGAGGCCAGGGTGCAGGGGCGCCGGGTGCAGATCGGCGCGGACCGTTACATGGACCGGCTGGGCCTGGACCTGGGGCCGATGCGCGCTGCCGCCGAAGCCCTGGCCCGCGATGGCAAGAGCCCTCTGTACGCGGCGATCGACGGGCGCGTGGCGGCGGTGATCGCGGTGACCGATCCGGTCAAGGATTCCACTCCGGCGGCGATCCAGGCGTTGCACGCGCTGGGGCTGAAGGTGGCGATGATCACTGGCGACAATGCCGCCACCGCGCAGCACATCGGCCGCCGCCTCGGCATCGACGAGGTCGTCGCCGAGGTGTTGCCCGACGGCAAGGTCGAGGCGCTCAAGCGGCTGCGCAGCCAGTACGGTCCCGTCGCCTTCGTCGGCGACGGCATCAACGACGCGCCGGCGCTGGCCGAAGCCGATATCGGCCTGGCCATCGGCACCGGTACCGACATCGCCATCGAGTCGGCCGACGTGGTGTTGATGACCGGCGACCTGCGCGGCGTGGTCGATGCGATCGCCTTGAGCCAGGCGACCTTGCGCAACATCCGCCAGAACCTGTTCTGGGCCTTCGCTTACAACGCGGCGCTGATCCCGGTGGCGGCCGGCGTGCTGTACCCGTTCAACGGCAGCTTGCTCTCGCCGGTGTTCGCGGCTGGGGCGATGGCGATGTCGAGCGTGTTCGTGCTGGGCAATGCGCTGCGCCTGCGCCGCTTCCGCGCGCCGATGGCGGAGCGGCCGGCACAGGCGGACTCGGCTTCGGCATCGAGCGCCAGCGCGACCTCGGCGCGGGCCCAGACTCAGCCGAGCGGAGGCCGGGCATGAGCGCGGCGGCTGTGTCGGTGGTGGTGTATTCCACTCCGACCTGCCCGGATTGCCGCGCGCTCAAGGCCTGGCTGCAGCGGCAGGGCATCGCCTACGAGGAGCGCGACCTGACCGATCCGGCGGTCATGGCCGAGGCCAAGGCGCGCACCGGCGTTCGGATCGCCCCGATCACCCTGGTCGGCGAGGAGGTGTTCTACGGTACCTTCGCCGAGCAGCAGCCGAAGCTGGCCAAGGCGCTGGCGCTGGCGGCGCGGGGCTAGTCCGCGCCGCCGCTGGGACCGAGGCGGCAGTGCGAGCGCTGCGGCCGAGCGCGATGCGACAGACCGGGCAGCAGGCGCTGCCCGGTTTTTTTCATGCCCGCGAACGGCCGTGCGATGCGAGGCCGCGTGAGTGGCCGAGCCACCGCGGCCGGCAAGGCCACGCTGCGGGTGCCGGTGTTGCGGCGATGCGCGCAGGCGGAGCGAAGTCTCCGCGCGGTTCGGCGGGATTTCGCGCGGGCTGCGCAGCTAGCGCGCCGGCGTGGGCGCGCGCGTCCGCGCGGGCGCGTCGCCAGCGGCCTTGGCGGAGCTCGCTTCGGGCGGACGATTACCGCCCGGCGCCGGCGCCAGCGGCCACTCGGCCCGCGGATCGCCCAGCCCTTCCAGGATCGGGCAATCCGGCCGCTGATCGCCCTGGCAGGCGTCGGCCAGGCGGACCAGCGATTGGCGCATCTCGCGCAGCCCGGCGATCTTGTCGTCCAGTGCCTGGGCCTGGTCGCGCGCGAGCGCCTTGACCTCGGCGCTGGCGCGCGAGCGGTCGTGCCACAGGTCCAGCAGGCGCTGGATGTCCTCGATGGAGAAGCCCAGCGAGCGAGCGCGCTTGATGAAGCGCAGCGTGTGCAGATCGTTCTCGCTGTAGATGCGGTAGTTGGCGAAGGTGCGCGAGGCCGGCGGGATCAGGCCGATGCGCTCGTAGTGGCGGACCATCTTGGCCGAGACCCCGGACGCGGCAGCGGCGGCGCCGATCTCGTAGAAGCCTTGCGCTTTGGCCTGGTGCAGTTCGGCCGGGGCCGGGCGGGAATGCGGACGCGGTGTGGGAGGGGAGAAGGGAGGCATGGCGGGTCCTGGGCGATGGGGCCGCAGCGCCTGCGGCCGGAAGCGGGGACGGAGCCGGATCAGTGCGACGGGTAGGGCATCGAGGCGCCTGCGGTGCGCGGGAGGGGCGCGGAGAGACATGGAGAGGCATGGAGAGGCATGGGCTGCGGCTCCGGGCGCTCGCCGGGGCGGGCCCCGGCCTCGCCGCGGCGGTGGCCTTGCGCAAGGACGTGCCCGGCTCGACACGGCCGGCCCGACGATGCCGGCATCGCCAGCGGTGGGCCGGTCGCGGGCGCCGGGCCTGTCTCCAGCGGGCTGTGCGCCCGCGCTGGGACCCCGGGCGCAGGGGCAGCCCGGGCGAGCGCGCGCAAGCCGGGGCGCAGGTTCAGCCATGTTCCGCCGCGGCTGGGCCGGCTTCGGCTCCAGCGTCGGCCTCGGCCGCGCCCGCGTCCCGCGCTCGCCGCCGGCGCCGCAGCAGCACATAGAACACCGGCGTCAGCAGCAGGCCGAACACGGTCACTCCGGCCATGCCGGAGAACACCGCCACGCCCATCGCGCGGCGCATCTCGGCGCCGGCGCCGCTGGCCAGCATCAATGGCACCACGCCGGCGATGAAGGCGATGGAGGTCATCAGGATCGGGCGCAGCCGCAGCCGCGCCGCTTCCAGCACCGCCTCGACCGGCTGCGCACCCTGTTGCTCGCGGGTGCGGGCGAATTCGACGATCAGGATCGCGTTCTTGGTCGCCAGGCCCACCAGCACCAGGATGCCGATCTGGGTGAACAGGTTGTTGTCGCCGCCCACCAGCCACACCCCGAACAAGGCGCTCAACAGTACGGTCGGCACCACCAGCAGCACCGCCAGCGGCAACGCGAGGCTGTTGTACTGTGCGGCCAGGATCAGGAAGGCCAGCAGCAGCGCCAGCGGGAACACCCAGGCCCCGGCGTTGCCGTCGCGGATCTGCTGGAAGGTCAGCTCGGTCCATTCGAAGGTGAAGCCGGGCGGCAGGTGTTCGCGCGCCAGCGATTCCATGATCGCCACCGCCTCGCCCGAGCTGACTCCCGGCGCCGGCCCGCCGGTGAGGTCGGCGGCCGGGTAGGCGTTGTAGCGCATCACCGGGTCCGGCCCGGCGTCCATGCGCAGGCTGGCCAGCGCCGAGACCGGCACCAGCGCGCCCTGGTCGTTGCGCGTGTAGAGCCGGCCGATCGCCGCGCTGTCGCGGCGGTCGACCGCGTCGGCCTGGACGTTCACCTGGTAGGTGCGGCCGAGATAATTGAAATCGTTGACGTACAGCGAGCCCAGGTTGATCTGCAAGGTCTCGTAGAGGCTGCCCAGGGGCACGCCGAGGGTCTTGGCCTGGTCGCGGTCGATGTCCACGAACACCTGCGGCGCATTGACCTGGTAGGACGAGAACAGGTTGGCCAGGCGGCCGTCCTTCTGCGCGGCGCCCATCAGGGCCTGGGTCGCGGCGAACAGCGCCGGGTGGCCCTGTGCGTTGCGGTCCTGGACCTGCAGCTTGAAGCCGCCGACCGCGCCGAGCCCGGACACCGGCGGCGGCGGGAAGATCGCGGCGAAGGCCTCGTCGATGCCGGCGAACTTGCCGTTGAGCGTGCCGGCGATGGCGCCGGCGGAGAGCGAGGCGTCCTCGCGCTGCTCGAAGGGGTCGAGCATGGCGAACATCACCGCGGCATTGGGCACGTTGACGAAGCCGTTGATCGACAGCCCGGGGAAGGCGACCACGTTGGACACGCCCGGCTGCTCCAGCGCGATCGCGGTCATGCGCTGGACCACCGCCTCGGTGCGGTCCAGCGAGGCGCCGCTGGGCAATTGCACGATGCCGACCAGGTAATACTTGTCCTGCGCCGGGACGAAGCCGGGCGGCACTTGGCGGAAGCCGAACACGGTCAGCGCCAACAGCCCAGCGAAGGCGGCCAGGGCCCAGCCGCGCCGGCGCAGCACGCCGCCGGTGGCGCGCACATAGGCCTGGCTGCCGCGCTCGAACATCCGGTTGAAGGGGCCGAACAGCCAGCCCAGCGCGCGGTCGATGCCGCGCTGCACGCGATCCGGCGGCGCACCGTGCGGCGGCAGCAGCAAGGCCGCCAGGGCCGGGCTGAGGGTCAGCGAATTCAGCGCCGAGAGGATGGTCGAAATGGCGATGGTGAGGGCGAACTGGCGGTAGAACTCGCCGGTCAGCCCGCCCAGGAAGGCGGTGGGAATGAACACCGCGGCCAGCACCGAGGTGATGGCGATGATCGGCCCGGTGACCTCGGCCATGGCCGCGATCGCCGCCTCGCGCGGTCGCTTGCCCAGGGCCAGGTGGCGCTCGACGTTCTCCACCACCACGATGGCGTCGTCGACCACGATGCCGATCGACAGCACCAGGCCGAACAGCGACAGCGTGTTCAAGGTGAAGCCGAAGGCGTGCATCACCGCCAGCGTGCCGATCAGCGACACCGGCACCGCCGCCAGCGGGATCAGCGAGGCGCGCCAGGTCTGCAGGAACAGCAGAACCACCAGCACCACCAGCACCACGGCCTCGAACAGGGTGACCACGACGTTGTCGATCGAGGCGCGCACGAACAAGGTCGGGTCGTAGGCGATGCGGTACTCGATGTCGTCCGGGAACTGCGCTTGCAGCGCCTGCATGCGTTCGCGCACGGCGTCGGAGACGGCGATGGCGCTGGCGTCGGGGCGCTGGAACACCTGCAGGGCCACCGCCGGCTTGCCGTCGAGCAGGCTGCGCAGGGCGTACTGGTTGGCGCCCAGTTCCACCCGCGCCACGTCGCTCAGCCGCACCAGTTCGCCGCGTTCGCCGGTCTTGACGATCACCTGGCCGAATTCGCCCGGGTCCAACCGGCCCTGGGTGGTGACGGCGACCTGGAACGGGGCGCCCTCCTGCGGCGGCTGGCCGAGCGAACCCGCGGCGACCTGCACGTTCTGCTCGCGCAGCGCGGCGACCACGTCCGAGGCGGTCATCTGCCGCGCCGAAAGTTCATCGGGCTTGAGCCACACTCGCAGGCTGTATTCGCCCGCACCCCAGACCGCGATCTCGTCGATGCCGTCCAGGCGCGAGAGTTCGTCGCGCACTTCGCGCTGGGCATAGTTGAACAGGTGCACCGGATCGTAGCGTCCGCCTGGGGAAACCAGGTGCACGACCATGAGGATGTCCGGCGCGGTCTTCTGCGTGGTCACGCCCAAGCGCTGCACTTCCGGCGGCAACCGCGGCAGCGCCCGCGAGACTCGGTTCTGCACCTCGACCTGGGCGAAGGCCGGGTCCACGCCCTGCTCGAAGGTCACGGTGATGGTCAGGCGGCCGTCGCCGGTGGCCTGGGAGGACAGGTAGAGCATGCCCGACAGGCCGTTGATCTCCTGCTCCAGCGGCGCGGCCACGGTGTCGGCGATGACGTTGGGATTGGCGCCGGGATAGGAAGCGCGCACCTGCACGGTGGGCGGCATGACCGTGGGGTATTCGGTCAGCGGCAGCGCGCGCATCGCGACCAGGCCGGCGATGACGATCAGCACCGAGAGCACGCCGGCGAAGATCGGCCGGTCGATGAAGAAGCGGATCAGGCGGCGCACGGTTCAGCCCTCCGTCTTGGTCGCGGGCGTCGGCGCACCGGCGCCCGCGCGCGCGGTGCTGGAAGAGGGCGCTGCATTGGAACGCGCTGCATTGGAAGGCGGTGCAGTGGAACGCGCTACCTGGGAAGGCGAAGCAGTCGTTGGCGCCAAAGCGGCAGGCGCGGCAGCGGAAGGCGCCGCAGCGGAAGGCGTCGCAGCGGAAGCGGGCTGCGCGGAAGGAGACCGCGCGGAAGGGCCCGCCGCAGTGGCGGCCGCGCCCGCTGCGGGAGCGGGCTGCATGGGCTCGGGCCGGGGCGCGATCGGCGCGCCCGGGCGCAGGCGCATCAGTCCGTTGACCACGATCCGTTCGCCGGCCTTCAGGCCGGCGGTGACTTCACGCAAGCCGTCGTGCAGCGCGCCGATCTCGACCGGACGGTATTCGACCGTGTCCTGCTTGCCCACCACCAGCACGTAGCGCTTGCCCTGGTCGGCACCGATGGCCGACTCGCGCACCAGCAAGGCGTTGGCGCGCGTGCCCAGGGTCAGGATGGCGGTGCCGTAGCCGCCGGCGGTGAGGCTGTCGTCGGGGTTGTCGATGCGCGCGCGCACCCGGCGGGTAGCGGTGCCGTCGCCGAGCTCGTTGTCCAGGAAGGCCAGGGTGGCCGGCCGCGCCTGCGCCTGCCCGGGCGCGCGGAAGCCGACCTGCCACTGCGAGGCCGGAGTGGCCGCTGCGGCCAGGGTGCGTTCGTCCACGTCGAAACGCAGGTACAGCGGATCGGTGCGCACCACCACGCCCAGCCGGGTCTGCGGCCCGACCAGGTTGCCGGCGGTGACCTCGGCGCGGCCGATGCGCCCGGCGATGGGCGCGCGCACTTCGGTGAAGCGCAGGTCCAGGCGGGCGCGGTTCAAGGCAGCCTCGGCGCCGGCGATCCGGGCCTGGGCGACCTCGGCGTTGGCCACGCGCCGGTCGGCCTCCTCGCGCGAGACCGCGCCCATTTCCACCAGCCGCCGCGCGCGCTCGCCCTCGCGCCGGGCCGCCTCGGCTTCCGCGCGCGCCTGGCGCAGGCTGGCTTCGGCCTGCTGCACGGCGGCGGCGTAAGGGCGCGGGTCGATGCGGAACAACAGCGCATCGCGCTCGACCCGGTCGCCTTCCTGGAAGGCCACGCGTTCGAGATAACCGCTGACCTGCGGACGCAGTTCGACCCGCTCGATCGCCTCGACATAGGCGGGGTAGGAGGCCGACACCGGCACGCTGGCCAGGGCCGGCGCCGCCACCGGCGTGGGCGGCGCGCCAGTGGGGCCGGCGGAGGCGGTGTCGCGGCCGCAGGCGGCCAGGGCCAGCAGCGCGAGCGCGGCGACGGCGCCGATCGCGGTGGAGCGCGCGCGCGGCGAGGTGGGCAGGCTAAGCAATGGGCTCATGGGATCGTCCTCGGCAATGGACGAACCCTCGGCCTTGCTACTGTAGGAAGGTCAAGCGCGACCGCAGGCGGTGCGGCGCCGCCCGCACGGCGTGAGCGCCTTGCCATGGTGTCAGGGTCGGGTCAGCGCGTCTGCGACGCGGCCGGCGTCGATGGCTGCCCCGCAGCGCTGAGGTGCCGCTGCCAGCAAGCGCGTTCGCGCGGCCCGCAGCCGTTGCGGCGCGGCGGTGCGGTGTGGCCTCGCGAGTCGTGGCCGGTTCGTGCGGTGCCATCCGTGCGGCGTCGTCTGCGCGGTCTCAGGCGCGCAGGCTCATGCGCGGGGTTTCATCCGCGCCCGCATGGCGGCGTTTGATCGGCGTCGCTGCAGCCGCGCCGCTTCTTTCGTGCCGTCTTCTTCGTGCCGTCTTCTTCGCGCCGCCTCGTCCGCGTCGTCTTCTTCGCGTCGTTTCCTTCGCGCCGCACGTTGCGCCGCGGGTGTGCGCCGCTACGGCCGCCGTTGCATTCCTGCCGTTTCGTTCGCAGGCTTCAGTCGCGCAGCAAGGCCGCCACCACCGCTTCGGGCCGCTTCATCCAGGCGAAGTGATCGGCCGGTGCCCCGAGCTTGCGCGCGCCCAGCTCGATCGCTTCGACCTGCGCCAGCGGCAGTTTGCCGAGCAGGAAATCCTGCGAAGCGCGCGGCACCAGCCAGTCGTCGACCAGGCGCACGGCGCGCGCGTCCACCCGCACTTGGGCCATGCCGGCTTCGATGTCGGCCTGGATGCCGCGCGCAGCGTAGCGGCCGCTGAGCGCGGTCAAGGCCCAATCGCGGATCAGCCCGCGCGCTTCGTTGCCGCCGAACCCGATGCGGCGGCCGGGCAGGGTGCCGTTGACCTGCGCCAGCCACGGCAGGAAGCGGTAGATCAGCGGCATCAGCGCCTTGCGCGGCATCGGCCAGCAGCGCCAGTAGGGGGCGCCGCTGGCGGTCAGCCACAGGCGCGTGGGCCGCGCCGGGTCGTTCTGCAATGCGGCCAGGCCGAGTCGCGCGCAGGCCAGTTGCCCGCCCAGGCTGTGGCCGCCGACGATGCGCGGCAGCCCGGGCAGGGCCGCGGCGACCGCGGCGTCGCTGGCCGGCAGGTCCTCCAGCAGCACCTCTTGGTAGCCCCAGTCGCTGCGGCGGCTGGCGCGCAGGTTGCTGCTGCCGTTGCCGCGCCATTCGTGCACGAACACCGCCACGCCGTGCGCGGCCAGGGCCTGGGCGAAGGGTTGGTAATGGCGCGCGGCCACGCCCAGCGCCGGCAACCACAGCAGGCTGGCGCGCGGCTGTGGCGGCAGGCTGCATTGCAGCGCCCAGCGATGGCCGTCGCTGGCGCGCAGCGGGCGCTGCTCGAATACCGGCTCGGCCGGATGCTGCTCAGCCATGTGCGGCTCCGGGAGAGGTGGGGGAGGCTTCGTAAGCCGAGGCTCCGGGAGCGGACGCCTCAGAACCGGCCGCTTCAGAACCGGCCGCCGCAAAAGGGGACGCGCCGAAATGGTCGAGCACCAGCACCTCGCCGCGTCCGGGCCGGTAGCCTTGGCGCAGGGCGCGGTGGACATAGTCGGCCGCGGCCGCGCAGGCCTGGTCCAGCGGCAGGCCCAGGCCGAGCTGGGCGGCCACCGCCGAGGCCAGGGTGCAGCCGGTGCCGTGCGCGTCCACGCGCAGGCGCGGGTGGGCGAACTCGCGCAGCACGCCGCCGTCGGCGAACAGATCCACGACCTCGCCATCGCCGGGCAGATGGCCGCCCTTGAGCAGGACCGCGCGCGCGCCCATTGCCGCCAGCGCGTCCAGCGCGGCGCGCATCGCCGCGCGATCGCCGATCGCGGTGCCGAGCAGCAGCTCGGCCTCGGGCAGGTTGGGCGTGATCACGCTGGCCATCGGCAGTAGGCGGCCGCGCAGCGCGTCCAGCGCCGAGGGTTCGAGCAAGCGCGCACCGGAGGTGGCGACCATCACCGGGTCCAGCACGAGGTGGCGGGGGCGGTGGCGCTCCAGCGCATCGGCCACGGCGTGGATCACCTCGGCGGTGGCGAGCATGCCCAGCTTGACCGCAGCGACGTCGAAGTCCTCGAAGCAGGCGTCGATCTGGGCGCGCAGGAAGCCGACGTCGGGCACATGCACGGCGGCGACGCCGCGGGTGTGTTGCGCGGTCAGCGCGGCCAGCGCGCTGAGGCCGTGGATGCGGTGGGCGGCGAACGTCTTCAGGTCGGCCTGGATGCCGGCGCCGCCGCCGGAGTCGGAGCCGGCGATGGTGAGGGCGGAAACGATGGAGGCGGTCATGCGTGCAGGGTCGTTCGATCGGTCGCGTACAAGCCGGCGCAGCCCAGGTCGGTGCGCACCGCGAGCTGCGATGAAGACCAGGCCAGGGCGAGGCCGCGAGCGACGTGGTCGGCGCGGAATTGCAGGGTACAGTGCAGGGTGTGCGGATCGTAGATCGCGATCTGGGCGCCTTGGGAGAGCGCGATGCGTCCGTCCGGGGCGATCGCCAGGTCCGAGCGCTGGCTGCTCCAGAGCGGCGCATCCGGGCGCGGATGCAGCGTGCCGGCATCCAGGCAGTGCCAGCGCCACCGGCCGTAGCGCTCGCGCAGGAACAGCCAGCGCCCGTCGGCGCTGTAGCGCATCGCATCGATCATCTCGGCGTCGATGGCGTGCGCGCTCGGCGCCTCGCCGCTGCCCGGGCGCACCCGCTGCAGTCGGCCGGGCTGGGTGCAATACACCAGCTCGCGGCCGTCCGGCGACAGCGCGCCGGCCATCTGCGGGCTATGCCCGCCGTAAATGGCCGGTTCGGCCGCTTCGCGCAGTACGCCAGCATCGCTGGCCAGCTCGACCACCTCCAGGTGCGGCTCGGCATACCAGGCGGCGCGGCCGCCGCCGGCGCTGAGGAAGCTGGCCGGATGCGGGTTCTGCGCGACCCGCTCGCGCAAGCCGGCCGGGCCGGGCGCACCGGCCCACACGCCATGGTCCAGGCGCACCAGCAGACCGTGCGCGGGCGTGGCGATCAATTCCCAGCACAGGCCCTCCAGCGGCGCGCGCCAGGCGATTTCGCCGGAGGCGTGCAGGGCGATGAGTTCGTCGCGCTGGGCGGCATCGTCGAAGCTGTTGAACACGGTGGGACCGGCGCCGCCGTCCAGCGCGGCCACCGCCATCGCGCCGGTATACCCCCGCCCGAGCGCGCACAGCAGCGCCGGCTCGCCCGGCGCCGCGTCCGGCCGCCGCAGCCGCCAGCCCTGGCGCAGGCGCTTGAGCTCTTCCTTCTCGGCCTGCGCACGCGCCTGGCCGGCATCGGCGAAGCGCTTCTCGCTGCGCCGGCCCTTGGCGCCGGGCGCCGCGCCGAACACGGCGCAGTCGCCGGCGCATTCGCTGCGCCAGGTCTTCCCGCTCGACGGGTCGGCCAGCTCGCGGATGCGCGCGGCGTTCACAGCACTTCGGAGGCGTAATCGGCCAGGCGCGAACGCTCGCCGCGGCGCAGGGTCACGTGCGCGCTGTGCGCCCAGTTCTTGAACCGGTCCACCGCGTAGGTCAGGCCCGAGGTGGTTTCGGTCAGGTACGGGGTGTCGATCTGCTCCACGTTGCCCAGGCAGACGATCTTGGTGCCCGGGCCGGCGCGGGTGATCAGGGTCTTCATCTGCTTGGGGGTGAGGTTCTGCGCTTCGTCCAGGATCAGCCAGCGGCTGAGGAAGGTGCGCCCGCGCATGAAATTCATCGAGCGGATCTTGATCCGCGAGGCCAGCAGGTCGTTGGTCGCCGCGCGGCCCCAGGCGCCGCCCTCCTGGTTGTGGGTCAGCACTTCCAGGTTGTCGGTCAGCGCGCCCATCCACGGCGTCATCTTCTCCTCTTCGGTGCCGGGCAGGAAGCCGATGTCCTCGCCGACGCTGACCGTGGCGCGGGTCATGATGATCTCGCGGTAGCGCTGCTGGTCCATGG
>CBIFVU010000057.1:0-17939 GCA_966185905.1 uncultured Lysobacter sp.
CGGAACAGCGGGATGTGGGTGTCGTAGCCGGTGACGCGCTCGACCGGCGCGAGCAGGTCGTACATCGACTCCTCGGCCAGGCGCGCGGCGATTTCGGCGCCGAAGCCGGCGGTCTTGGGCGCCTCGTGCACGATCACGCAGCGGCCGGTCTTGGCCACCGATTCGGCGATAGTGGCGAAGTCCAGCGGCTTGAGCGTGGCCACGTCGATCACCTCGGCGCTGATGCCCTCGCCGGCCAGCTTGTCGGCGGCCTCCAGCGTTTCCTTGACCTGCGCGCCCCAGCTGACCAGGGTGATGTCGCTGCCGTCGCGCAGCACATAGCACACGTCCAGCGGCAGCGCCTCGCCGTCGTCGGCGACCACTTCCTTGTACTGGCGGTAGATGCGCTTGGGCTCGTAGAAGATCACCGGATCCGGGTCGCGGATCGCCGCCAGCAGCAGGCCGTAGGCGCGCGCCGGCGAAGACGGCAGCACCACGCGCAGGCCGGGCACGTTGGTGAACAGCGCTTCGTTGGCTTCGCTGTGGTGCTCCGGCGCGCGGATGCCGCCGCCCCACGGCACGCGCAGCACCATCGGGCAGCTCAGGCGGCCGCGAGTGCGGTGGCGGAAGCGCGCGGCGTGGCAGATGATGTGGTCCAGCATCGGATAGACGAAGCCGTCGAACTGGGCCTCGGCCACCGGCTTCATGCCCTGCGAGGCCAGGCCGACGGTCAGGCCGGCGATGGTGGTCTCGTCCAGCGGCGTGTCGAGCACGCGCTCGGGGCCGAACTGCTGCTGCAGGCCGGCGGTGGCGCGGAACACGCCGCCGTTGACGCCGACGTCCTCGCCGAGCACCAGCACGCTGTCGTCGTGGCGCATCTCGTAAGCCAGCGCCTGGGTGATGGCCTCGATCAGGGTGATCGCGGCGGGCGTGGCCACCGGCTGGGCGGTGTCCACCTGGGTCTTGGTCGCGACGTTCATCGGCGGGCCTCCTGGGCGAGGGCTTGTTCGCGCTGGGCGGCGAGGTCGGCGGGCATGTCGGCGTAGAGGAAGTCGAACATGGCTTCCACCGGTTGCACCGGGGTCTGCAGGTAGGCGTTGATTTCCTCGTCCACCTTCCTGGCGCACTCCTCGGTCCAGGCCTGCTCCAGATCGTCGTTCCACACGCCCTGGGCGGTCAGGTAGGCGCGCATGCGCGGCACCGGGTCGCGGGTCCAGGCGTCCTTGACCTCGGCCTCGTCGCGGTAGCGGCGGGCGTCGTCGGCGGTGGTGTGGTCGTGCAGGCGGTAGGTCATGAACTCGATCACGCTGCCGCCGTCGCCGTTGCGCGCCAGTTCGGCCGCGCGGCGCATGCCTTCGAGCACCGCGATCAGGTCGTTGCCGTCCACCTGCAGGCAGTGCAGGCCGCCAGCCAGTCCCTTCTGGGCCAGGGTCTTGGCGCCGGTCTGGGCCTTGCGCGGCACCGAGATCGCCCAGCCGTTGTTGATCACGCACAGGATCAGCGGCAGTTGATAGGCGCCGGCGGAATTGAGCGCAGCGTAGAAATCGGTCTTGGACGAACCACCGTCGCCGCAGCAAGCCACCGCCAGGTTCGGCTGCCTGCGCAGCTTGAACGCCAGCGCCGCGCCGGCAGCGTGCAGGCACTGGGTGGAGATCGGCACCGACCAGGCGAAGTCGTGGCGCGGACCGGCGAAATCGTTGCCGCGCTCGTCGCCGCCCCAGTACATCAGCACTTCGCGCGGCTGCACGCCGCGCATGAACTGCGCGCCGTACTCGCGGTAGCTGGGCGCGAACACATCGGCCGGCTGCATCGACGCGCCGATGCCGACGTGGGTGGCCTCGTGGCCCAGGCAGGCGGCGTAGGTGCCGAGCTTGCCGGTGCGCTGCAGGGCGATGGCCTTGCTGTCGAAGGTGCGCACGAACAGCATCTGCTTGAACAGCGGCACCAGTTGGCTGGCGTCGCTGAACGCGGCGGGGATTTCGGCCACGGGCGTACCGTCGGGCCCGAGGTACTGGAGGTATTGGATTTCGAACGTCGCGGCGACGGTCATCGGGGGAAGGTCCTCACGAGTGGGGATGAGGTCCGAATCGTTCCGGTCCCGGATCCAGTGCCGGGCGCGCTGGTCAGCTTCAGACGGCTGGGTCCGGAGACCTCGGTTCGCGCGGGAGGTTCCGCTCGGGAGGTTCCAGGCCGGGCTAAAGCCGCGGCGCCCGCGGTCGCGGGCGCTGCGTCATGGCGCGGATGATACCGAAAGCCTGGTTAAGCGCCGTTGCGCGCTGCGACGTGCAACTTGGAGCCGAACGCGCTAGGCGCCAAGTCCGGCCAAGACGGGACGGTATGGCGGCCGGGCCGCGACCGCGCACACGCCGCGGCCGTGACCGGCGGCGCAGGGCGCGTCGCGAAGGGCGCCACGGCCGGTCGGGGCGGGCCGGGAGCGCGCTCAGGAGCCGCCGCCCGGAGGGGCGCAGCCGCGCTCCCCCGGAATCGATCCGCGATCCGCGATCGCCGCACGCGGCTCAGGCGCCGGCACGACCGGCGCGGGCGTGCTCGCGGTCCAGCCACACACCCAGCCCCTGGGCGTTGAGTTCGATGTCGCCGTCCAGCACCGCCAGCGCTTGGGCCCGGTCGAGCCGGCTGCCGTGCGCACGAGCGCGTTGCAGGTAATACTCGGCCAAGTGCGCGCGCAAGCGGTCGTGGCGCTCGCCGCCCTCGGCCGCAGCCTGGTCGTGGGCCTGGCGTGCGAAGCCGACCATCGCATCGATCTGCTCGATCAGCGCCTGCGCCACCGCATCGACCTGGTCCACGCGGCCGAAGTGGGTGACATAGGCGCCGGCCGGACGGCGCGCCTGCAACAATCGGATCGATGCCTTCAGCGGCTCGGGCTCGAACTGCACCGGCGAGGTGGTCGGCACGGCGAACGCGCCGCGCGCGCTGTCGAACTCGCGGTAGGACACGCCCAGGGTGTCGCCGGTGAACCAGCAACGGCTGCGCTGGTCCCATACGCACAGATGATGGCGCGCGTGCCCGGGCGTGTGCGCGCAGGCCAGCGGGCGCCCGGCCAGCTCCAGCACCTGCCCGTCGGCGACCGCCATCGCGCGCTCGGCCGGCACCGGCACGATGGTGCCGTAGTCGCGCGCCATCACTGCCTCGCCGTAGACCTGGGTGGCGCCGGCCACCAGGGTGGACGGATCGATCATGTGCGGCAGGCCGCGCGGATGCACGGCCAGCCGCGCCGACGGCAGTCGCCGCATCAACGCGCCCGCACCGCCGGCGTGGTCCAAGTGCACATGGGTCAGGATCAACCAATCCACCGCCTCCGGGCCCAGGCCTTGGTCGGCCAGCGCGGCCAGCAGTGCCGGCACCGAGTGCGGCGTACCGCAATCGATGAAGGCGGCACGGCCGGCTTCGACCACCAGGTAGCAGGCATCGAAGCGCGGGCGCAGGAAACCGGTATCGACCACCACGATGCCGTCGGCATCGCTCATGGATGTCTGGCGCATGCGGGCAACGCGGCCGGATCGCGGCAAAGCCGGGCCTGCAGTCTACACCGCCGTGCGCGGCGCTCCGGCGCGCGCTGCCCAATTCGTCGCCCAATCCGGCGCGCAGTCCGCTGCCCCGGTCAGCGCCCGCGGCCGCGCAGCCAGCGCCAACGCACCGCGAAAGCCACCGCCAGCACTGCCAGGAACACGCCATAGCCCAGCGAAGTGGCCAGGATCTGCGGCCACATCGCGCCATAGTTTCCGCCGGCATGGGCATGCGCCCAATGCACCGCCAGCACGAACGCGCACACCGAGACCGCCAGCGAGACCGCGTCGAACAAGCGCCGCGCAGGATGCCGCGGCTGGCGCGGATACAGCCAGAACAACGCGCCGAGGATGCCGAACCACGGCAGGAACAGGATCAGCGCCAGGTTGAGTTCGACGAAGCGGCTCACGACCCAGCGCGCTCCTTGGCCGCACGCGCTTCGGCCTCGGCCTGGGCGATCGCGGCCAGCGCCTGGGCCACCGCTTCGCGCTGCGCCGCATCCACCGGCTCGGACGCGGCCAGCAGCGCCTCCAGCGCGGCGGGGCCGGACTTGGCCGCGGCCAACAACTGCCCGACCTCGCGCGGCGAATCGAAGCCGCGGCTCTGCAGCAGCAGACGCTCGCCATCGGCCAGCTTGAAGTAGAAGCGGCCGTCGGCCTCGCGGTATTGCTTGAACGCCGGCGCCGCGGCGCGCGCCGGCGCGCGCTCGGCCGCCGCTTGCACCGCACCCTGCGACAGATCGCGCAGACCGACCGCGGCGCGCAGCGTCTTCATCTGCTCGATCACGTACCGCTCGCGCACCCGCCGCGCACCATCGCGCAGGATCGCCTCGATGTCCTGCGGCCGCGCCATCAGCGCTTCGTACTTCTCGCGCAGCGGCGCGATCTCGGCATCGATGCGCTCGAACAGCGCCTGCTTGGCCTCGCCCCAGCCGATGCCCTCGGCGAAGGCGCGGGCCATGGCCTGGGTCTCGGCGGCGCTGGCGAAGGCCTGGTAGATCTGGAACAGCGCCGAGCCCTCGGTGTCCTTGGCCTCGCCCGGGGCGCGCGAATCGGTGAGGATGGAGAAGATCAGCTTCTTCAAGGTTTCCCGCGGCGCGAACAAGGGGATGGTGTTGTCGTAGCTCTTGCTCATCTTGCGCCCGTCCAGGCCGGGCAGCGTCGCCACCGCCTCCTCGATCTGCGCCTCGGGCAGGGCGAAATGCTCGCCGTAGAGGTGGTTGAAGCGCTGGCCGAAATCGCGCGCCATCTCGATGTGCTGGATCTGGTCGCGGCCCACCGGCACCTTGTTGGCGTTGAAGATCAGGATGTCGGCCGCCATCAACACCGGGTACATGAACAAGCCGGCGGTCACGCCGGCATCGTCGTCCTCGCCTTCGGCGCGGTTCTTGTCCACCGCGGCCTTGTAGGCATGGGCGCGGTTGAGGATGCCCTTGCCGGCCACGCAGGTCAGCATCCAGCTCAGCTCGGGGATCTCGACGATCTCGCTCTGCCGGTAGAACCACACCTTGTCCGGCTCCAGGCCGCAGGCCAGCCAGGTCGCGGCGATCTCCAGGGTCGAGCGCTGCACCCGGGCGGGCTCGCTGACCTTGATCAGCGAATGCAGGTCGGCCAGGAAATAGAAGCTCTCCACGCCGGGGGCGCGGCTGGCCGCCACCGCCGGGCGGATGGCGCCGACGTAGTTGCCCAGGTGGGGAGTGCCGGAGGTGGTGATGCCGGTGAGGACGCGGGTCGGGGTCATGAGGGGAAATCTTCGGTGGCGCGTGACCGGCCAGTGTACGAGGGACGGGCCGCGCTTGCGCGGGGCAGGCGCAGGCACGGGGCCGAATGGCCGCCACGACCCGTAGCCGCCGGGCTCCGGCCGCGAGCGAGGCGGCCCGTGCAGGGACGCGGCCACCAGAGCAGCCCGCCGGCGCCGCGCTCGGCACGGCCCGCCGCGGGACCCGGGCCCGCTCGCCTCGTTCCGCCGCCGGCGCTAACCCCGTCGCGCCCGCAGCCGCGTTTGCATCCTCGCCACCCACCGGAGACCCGCCATGTTCCGCTCGCTCGCCCTGCTCGCCGGCGCCGCCCTGGCCGCCACCGCCTGCGCCCCGGCCCAGTCCCGCCCGCTGGTCGATGTGGCCGTGGTCGACCGCGACAGCGGCGACTGGCTGCCGAGTTGGCCGCACCGCGGCCAGCAATGGATCGCCGGCACCCCGGGCCACCGCTATGCCGTGCGCCTGACCAACACCACCGGCCAGCGCGTGCTGGTGGTGCTCTCGGTCGATGGCGTCAACGCCGTCAGCGGCCAGACCGCCAGCCCGTCGCAGGCCGGCTATGTGCTCGATGCCTGGCAATCCACCGAAATCAGCGGCTGGCGCAAATCCTTGGACGATGTGGCCCAGTTCGTATTCACCGATCTGGGCGACAGCTATGCCGCGCGCACCGGCCGGCCGGAGAACGTGGGCGTGATCGGCGTGGCCGTGTTCCAGGAGCGCGGTTGGCGCGAGCCGCCCCGGCCCTATCCGGTGCCGCGCCCGATGCCCTACCCCGGGCCGTATGAACGCCAGGCCGAAGCCAACGCGCCGGCGCCCGCGGCAGAAGGCTCGGCCGACCTGGGCGCGGCCAAGTCGCGCAGCCAGGCCGGCACCACCGCAGCGCAAACCATCGGCACCGGCCATGGCGAACGCGAGTGGTCGCCGGTCGCGCAGACCCAGTTCGAACGCGCCAGCCGCAGCCCGGCGCAGGTCGTGCAGTTGCGCTACGACGACTACCGCAGCCTGGTCGCGCGCGGCGTGGTGCCGCGCCATCGCCCGCCCTATGCCGAGCCCGGTCCGCGCGCGTTCCCCGGCGGCTTCGTCGCCGACCCGCCGCCGCGGCGCTGGTGAGCCGCGCGCAACAACGACGGGCCGGATTCGCATCCGGCCCGTCGGCTGTCGATGATGCTGTGTGGATGGGGCGGCACAGAGCGCGCCGCCGCGACGGTCCACGCGCCGCGGCGGCGCACTGGCGCGGAGTGCCGGCCATCCGGCGCTCCGCCGGCACGCTCAGTTCAAGGTCTTCTCGAACTCGCGCACCTCGCGTTCGGCGCGATCGCGCTCCCAACCGTAGCGCTCTTGCAGCTTGCCGGCCAGGTATTCGGAATTGCCTTCGGCGACGTCGAACACGTCGTCGGTCAGATCGCCCCACTTGGCCTTGGCCTTGCCTTTGATCTGCGTCCACTTGCCGGCGATGATGTCTTTGTTCATCGGTGCACTCCTGGTTGGGGAAGGATGCGGGCGGCCTGCGCTGAGGCGAAGCCATCCCGTTGTTGGCCAGGACAGCTTGCCTGCGCGCGCATTCGCGAAGGGTCACGATTGCGTTAGCCGCGGCTTGATGTCGATGAACGCTTTGAATCCTTCAGCTTCGCCCTGCGGACGCGGCCGCGAAGCGCGGGCAGAACCCAGGCAGGAGCCGGGCGAAAGGCGGGCAAAGAAAAAGGCCGGATCGCTCCGGCCTTTTCCCTCGCGCTGGGCAGTGCGGGCGCGCAAGGCGCCGCCGGCTCACTTGCCGTCGCGCACTTCCTCGGCCTTTTCCTCGACCTTTTCGCCGGCCTTCTTCACGTCCTTGCCGGCGCCGGCGATGGTGTTGCACGCGGACAGAGTACCCATCGAGAACAGGGCCAGCAGCAACAGGGCAGTCAAACGCTTCATGGGATCTCCTCGGTTCGGTTGCGGATTCCGGATGGACCGCGCCAGTCGTCGCGTCCTGGCAAGGATGAGACGCGAGCGAATGTGAAGCCGGCGTGGAGCGCGCGCCGGGCGGGGCGGGCCGCGCGTCAGCGGCGATTCACGCCCCGCCGCCGGCGCTGCGCGGGCGCGGCGCAGTCGTGGCCCGCGCCGCGCCCCAGGCGGGAGCGCCCGGGCCGAGCCTCAGTCGCGCGTCAATCGCGCATCAAGGTGGACTTGCCGAACAGGCTCTCCACCAGGTCCACCGCCAGCTTGGCGGTGCGGTTGCGCTTGTCCAGGATCGGGTTCAACTCGACGATGTCCAGCGAGGCCAGCCGTCCATTGTCGGCGATCATCTCCATCACCAACTGCGCCTCGCGGTAGTTCGGGCCGCCCGGCACGGTGGTGCCCACGCCCGGGGCGATGCTGGGGTCGAGGAAGTCCACGTCGAAGCTGACGTGCAGGTGGGTGTCTTCGTCCACCCCGTCCAGCGCTTCCTCCATCACCCGCTTCATCCCGATCTCGTCGATGTAGCGCATGTCGTACACATCCAGGCCGTGTTGTTTGATCAGCTGCTTTTCGCCCGGATCGACCGAGCGGATGCCGATCTGGCGGATCTCCTCCGCACGCATCGCCGGCGCCGGGCCGCCCAGCGTGGTCAGCGCCTCTGGGCCCAGGCCGCACAGGCAGGACACCGGCATGCCGTGGATATTGCCCGACGGGGTGACTTGGCTGGTGTTGAAGTCGGCGTGGGCGTCCAGCCACAGCACCCGCAGGCGCTTGCCGGCCTGGCGGCAATGCCGCGCCACCGCAGTGATCGAGCCCAGGCCCAGGCAGTGGTCGCCGCCGAGCAGGATCGGCAGGCGGCCCTGCGCCAGCTCGGCGCCCACCGCGTCCATCACCAGGCGGTTCCAGGCCACCACTTCGGGCAGATGGCGATAGCCTTCCACCGGCTTCTGCCAGGGATTGCGCGGCCCGTCGAGATTGCCGCGATCGACCACGTCGACGCCGCGCGCGCTCAGCGCCTCGCCCAGGCCAGCGATGCGCAGGGCCTCCGGCCCCAGCCGCGCGCCGCGATGGCCGGCGCCGACATCGGTGGGCGCGCCGATGAGCGAGACCGGGGGATAGATACGACTCATGCAGGATTCCTCTGCCCGCGCGGGCGCGCCGCGGCCGGGCCTGTCGAAGGTGAACGCGGCCGATGCCCGCGGCATGGCGCGATCGCCGCAACAGGGCCGTGCATTGCGCAGCGGCCGCCGACGATGGGGGCATTCTAGTCGCTGCGCCCGGAGGCGGCCACGACGCAGGCTGGCGACACGGCGGCGGAGCGCTGCGATGCAGCACGAAGCCCAGCGAGCGCGGCCTCAGGCGCCTCCTGCGGGGCCGCACAGCGACGAGGCGCTGGCCGCGCAGCAGGCCGAGACAACGAGCGCGGCCGGCGCTGCGCTGCGCGATGATCGGCGAAGGTGGTGCCGCTTGTCCGAATCGAACGGACGACCGCTCGCTTACAAGGCGAGTGCTCTACCGACTGAGCTAAAGCGGCAAGGAGACAGCAAGGGCCGGGATCGCGCCGCGGCCGCATTCTAGCGCGGCGCCGGCATGGCGGACAGCCGCCGCCGGCGCGCGTCGTTCAGCCCAAGCCCTCGCAGGCGCGGCTGCGCCAGCGCGCGGCGCCGGCGGCGCGGCGCAGGGCATCGCCGCTGGCGCTGGTGGTGGACACGTCGAACCAGGTCGCGCCGCCGGCACCGCCGTCCAGCGATTCCACCCGCGCGGCGAAACCGGCGGCGGCCAGGGCCGCGCCGCGCCGGCGCGCGGATTCCTCGTTGCGGAAGCGGCCCAGGGCGATGCCGTTGGCGTCGCTGCCGCCGCTCATCACGAACAGATCGTCGAAACCGGCGGCGCGAATGCGCTGGGCGGTGGCCTGCGCCTCGGTGGCGCTGGCAGCCGGCGGCAGGTACACGCGCCAACCGCGCGAGGTGGAGCTGGACTGGGTGCGCGCGACCAGCTTCTGCGCCAGCGGTTGCAGCTTGGCGCGCGCGGCGTCGGCGGCGTCGGCGTCGGCGAAGGGGCCGATGCTGAAGCACTGGGGCTTGGGCGCGGCGGCGAGCGCGGGCACGGGGGGCGCCGCGGCCGGTGCCGCGGCTGGCGCGGGCGCGGCCAGCGGAGCGGCCGGCTTGCTGGCCGCGTTCGCCGTCGCGTTGGGCAACGGCTTGGCAGCCGCAATCGGCGGGGCGGCCTGGGCCGTCGCCGCGGACGGCAGCGCCGCCGCTGGCGCGGGCGCGCGCTCGCCGATGCGGCGCGATTCGTCCACCAGTTGCAGCCGCGCCACGCCGGGCGGCAAGGCCTCGGCTGCGGGCGCAGGGGGCGCGGGCCGCGCGATCCACCACGCGGCGGCGCCGAGGTTGAGCGCGATCAACAAGACGATGAGGGCACGGACAAGCATGCGCGGATTCTAGCCTCAGGATTCAGCGCAGTGTCTCGACCCCGGCCCAGATCGCGAGCCCTTCCAGCACCAGGGTCGGGGCCAGTTCGGCCGCCGGCAGCCACGGCGCCAGCGCATCGCCGCCGCCGCCGTGCAGCAACAGGCGCGGGCGCCGGCCCAGCAGCGCCTCGGCCTGGACCAGGCTGCGTTCGATCAAGGCCACCGCCGCGCCGTTGGCGCCGGAGGCCAGCGCATCCTCGGTGTCGGCAGCGAAGGCCAGGGTCTGCCCGCCCTGCTCGGGCAGTTGCGGAGCGCGCGCATGCAGCGCCTCGCGCATCAGCGTGGGCGAGGGCGCGATCAGACCGCCGCGATGGCCGCCTTCGGCATCGATCAGGTCGATGGTCAAGGCCGTGCCCACGCCGCAGATCAAGGCGGCGCCGGGCGCCTGCGCACGCGCGCCGAGCAAGGCCAGGAAGCGGTCCACGCCGAGCTTGCGCGGTTCGGCGTAGGCGATGCGAACGCCGGCGAAGCGCGGCTGGGTGCGGGCGATGGAGATGCGGGTGCAGCGCGCCGCCAGCGCCTGCAACACCGCCATGCGCAGGGCCGGATGGGCGACGCTGGCCAAATAGGCTACCTCGATGCGCTGCGCCGGCAGCGCCTCGGCCAGGGCCTCGGCTACGTCTTCCTCGCGGTGCGCCAACGCCAGCGCTGGCCCGGGGCGGCCGTCGGCGCGCAGCGGCGCGCACTTGAGCCGGGTATTGCCCAGGTCGAACAGCCAAACGCTCATGCCGCGCCCTCGCCGCGCCGGCGCACACTGACTTCGCCGGCGTGGAAGCTGCGCCGCTCACCCGAATCCAGGCGCACGCGCAAGGCGCCATCCTCGGCCAGGCCGAGCGCGGTGCCGTGCTGCACCTCGTGCGCGCCCTGCACGCTGACGGCCTGGCCGGCCAGCGCATCGAAGCAGCGGTAACGCTCCAGGAACGGCGCCAGGCCGGCCTGGTCGAATTGCTCCAGCGCCGGCAGCAGCTGCGCCAGCACGGCCGCGGCCACGCGGTTGCGCGAGACCGCCTCACCCTCGCCCAGGCCGGCCAGATCGCACCAGGGTTGGTCGATCTGCGCCGCAGCCGCGGACGGCATGCGCAGGTTCAAGCCCAGCCCGATCACCGCCCGCGCCGGGCCGGCGTATTCGCCGCCGCCTTCCACCAGCAGGCCGCCGAGCTTGCGCAGGCCGCCGTCGCCGGACACGACCAGGTCGTTGGGCCATTTCAGTCGCACGCTGGCGTGGCCGAGCGCATGCAGCGCCTGCACCGCAGCGATGCCGGCGACCAGGCTCAACCCACCCAGGCGCGCCAGCCCGCCGCCGAAGCCGCGCGCGACCGACAGGTACAGATGCGCTGCCAGCGGCGAAGCCCAGGCGCGACCGCGGCGGCCGCGGCCGCCGGTCTGGCGCTCGGCCAGCAAGACCGCCGCGCCTTGCGCCGGCACAGGCCGGCGCAGCAGTTCGCTGTTGGTCGAATCGATGCTCCAGGCGATCTCCAGCGACGCCAGCCGCGCGCGCGCGGTTTCTTCCATGGCCGCCTGGATGGCCGCTGCGTCCAGCAACTCCAGCGGCTGCGAAAGCGCATAGCCGCGGCCGGGCTTGGCCTCGATCGCCACGCCCGCCTCGCGCAGGGCCTGGATGCGCTTCCACACCGCGGCGCGGGTCAATCCGGCGGCGCCGGCCAGCGCATCGCCGGTGGCCGAGCCCTGGGCCAGGCGTTGCAACAGCACACGCTCGTCCATCAGCCGCGCCGCCAGCGATGCAGCAGGCGCGCGCGGGCGAAGCGCGACTCGGTGCCCGCGCGCAAGCGCGCCAGATTACCGCGATGGGTGAACACCACCAGCACCGCCGCCGCCACGCAGAACCATTGCCGCGGCGCGCCGGCATCGCTGAGCCAGGCCAACACTGGCAGCGACAGCGCCGCGATCACCGTCGCCAGGCCGACATAGCCGCTGGCCAGCACCACCGCGCCCCAGGCCAGCAGCAGCGCCGGCACCACGAACGGCCACAGCACCAGCAGGCCGCCGACCAGAGTGGCCGCGCCCTTGCCGCCGCGGAACCCATGCCACAGCGGCCACACATGCCCGAGCACCGCGGCGAATGCGGCCAGATAACCGTGCTGGGTCACCGACAGCCCGTCGCCGACCGGCGCCAGGCGCAAGGCCATCCAGGCCGCCAGCGCGCCCTTGCCGATGTCGATGGCGACCACGCCCAGGGCGAAACGCGCGCCCTGGGTACGGAAGGCATTGGTGCCGCCGGCGTTGCCGCTGCCTTGCTGGCGGATATCGACCCCGCGCAAGCGTCCCAGCAGCAGGCTGCCGGACAGCGAACCGAGCGCATAAGCCGCCAGCAACAGGGCGAAGGTGGTCGGCAGGCCGGCGGAGATCGCGGCCAGCAGCGGGGACGGGGCGAGGCTCATGCGCGGATTATGCGCGAGGTTGCTCGGGCCGGTTCGGGGGCGGCAGTTCGGCGGGCCGATTCGCGGGGCGCCGGTCGTAGGGCCCTCGCGTCGCCCCGTGCCCTGCCCGGCCCCGTCGACACGCTCAGCCGGCGCCCGCGGCGGCCAGCACCGGCGGAGCGGGCTGCAAGGACACGAACAAGGCCCCACGCCCGGCGTGGGCGCCCAGTGCGGGGCCGGTCTCCACCCGCCAGGCCTGCTCCAGTTGCAGGCGCCGGCGCAGCGATTCCAGCAGGCGGCCGCCGTCCTCGGCCGCGTCGCAATGGCCGACGATGGCGCGCCAGCGAGTGCCCGCGGGCAAGCGCCGGGCGATATAGCCGGCGAAGGCCTCGGCTGCGCCGCGCCGGGCGAACACGCCGCCGCTCACGCCCATCCGTCCCTCGGGCTTCATCCTCGCGATCGGGGTCAGGCCGGTCAAGCGCACCAGCGGCCCGGCCCAAGGCGGGATGCGGCCGCCGCGCACGGCGTGGGAGATGTCCCGGGCCAGGGCGAAGGTGTGGGTCTGCGGCCGTAGCCGCTCCAGTTCGGCCACGATCGCCGCCAGTTCCGCGCCCTCGGCCGCCAGCTCGGCCGCGCGCCAGGCCAGCAGGCCCTGGCCGCCGGCGGCATTGCAGGTGTCGAACACCCGCACGCGTCCGGCGCCGGCGCGCGCGGCCGCCTGTTCGCCGGACTGCAAGGTGCCCGACAAGGCTCGCGACAGGCCGACGTACAGCACTTGGGCGCGATGGCCCAGCAGGAACTCGAAGGCCCGGCGGAAATCGCCCAGCGGCGGCTGGCTGGTGCGCGGCAGTTCGGCCGCGCCGGCCATGCGCCGGTAGAACTCGGCCGTGCCCAGGCCGACCTTGTCCAGATGATCGCGCCCGTCCACGCTGACCCGCACCGGCACCACATGCAGGCCCAGCGCCTGGATCAGTTCCTCGGGCAGGTCGGCGGCGCTGTCGGCGACCACCGCCACGCGCTGCGCGCGCTCGACGCTGCGCTGCTGGGCCAGCATGTCGTCGGCCTTCATGCCCTCCACCGCGCCCCAACGCGCGCAGGCATCGAACAAGGCCTGCGGCGCGCCAACGTGGGCGTGCACGCGCAAGCGCGCGTTGCCGCCGGCGATCACCAGCGACTGCGCGCCCAGCGCCTCCAGTTCGGCGCGCAGGCCGTTGCGGTCCAGGCGCTCGCCGACCAGCAGGCATTCGCTGCACCAGCGCCGGTGCGGATCGACCGCCTCGTGTTCGGGCACGGCGGCGCCGGCCGGCCCCAGCGCAGGGCCGGCGCAGGCCACCGCCGCGTCGGCCTGGTTGGCGGCCTCGTGCGCAGCGTGCACTCGCACCGCGCGCGGCCCACCTTCGACGAACTCGGCGATGCCTTCGAGCAGGTCCACGAACCCCTGCGCGCCGGCATCGACCACGCCCGCCTTCTGCAGCGCCGCCATTTGCTGCGGGGTGCGCGCCAGCGCCGTGCGCGCCCGCGCCAGCGCGCTGGCGAAACCCGGGCGCGGATCGCCGTCGGCGCTGGCCGCGGCGGCCTCGTCCAGGGCGTCGGCGAAGGCGTTGATGACGCTGAGGATGGTGCCCTCCACCGGATGGGCCAGGGCCGCGCGCGCCGCCGCCGCGCCGTGCCGGACCGAAGCCGCCAGGGTGGCCGCATCCAGTTCGGGCTGGCTGCGCGCGTGTTCGGCCACGCCGTACAGGAACTGCGCCAGGATCGCCCCGGAATTGCCGCGCGCGCCGTCCACGGCGTCCTCGCCGATGCCGCGCAGCAATTCGCCGATGTGCCGGCTGCGCCGGCTCAGCGCCCCGTTCAGCAGGCTGCCCAGGGTGTGGGCGAGGTTATTGCCGGTATCGCCGTCGGCGACCGGGAAGACATTGATGCGGTTGAGCCCGTCGCGTGCGGCGATGACCCGGCGCGCGCCGGCGATCAAGGCCCTGCGCAGGGCGGGGGCGGTCAGCGGCAGGCGAGGGTTCGGCATGGGCGCAGTCTGGCGCAAACCCCGGCGCGGTCATGCTGCGCCGCGTCAGGCGCTGGCCTGTTGGGCCTGCTCGGCCTGCTCGGCCTGCTCGGTCTGTTCGGCCTGTTCGGCCTGTCTGGGCCTGTCTCGGTCCTCGGCCTGTCTCGACCGGCCAGAGCCGGGCGGCGCCGCGACCGGGCCAGCGCGGCGGCCAGCGCACGCCCGCTGGCCGCGGCACTTACAGGCTGGCCTCCGCCCCGCCGCCTTGCGGACGCTCCGCTCTCCCCCGCCGGCTGAATGCGACCCGCCCGATTCCGCACCGATTTCGCGTTATAGTCGGCAATCGCCCGGCTCCGGTCGGCCGTCGCGCCTGCCCGGGCCTTTGCCCGGCCAGTGCGCCGGAGGCCGTGCGCGGGGCCGCGGCCGGGGTTCGCCGCAAGGGTTTCGCCGCGCGCACTCGCACCACCCAGGTTGTCTCACCAGGTTTGCCTCAAGGGACTCGGCCATGTCACGGATCCGCTACAGCCTGCTGCTCGCTTTCGCCGGCGCCGCCCTGGCTGTGGCCGACGTGGGCGCCCGCGAGGTCAGCAAGCTCAGCCCGAACGACGCCTGCTCGGAATCCTCGCCGCGCAAGGACGCCGCTGCCGCGCGGCCGGGCCAGCGCGGCGCCCCGCAGACCGCGCGCGACACCAAGGCCAAGCCGAGCGTGCACAGCGATGCCGAGCCCGGCAACCGCCTGCAGTCGCCGCGCTGGCACAATTTCCTGCCCGGCATGTTCCGCTGAACCACGGTCGCCGCGCTTGTTCGAGTTCCTGCGCCGCCTGCGGCGCCCGCCCGCAGCCATCGACGATGCCCTCTGGTCGGCCGTGCTCGCCTCCGTGCCTTGGGCGGTCGCGCTGGATCATCCGCGCCGCGAGCGCCTGCGCGCGCTGAGCGCGCGCTTCCTGCACCAAAAGACCATCAGCCCGCTCGGCGGGCTGGAACTGGACCGCCTGCAATGCGCGCGCCTGGCCGCGCTGTGCTGCCTGCCCTTGCTGGAGTTCGGCGCCGAAGGCCTGCGCGGCTGGTCGCAGTTGATCGTCTACCCCGACGCCTTCCGGGTGAACCGCAGCCACGTCGATGCCGCCGGCGTGCTGCACGAGTGGCAGGACGAGTTGATCGGCGAATCCTGGGAGGCCGGCCCCTTGATCCTGTCCTGGGCCGACGTGGAGGCCGACTGCGCCGATCCGCGCGCCGGCTTCTGCGTGGCCGCGCACGAGATGGCGCACAAATTGGACGCGCTCGACGGCGTGCTCGACGGCACCCCGCCGCTGCCGCGGCCCTGGCAGCGCGAATGGGCCGGCGACTTCCAGCGCGCCTACGATGCCTTCGCCGCCCTGGTCGATGCGCGCGGCGCGACCGCGATCGATCCGTATGCGGCCGAGGCGCCGGAGGAATTCTTTGCGGTCGCCACCGAGTACCACTTCAGCGACCCGCACGCGCTGGCCCGGCAGATGCCGGAGGTGGCCGCGCACTTGCAGCGCCTGTACGGCGCCTCGCCGTTCGCCTGAGCCGGCCGCAGTGCGGTGCGCCTGCGGCCGCGCTGGCGCAGCGCGCGGCGCCGGCAGGGCTCACAGCCCCGGCGGCAGCTTGACCTCGAAGCGGGTGCCGCCCAGCTCCTCCGACGGCCGCACGTCCAGCGTGCCGCGGTAGCCGCGCACCAGGTCCTGCACGATCGCCAGGCCGATGCCGTGGCCGTGCACGCGCTCGTCGCCGCGCACGCCGCGCTGGAGGATCATCGCCACTTTCTCGGCCGGTATGCCCGGGCCGTCGTCGTCCACCGCCAGCAGCAAGCCGGGGCGGCGGTTGCTCGCAGTCTCGCCCGGCTGCACGGTCAGCAGCACGCGCGAGTTGGCCCACTTGAAGGCGTTCTCCAGCAGGTTGCCGAGCAACTCCTGCAAGTCGCCGGGTTCGCCGTGGAATTGCACGCCCTCGGCCAAGTCGAATTCGCACAGGATGCCCTTGGCGGCGTAGACCTTCTCCAGCCCGCGCACGATCTCCTCGGCATGGGGCTCGATCGCGATCGGCGCGGCGAACAGGGCATGCCCGCCGGACGCGGCGCGGGCGAGCTGGTAGGACACCAGGTCGTTCATGCGCCGCAGTTGCAGGTCCAGGTCCTCGCGCAGCTCGGCGTCGATCTGGGTCGGGCCGGACTGGTCGTCCAGGCGCGCGCGCAGCACGGCCAGCGGCGTTTTCAGGCTGTGCGCCAGGTCGGCCAGGGTGTTGCGCTGGCGGTCCAGGTTCTCGCGCTCGCTCTCGATGAAGGCGTTGATGCTTTCGGTCAGCGGCTCCAGCTCGCGCGGGTGGCGCTCGCTCATGCGCGAGGCGACGCCGCGCTGGACCCGCTTGAGCTCCTCGATCACCCGCTTGAGCGGGCGCAGGCTCCATTGCAGGATCAGCGCCTGCAGCAGCAGCAGGATCACGCCCGCGCCGCCGAGGTTGCGCCACAGCGACAGCCGGAACACCGCGACCTGGTGGCGCAGGGTGCTGGTGTCTTCCAGGATGTAGATCGTGTACTGGAACTCGGACTTGGGATCGCCGTCCACGCTCCAGATCAGGCCGCGGCCGTAGCGATAGGCCTCGCCGGTGCGGCCGTTGATCTCGGTGATCGGCAGCGGGCCCTCGAAGGTCTCCTCGGTGGGCTTGAGCATGCCGCCGTCGGGCAGCACCGGGCCCTGGGCCGACATCGAGTCCCAGTGCCCGTTGGGCAGGATCACCTCGGCGTACAGGCCGCTGCCGGGCCGGTCGAAGCGCGGATCGGGCGGGTCGTAGGGCGGGATGATCTCGCCGCCGCGGCCGAAGTCGGTGTCGGCGGCGTAAGCCAGCGCATAGCTGGTCAGGCGCTGGCGCAGGTTGTTCTCGGCCGTTTCCAGGAAGGCGCGGTCCAGAGCCACGCCGGCCAGGGCCAGGAAGGCCAGCAGGCCCAGGCTCGCGGCCAGCAGCTGGCGCGCGCGCAGCGAACGCGGCTGTCCCCAGCTCATGGCGTCGGACGGGCCGGCGGACGGCCCGCATCAGGCGTGGACGCGGGCCTCATGGGTCCGGAACGGCTCCTTGCGGTCGGCGCCGCCGGGACGGCGGGCCAGGACGGGATGGAAGGCGACAGGGTAATCCCGCCGCCCCCGCGACGGCCAGCGCCGCGGCCTGCGCGCGCTGGCGGCCGGCCGGGAGTGTGGGCGCGGTCGCAACGGCGGCGGGGCGGAGCTTGCCAGGGGCGCCGCGGATCGACCGGTGCAGGCCGGAGCAGGCCAGTCCGCACTACTCGGACCGCGCCGCTCCGATCGCGCGGGCCCTACCGACAGCGGACGGGCCCGACCGAAGCCGGCCCGGGCGCCGGCAACGCGGCGGCTCAGTCGCCGCTGCGCGGGATGGCGAAGCGGTAGCCGCGGCCGCGCACGGTCTCGATCGGCTTGAGCGCGCCTTCCGGATCCAGCTTCTTGCGCAGGCGGCCGATGAAGACCTCCAGCACATTGGAGTCGCGGTCGAAGTCCTGCTGGTAGATGTGCTCGGTCAAGTCGGCCTTGGAGACCAACTCGCCGGCGTGCATCATCAGGTACTCCAGCACCTTGTACTCGTAGCTGGTCAGGTCCACGTTGGCGCCGTTGACGCTGACGGTCTGCGCGGCCAGGTCGAGCATGACCGGGCCGCATTCCAGGGTCGGCTTGCTCCAGCCGGCAGCGCGGCGGACCAGGGCGTTGAGGCGGGCCAGCAGTTCTTCCACGTGGAAGGGCTTGACCAGGTAGTCGTCGGCGCCCTGCTTGAGGCCCTCGACCTTGTCCTGCCAGCTCGAGCGCGCGGTCAGGATCAGCACCGGGAACTTCTTGCCCTCGTCGCGCAGGGCCTTGATCAGCTCCA
>CBIFVU010000058.1:0-17839 GCA_966185905.1 uncultured Lysobacter sp.
GGGGATTGGGGCGAGCGTGGTCGCTGTGACCTGTCCGGGCAAGGTCCGTCCTGGATGACTTTGCTTGGCTGTGCTGAAAAGACTGAAAGTGGCGTTTGGCCGCGGGCCGCCGCGTGCGGGGGGCGGCGCGGATCGCGAACGGGCGCGCGCGGCGATCGCACGCGCATCCGCACGTTCGGCGCCGGCATGCCGGGACCGGCGCGCCAAAAAGCGAAGGGCCCGGCATCGCTGCCAGGCCCTTCGTCGAATCGATGGTGGCCGGGGAGGGAATCGAACCCCCGACACGGGGATTTTCAATCCCCTGCTCTACCAACTGAGCTACCCGGCCATTTCACGGGCAACCCGTGAGAGAGGCGGCATCATACGGACGCCGGCGAAGCTTGGCAAGCCTCCCCGGCGCTGAACGCCAGAGGCCGCCCAGCGCTCGCAACGGGCCCGCCGCGGCGAGGCCGGCGCATGATGGCGGCGAACGCCCGAAACGAGCGCCCCCGGCCGCCGAGGAGTCGATCATGAGTGCGAACCTGTTCCGTCCCACGGTGTCAGCACTGCCCGGCCGGCGCAGCGCCGCCGCGCGCTGGACGCGGGCGGCTGCGGCCGGCGCATGGTTGGCCGCACTGGCCGCCTGCGCCAGCGGCCCGCGCCTGGACGATGCGCAGCGCCTGGCCCTGTACCGCGCCCACGCCGGCGCGCCGGTGGACAGCCTGCAGTACTTCGGCCGCATCGACGGCTGGACCCCACTGGGCGCCAACGCGCTGGCGCTGTGGACCCGGCCCAATCAAGCCTATCTGCTCGAACTCAAGGGCCCCTGCACGGACCTGGATTTCGCCAACGCCATCAACGTGACCCACCAGTTCGGCCGCGTGCACGCCAATTTCGACAAAGTGTTGGTGCTCGGCCCCGGCACCCACGGCATGCCCTGCTTCATCGACCGCATCCTGCCGCTGGACGTGAAAGCCATCCGCCAGGCCGAACGCGACAAGCGCGCCGCCGCTGCGCAACCGGCCGCGGCCGAGCCGGACCGCTGAGCGGTTCCGGCGCCGCCGCGCTCGGGACGCGCGCTCGGGTTGAAGGGTCAGAAAAATCCTACACGCGGGCGCGCCATCGGCCTACTGCATCGGACTCAGGACACAGTCACTCTGTGCGCGCCCCGGCAGCACGGTCGATGCGTAGACAGGGATGCCGCTCTGCAAGGGAACAGTGACCGTCGCCTTCGAGCAGGCGAAGCTGCGGAGTCGGGGCTTATTTTGCAAGTGTGTGGGGACGCGATATGCACGGCGCAACGGAAGTCGCAGCGACGGCCAGGACGGTCGTCCGGTCTGCCTTGCGCGGGATGCGCGGGGCGCGTGCATGAGGGCAGTGCCGTCGATCCAGGATGCGATCCGGGCGCTGCCCCGCTATCTCCTCGTACTCGCCGCCGTCTCGGCGCTGGCGCTGTTGGCCCGAGCGGCGGCTCCTTCTTCGCCGCGCCCGCTGTCGGTGGTCCTGGTGTCCGCCGGCCCGCACGCACCCGTCGCAGCCTCCCTGACCTCTGCCGCCGCGGGCTCCGCCCCGGCCGGTGAGCGCCTGCCGCCCGCTGCGGTCGCCCCGCCAGCCGCTCCGGGCTCGCAACCCCGGCGCTGACCGCCTTCCGCGCTTGTCCGGCCTCGCTCGCGAGCCGGCTCGCCGTCCAGCCGCACACCCCGTCCGCACCCGCCGGTCGCAGCCCGGCTACCGGCCAACCCGGCGCCTGCTGCACACGCCTGCGGCCGCCCATCCCACTTCGCCCGCCCTCGCCCTGCCGGCGCCACCATGCGCCGTAGTATCCTCGCCCTTCCTACCTATATGGAGCGGCGGCATGAAAGCAGGGGCCTGGGTACGCTGGATCGGTCTGGCCGTGGCGGTCGCGCTGCTGGCCAGTTGCAAGACCGGCCCGGTCCGCCGCGTGTCCGAGCCCGGCGCACGCATCCAGCAACTGACCGTGCGCGCCGACGGCCGCTGGAGCGTGGACGTGCGCATCGAGAACTTCAGCAGCGTGCCGATGCAGTTCGACCGTTTCGACCTGCAGCTCAAGCTCGGCCAGGAAAACGCCGGCCAACTGGTGGGCCAGCCCGGCCTGTCCATCGGCCCCGAATCGGCCGACGTGGTCAAGGTCGAACTCACCCCCGCCGGCACCGCCAAGCTCATCGTCGCCGACGCCCTCGCCGGCGGCCGCGGCCTGGACTACTCGCTCAAGGGCGAGATCCTCGCCACCCCCGACCAAGCCAAGCAGCGCAGCTTCACCGTCGAGCGCAGCAGTGCGCTCAGCCCGGCGCCGGGCTTGCCTGGGGTGATGCGGTAAGGCCGGGATTGGGGATCCGGGATCAGGGATTCGCAAAGCGACGCCTGCCCGCCCCCTCCCCCTCTCGACCGCCGCTTTTCCTATTCCCAATCCCTAATTCCGAATCCCGAATCCCCGCCCATGAGCACCTACCAAGCCCCCCTCACCGACATGCGTTTCGTCCTCTTCGACGTCCTCGGCGCCGAAGCCCAGTTCCAGCGCCTGGGGTATCAGGACGCGACCCGCGATGTGCTCGATGCCGTGCTCGAAGAGGGCGCGCGCTTCAACGAGACCGTGCTGGCGCCGCTCAACAGCGTCGGCGACCAGATCGGCTGCAAGCACGACAAATCCACCGGCGCGGTGACCACGCCGCCGGGCTTCAAGCAGGCCTACGATCAGTTCGTCGATGGCGGCTGGTCCGGCCTCACCGCGCTGACCGAGTTCGGCGGCCAGGGTCTGCCGCACGCAGCGGGAGTGCCGATCAAGGAAATGATCGATGCGGCCAACCTGGCCTGGGGCAATTTCCCGCTGCTTTCGCACGGCGCCACCGAAGCGCTGCTGCACCACGGCGAAAAGTGGCAGCAGGACGTCTTCCTCAAGCCGCTGGTGGAAGGCCGTTGGACCGGCACCATGTGCCTGACCGAACCGCATTGCGGCACCGACCTGGGCCTGCTCAAGACCAAGGCCGAACCGCAGGCCGACGGCTCCTACGCCATCAGCGGCACCAAGATCTTCATCACCGCCGGCGAGCACGACCTGACCGAGAACATCGTGCACCTGGTGCTGGCGCGCCTGCCGGACGCGCCGGCCGGCAGCAAGGGCATTTCCTTGTTCATCGTGCCCAAGCTGAAAGTCGCGCGCGACGGCAGCGTCGGCGAGGCCAACGCCGTGCGCTGCGGCAGCCTGGAGCACAAGATGGGCATCCACGGCTCGGCCACCTGCGTGATGAACTTCGACGGCGCCCAGGGCTATCTGATCGGCCAGCCGCACAAGGGCCTGATGGCGATGTTCACCATGATGAACACCGCTCGCCTCGCCGTGGGCCTGCAAGGCCTGGGCCTGTCCGACCGCGCGCTGCAGAACGCGCTGCGCTACTCGCGCGAGCGCCTGCAGATGCGCGCCCTGTCCGGCGCCAAGTTCCCCGAGCTGCCGGCCGACCCGATCATCGTCCATCCCGATGTGCGGCGCATGCTGCTGACCTGCAAGGCGCTGGTCGAAGGCGGCCGGGCGATGGGCTACGACGCCGCACTGCTGGTGGACATCGCCCACGCCGCGCCCGAGGAGAAGGAACGCGCCGAAGCCGATGCCCTGATCGGCTTCATGACCCCCATCGTCAAGGCCTGCCTGACCGAGTGGGGCGTGGAATGCACCTACAACGCGCTGCAGTGCTTCGGCGGCCACGGCTACATCGCCGAACACGGCATGGAGCAACTCGCCCGCGATGCGCGCATCACCACCTTGTACGAAGGCACCACCGGCATCCAGGCGCTGGACCTGCTCGGCCGCAAGGTCATGCAGTTGCAGGGCGCTGGCCTGCAGGCGATGTTGGCGCGGATCGAAGCCTTCTGCGCGAGCAACGAAGGCAACGCGGCGGTGGCCGAGTTCATCGCGCCGCTGCGCCAGAGCGCGGCCGAGTGGCTGCAACTGACCATGAGCGTCGGCAAGCGCGCGGCGGCCGACGCCGACGAAGTCGGCGCGGCGGCCTACGACTACCTGTTCTATTCCGGCTACGTCTGCCTGGCCTACTGGTGGGCGCGCAGCGTCGCCGCGGCCGAGGCGTCCTCGCAGCCGCAGTCGTTCAAGGACAGCAAGCGCGAGACCGCGCGTTTCTACTTCGCCCGCCTGCTGCCGCGCACGCTCGCCCACAAGGCCGCCATCGACAGCGGCACTGCGCCGCTGATGAGCCTGTCGGCCGAAGGCTTCGGCGCGTGAGCCGGCGCCGCGGCGCAAGCATCGCCGCGGCCTGCCTGGCGCTGGCCCTGGCCGCGTGCTCGCGGCCGGAGCCGGTCACCGAGTTTCCCGGCGGCATCCCGGTGCCGCCCGGCGCCACCGGGATGCGCGAGCACATCGACGATCAATTCCGCTCGATGATGGCCTACTACCGTTTCGAGTTGCCGGCCGCGCAGTTCCCGGCACTGGCCCAGGCGCTCAGGTGCGAACTGGGGCCGCTGCAGACCGGCCCGCGCCCGGCCGAGCCCGGCGATCCGGACTGGTTCGCGCCGCGCCCGGCGCATTCCCACCGCCGCTGCGAGAGCATCCACGACGACTGGTTCTACGAACTGGAGGCCGATGTCTCGCGGCCGGACCGCTACACGGTCTATCTGAGCGCCTCGGGCTGAGGGTCCTGCCCGCCGCGGGCCAGCGCCTGCCTGCCGTTGGCGCGCGGACCGGCGGCGCGGCGGTCTACCCAAAATGTAACCAAGAGGGTATAAGCTGGTTTCCCGATGGAGACCGATAGAGCGAAGATCCGCCTGGTCCGCACCGGAACCCACGCTGAAATGCTGCAGCGTGAGCCGGACGCCTCGGTTGTCGCCGCGAGCCTGTACGGCTTCGGCCCGCGCGCCGTGCCGCGCAACGCCCTGGAACGCCTCAACGCCGTGCGGCTGCTGTCGCTGGATGCGCACGGCCGGGTGCTGGACTGGATGAACTGGCAGGAGGCCAGTTGCCTCTACGCTCGCGGCGCGGTCGCCTGGACCCTCGGCGACCCGTGCCTGCAAGTGCACGGCGGCCTCAACCGCCTGACCGGCGAGCGCAGCATCCTGGAACTGCATCCGATCGTGGCCGCGCGCGGCCACGCCCGGCCCAGCGCGCTGGACCCGACCCCGGCGCTGACCAACACCGCCCTGTTCGCCCGCGACGGCCATCTGTGCATGTACTGCGGCCACGACTTCCACCGCCCGCACCTGACCCGCGACCACGTCGTGCCGGTGTCCAAGGGCGGCCGCGACATCTGGGAGAACGTGGTGGCCGCCTGCTTCGCCTGCAATTCGCGCAAAGGCAACCGCACCCCGCAGCAGGCCGGCATGCCGCTGCTGGCGGTGCCGTACCGGCCGAGCTGGGTCGAGCACCTGATCCTGTCCAACCGCAACATCCTCGCCGACCAGATGGCCTTCCTGAAGAACCAACTGCCGAAGAACGCCCGGCTGCCCGCCTGAGCGTGAAGTCCGTCGCACTATCGCCGCAGTCATCCCAGGGACCTGCCGAATCGCGCGCATAAGCGACGCAGCGCGCGCGTTGACGACACTCTTGCGGTCCCGGACACTCACTCGTTTCGACAGACTGGACGCGCGCGATGCCCTTGACCCTCGGTCTGACTGGCATGGACCCGGCGACGGAGTCCGCCCTGCAGACGGCCTTCAAGGTCGCCAACGGCCGGATCGGCGGTCGCTGGACGCTGCTGCCGGAGCCGCAGGCCGATTTCGTGGTGGTCGACATGGACAGCATGTACGGCCCGATGAGCTGGCTGCGCCTGCACGCGGCCGGCAAGGCCGTGATCGCGCTGACCGCGGCCCAGCGCACCCAGGCCGATTTCCTGCTCACCCGGCCGTTCGACGCCGACAGCGTGGCGCAGTTGCTGGGCCAGATCGCCGCGCAGTCCGGCCAGGCGCCGGCCGCGCCGGCGCCGGTGCCGGCACCGGTGGAAATCCCGGCCCAGCCCTTGACCGACCCAACCGCGGCCCTGCCCGGGGTGGTGGTGGAGTTGCTGCAAACCGACCTGGCCCAGGCCAAGGCGGCGCAGCAAGCCGCGCCGGCGGCGGCCACGCCGGCCGCCGCCCAGGCCGCCGCAGCCGCTACCGCTGCCGCGCCCGTGGCGCAGGCAGCCGCGCCGGCGCCTGTTGCGCAAACGCCGAGCGCGCAAGCTGCTGCCGTCCCAGCGCCCGCGGCGCCGGCCGCCGCCGCGCCGTCCTCCAGCGCGCCCGCCGCTGCGACGGCCACTGCGACGCCCGCATCCTTTACGCCGGCCCCTGCCGCCGCACCGGAAGCGCCCTCGCCGCTCGCGGCCGACCCCGCCCCGGCTTCCATCGCCGCTTTCATCGCCTCCGGCCCCAGCGTCACCGCCAGCGGCGACGGCCTGCTGGACTGGCTGGTGCCTGGCCGCCTGCAAGGCCAACTGCGCCTGGCGACCTCCGGCGAAACCCTGCTGATCGACGCCGACCAGCGCAAATACCACGGCCCGGCCGCGCTCAAGCCGCTGGCCGGTTTGTTCGAGCGCGGCTTTTCCCTGGCCGATTTCGAACGCGTGCCGGCGGCACAATGGCAGGCCCAGGCAGCGCCACTGGGCGCAGCATTGCCGCTCACTCGCCTGGTCTGGTTCGGCAATCTGCTGGCCGGCCGCGGCCGCCTGGCGCCCGGCTACGACCCGCAGCGCCGCTACCGCATGACCAAGTGGCCGCAGACCGAGCGCGAATACCCCAAGCACTTCCGCATCGCCACGGTGATGATGAAGGCGCCGGCGACCCTGGCCGAGATCGCCGAAGCCAGCGGCGTGACCGAAGCCGAGGTCGCCGACTTCATCAACGCCAACCTGGCCACCGGCTTCGCCGAACCCGAAGCCGACCCGACCCCGGCCGAGCCGGCCAAGTCCGGCGGTCTGTTCGGGCGCCTGCGCAGCCGTTGAACGGCCGCGGCCACGCTGCGTCGGATCGTCGCACCTGCTGTCGCGACAGGGGGCGGCGCCGTTCGAGCGGGGCCCGGGCCTGAACACCGACTGCGACACTTCTTGCCCACCTCACAGGACGGCGGGACAATGGCCAACTAGCTGAATGCCAGATGGTCGTGATGATCGATTCGCAGCGCTACCCGCGTCTTTCCCGCATCCAGGTCCCCGCCGACCTGCGCCGCTTTCCCGAAGAGGAATTGCCGGCGATCGCCGAGGAACTGCGCGCCTACCTGATCGAGCAAGTCGCCTTGGTCGGCGGGCACTTCGGTGCCGGCCTGGGCGTGATCGAGCTGACCGTGGCCCTGCACTGGCTGTACGAGACGCCGGTCGACCGCCTGGTCTGGGACGTGGGCCACCAGAGCTATCCGCACAAGATCCTCACCGGCCGTCGCGACCAGATCCACACGGTCAAGCAGAAGGACGGCGTGGCGCCGTTCCCCAAGCGCGACGAATCCGAGTACGACACCTTCGGCGTCGGCCACAGCTCGACCTCGATCTCCGCCGCGCTGGGCATGGCCGTGGCGCTGCAGCGCGCCGGCGACGAGCGCAAGGTCGTGGCGGTGATCGGCGACGGCGCGATGACCGCAGGCATGGCCTTCGAGGCCCTGGCCCACGCCGGCGGCCTGGACCCGGAGCCGAACCTGCTGGTGATCCTCAACGACAACCAGATGTCGATCTCCGAGAACGTCGGCGGCGTGACCAAGATGCTCGGCCGCCTGACCGGCAGCCGCACGCTCAACGCCATCCGCGAAGGCGGCAAGAAGCTGCTGGGCGACAAGAAAAAGCCCGCCGCCAAGTTCGTGCGCCGCTGGGAGGAGCATTGGAAGGGCATGTTCGTGCCGTCCACCTTCTTCGAGGAGGTCGGCTTCCACTACACCGGCCCGATCGACGGCCACGACCTGCCCGCGCTGCTGGGCGCGATGAAGACGCTCAAGGGCCTCAAGGGGCCGCAGTTGCTGCACATCATCACCACCAAGGGCAAAGGCTACGAACTGGCCGAGGGCGACCAGATCGGCTACCACGCCGTGGGCCCGTTCGATCCGGAGAAGGGCCTGGTCAGCAAGCCCGGCGCGAAGAAGCCGACCTATACCGACATCTTCAGCGACTGGCTGTGCGACATGGCCGCCGCCGACGAGCGCCTGTTGGGCATCACTCCGGCGATGCGCGAAGGCTCGGGCCTGGTGCGCTTCAGCAAGGATTACCCACAGCGCTATTTCGACGTGGCCATCGCCGAGCAGCACGCGGTGACCCTGGCCGCCGGCATGGCCTGCGAAGGCGCCAAGCCGGTGGTGGCGATCTACTCCACCTTCCTCCAGCGCGGCTACGACCAACTCGTGCACGACGTGGCCATCCAGGGCCTGGACGTGCTGTTCGCGATCGACCGCGGCGGCGTAGTCGGCCCCGACGGCGCCACCCATGCCGGCAACCTGGACCTGTCCTACCTGCGCTGCGTGCCCAACATGGTGGTGATGGCGCCGGCCGACGAAGACGAATGCCGCAAGATGCTGTCCACCGGCTTTGTCTACCAAGGCCCGGCCGCGGTGCGCTACCCGCGCGGCACGGGCCCGGGCGCGGCGATCCAGCCCGGCCTGGACACCTTGCCGATCGGCAAGGCCGAGCTGCGCCGCAACGGCGCGCGCATCGCCCTGCTCGCCTTCGGCGCGATCGTGCCGGCCGCCGAGCAAGTCGCCGCCGAGCTGGGGCTCACTCTGGTCAACATGCGCTTCGTCAAGCCGCTCGACCGCGCCCTGTTGCTGGAACTGGCGCGCAGCCACGAAGGCTTCGCGACGATGGAAGACAACGTCGTCGCCGGCGGCGCCGGCAGCGGCGTGGCCGAATTGCTTGCGGCCGAGGGCATCGTCCTGCCGGTGTTGCACCTGGGCCTGCCCGACGAGTTCCAGCACCACGCCAGCCGCGAGCAGTTGCTGGCCGAAGCCGGCCTCGATGCCGTTTCGATCCGCGCCAGCCTGATCAAGCGCTGGCCGCAACTGGCGGCGCAACCGGCGCCGCAGTCCGCGGCGGGGTGAACGCGGCGGCAACGCAAGACAAAACGCCCGGCACTGAGCCGGGCGTTTTCGTTTGCGGCAGTGTATTGGTCGCGATTGCGATGGATTCGTCGCGGTTGCGATGGCGCGGTCGCGGCTTGCGCCGCTCCTACAGGGAGATACGCTGCAGCCGAAGTCCCTGTAGGAGCGGCGCAAGCCGCGACCGCGCCACGACGGCTACCGCGAACGCCGCGCCACGCGCGCGCTCACCCCACCCAGAACGGCATCGCCACGAACGCGCTCAGCATCGCCGCCGCCGCGACCTTGGCGCTCGCCTTCGGCGCCATCGTCATCAGCAGGGTCCACGCCAGCGCCGACACGATCAGCGCCGCGGTCCAGAAGATCGGCCCCTGCGCCCAGCCCCAGCCGTACACGAACAAGCCGAAATCCAGCGCCAGCAGCGCCCAGCCGGCGCCGCGCAGGGCCCGCGCGCGCGCCGGGCGGAACCCGCCGGCGAACACCTGCTGATGGTGTTTTTCCAATCCCAGGCTCAACAGGCACCACGCCGCCACGCCCAGACACAGTCCCAGCCACAGCATCGATGCGTCCTCCTCAGCGATCGGCCAACGCCGGCTCGGCGCCGCCGCGCTCGCCGCCGGTGCGCTCGCGCCGCGGCTTGCGCTCCGGCGCCAGCTGGCGCGCCTTCACGAAGCTGTTCCGCGCCAGCGCCGCGAACCCCAGCGCCAGCGCGAACGCGGTCAGGTCCACCGCCGCCAGGGTCCAGTCGCCGCGCGCCATGGTCGCGACCAGGTGGCTGTTCGGCGCGGTGGCGAAATTGACCAACGGCACCAGCGCCAGCGCCGCCGCGTTCATGGCGAAGAACTGGCCCCAGCCGCGCTTGCGCACCGCCGGGACCGCCGCATACAGCGTCGCGGCGATCCACACGGCGCAAAACACGGTGATCTCGGCATCGGCGCGGGCCGCGGCATCGGCCGGGATCAATCGGTTGGCGATCACCATCGCCGTGCTGGCCAACGGCATGCCGCCGACCACGCCCAGGTTCAAGGCCTGCACCAGGCCGTAGCCGGACACACTGCCGGCCTCGGCGATCTTGCGCGCGCGCTTGTTGACCCAGACCTGCATGCCGCTGGCGATCATCGCGCAGCCGGCGATGCCCATCAGGAAATACAGCCAGCGCAGCGCGCTGCCGCCCCACTGGGCCATGTGCAGGCCGCCGAGGAAGGTGTAGGTCTTGTAGCCGCCGCCCATCGGCCCGGACTCGTGCAACAACTTGCCGTCGTTGGCGTCGTAGAAGACTTGGTCGAAATTCCAGGCCACGTCGCGGCTATGGTCGCCGCCGAAGGAGATCGTGGCGCTGGTGTCGTCGGGGTGGTGCACGCTGACCCAGGTCACCGGCCGGCCCAGGCGCTGGCGCGCATCGGCGACCAGCGCGTCGATGGAATGGATCGCCGCCAGCGGCTTGCCGGTCTCGGGGCGCTCGTAGCTGTCGGCGGCCTCGACGAAGAACTTCTCGACATCGCCGTTGTAGGCCGCATACAACCCGGCCGGCATGTAGTTGGCGACGAAGATGGCCACGCCGGTGTAGGCGATCATCAAGTGGAACGGCAACCCAAGCACGCCGGTGAGGTTGTGCCCGTCCAGCCAGGCGCGCTGGCCACCGGCCTTCGGCCGAAAGGTGAAGAAATCCTTGAAGATGCGCTTGTGGATCACGATGCCGGTGAAGATCGCGATCAACATGAACATGCCGGCGATGCCGACGATGTACATGCCCCACACCGGCGAGTGCAGGTTGAAATGCAGGGTGAAGAAGAACTCGCCGCCCGCCGTCCTCGGGATCGCCTGGCCGGTGGCCGGGTCCAGGCTGACCAGGTCCGGATCGCCGCTGTCGTAGTACACGCCGCCTTGCAGCGCCTTGTTGCGCTCGCCGGGCAGGGTCAGGTAGTAGGCGTGCGGATGCGGCTTGGCGATCTTCTGCAACTGCGCCATCGCCCCGTCCAGGCCGGCCTCGCCTGCGCTGCGCTCGTGGCCATGCAGCGCGGGCTGCATCCAGTGGGTGAGCTCCTTGTCGAAGCAAGCGAGGGTGCCGCCGACGAAGATCACGAACAGCAGCCAGCCGATCACCAGGCCGGCCCAGGTATGCAGCCAGGCCATGGCCTGGGAGAACGAGTTCTTCATGCGCGCCTCCTCCTTCGTCTCAGGGCCGGGCGGCGGCTTCGGGGAACAACAGGGCCACGCCGTACAACGCGCCGGCCCACAGCGCCGGAAACGCCAGCGCGCGCCAGGCGCTGCGCGCGGCGAAGGCGTACATCGCCACTGCGCACCAGACGAAGAAGCACGCCAGGCTGGCGGCGATCACCCTGTCGTTGCGCGCGAACGGCAGCACCACGGTGAGAAAGGCCGTGCTGCCGTAGGCGACTGCGTAGCCCAGCACCACCGCAGCGAACGCACGCGCCGCGACCGCTGCGCGGTAACGCAGCGACACGCCTGTGCGCGGCGGGCGCGCGGTGGCCGGCGCGGCCGGAGAAGCCGGTTTGGCGAGGGTCTGGCTCATGCGGACGATACCGGCCCCGCCCTGCGGCATCCGGCCGGCGACAGGCGAGGCATGGGGCGGACTGGGCGCCCAGTCTAATTGGCAATGGTTCTCATTAGCAAATCCAGCGCAAGCTTGCAGGCGCGGCCATGGCCGTAGTCCATCGTCCGCTGGCCGGCGACACGGCCCGCTGCAGCGCCGCGGCCACGGAACCGCTACGATCCGGGCTCTGCTCGGACCTTGTCCCCCCGCCTGGAGTCCCGGATGCGCCGCGCCCTGCTGGCCCTCACCCTGTCCGCCCTCGCCTTGCCCGCCCTGGCGCAGCCGCCCGCGCCAGCGTCGGCTCCGGCAACGGCGCCGCCCGACGGCATCCGCGACATGGACACCCTGGTCGTCACCGGCGAGCAACCCGGTCCGGGCATGTGGAAGGTGATGCGCGGCGGCCACGTGCTGTGGATCCTCGGCACGCTCACGCCCTTGCCCAAGGACATGACCTGGGTCTCGCGCGATGTGGAGGCGGCCATCGCCGAGTCGCAGGAAGTCATCGCTCCGCCTTCGGTGACCTTCGGCACCGGCATGGGCGTGGTCCGCAGCATGTTGCTGATCCCCACCGCGCTGAAGGCGCGCAAGAACCCCGGCGGCAAGACCTTGCAGGAGGTCGTGCCGGCCGATCTGTACGCACGCTGGAGCGTGCTCAAGGCGCGCTACATCGGCCGCGATGGCGGGGTCGAGAAGTGGCGCCCGATCTTCGCCGCGCAGGAGCTGTACGAGTCGGCCATCCGCAAGTCGGGCCTGTCGCTGCAGGGCGTGGTCCTGCCGGTGGTGGAGAAGATCGCGCGACAGCACAAGGTGCCGGTCATCGATGCGCGGGTGACCTTGAAGATGGACGATCCCAAGGCGGCGCTCAAGGAATTCGCCGACAGCGCGATGGACGACCGCGACTGCTTCGCCAAGACCCTCTCGCGCATCGAGGACGATCTGGAATCGATGCGCGCGCGCGGCAACGCCTGGGCGGTGGGCGACCTGGCCGCGCTGCGCAGCTTGCCGCAAGGCGATCAATACCGCGTATGCCTGGATGCGCTGGCCGCCACTGGCGTGGCGCGCAAGCTCAACCTCGGCGACTTGCGCGCCCAGCTCAAAGCGCATTGGCTGGAACGCGCGCAGGATGCGATCGCGCGCAACGCCAGCACCTTCGCGGTGCTGCCGGTCAGCGAGTTGCTCGAATCCGGCAGGGTGCTGGACCAGTTGCGCGCGGCCGGCTACACCGTCGAAGACCCCTGAGTACACCCGGCCTGCGCCTGCGGCAGAGCGCTTTCCGCAGGCCGTCGCGAGCGCGGCGGCGCGCTACAGACGCAGCCTCGATGGCGCTATCGGCACACGACGCGTCGGCAACCGCAGACGGCGCTGACGTTCGCGCGCAGCGCCGAGCCCTCGCAACGCAGCGCGTGTCCGGCCGCATCGCAGCGCACTGGCGCGCGCTGGACCAGGCCACCGCGCGCCCGGCGCGGCCTAGCCTGGCAGCCGCCGCACCCAGCCGCGGTCGCCATCCACGTCCAAGCGCTCGCCCTCGCGCAGTTCGGCCAGCAGGCCGGGCAAGTTGGCTACCGCCGGCAAGCCGAATTCGCGCGCCACGATCGCGCCGTGCGACAGATAGCCGCCGGTTTCCATCACCAGCGCGCCGGCCTTGAGGAACAGCGGGGTCCAGGCAGGATCGGTGCTGGCGGCGACCAGCACATCGCCGTCCTGCAAGGCGCCGGCCTCGCGCGGGTCGTGCAGGATGCGCGCGCGGCCCTGAGCGCGGCCGCCGCCGATGGGGGTGCCGCGCCAGCCCTCGCCGGCGTCCGCCTGCGCGGCCTGCCGGCGCGGGCAAGCGCCATCGCCGAGGTGCGTGCCGGCATCGGTATCGGCGCTGGCATCGGCGCTGGCATCGGCATGCTCGACCAGGACCTCCGGCTCGGGCGTGCGCGCCTGCTCCAGGCGCAGTGCGCGCCGCGCCTGCGCCCGTGCCCGCGCCGCCGGCAACGGCAGCAGGCCCTCGGCCGCGGCGCACAGCTCCGCTGCGTCCAGCTCGAACGCGTCCTCCGCGCGCTCCAGCCCGCCCTCGCCGGCCAGCCGCACGCCCAGCGCCAAGGCAGTCCGCCGCAGGCCCTCGAAGCAGGCCATCAGCGCACTGCGCGCGGCTTCGCGCTGATTGCTGTCGGTGACTGCGCTGCGCAGCAGGAAACGCAGCACCGGCCGCAGCAGCGCGGGCAGGCGCTCGCGCACGCGCCGCCAGGCCTGGGCGCTGGCCTCGCGCTGGCGCCGGCGCAGGGTTTCGGCATCGCGGTCGGCCAGGGCCAGGGCCATGTCGAACAGGTAGCCCGGCTGCTCGCGCCAACGCGGGCTGCGCAGATAGCTCTCGGCCACCGCTCGGTGGCCGTACTGCTCCAGGAATCGCTCGAATTCGCGGCGGAACGGGCTGTCCTCGCGCAGGCCGCGGCGCCATTGCCCGTCCTCGCGCCCGGGCGCGCGCAACCAGGCCTGCGCCGGAGCGTCCGCGGCCGCGACCTTGGCCAGCGCCATCAGCGCATAGCCTTGCTGCGCGGTCACGCTGGGCGCCGCGCCGGCCATCAGCGCCGCGACCAGGCCCTGGCCTTCGCCCGGACAATGCTTCTCCACCAGATCGACCAAGCCGCTGAGGCTGCCTCCGGCCGAGCCTTGCAGGAAGAACAGCGCATCGGCCGCGCGGACTTGCCGGACCTGCTCGCGCAGCAGCGCGGCCAGACCGCGGTCGCCCTGGCTGAGGTCGCGTTCGCGCCATTGCCGCGCGCGCTCCAGGGTCTGCGCCAACTCGGCCGCGGCGCGGCGGCGGTGGCGCGAGGAGCGGCGCAGGTAGCGCAGCATGCGCAGGCCGCGGCGCAGGCGTTGGCCCAGGCTCGCTGCGGGCACGCGGATCGGCGCCTGGGCGCCGCCGATGAAGCCGTTCATCGCCTCGGGCGCGATGCCGTAGGCGTCGTAGCCTTCCCATTGGATCAGCGAGGCTTGCAGGTAGACCCGGCCGTGGCGCAAGGCCGCGTGCGGCACGCCGGCCAGCACCGGATAGCCGCCCAGCTCGTAGCCCAGGGTGAGCATGCGGTCGGCGGCGGTGCGGTACACCGACCAATCCATCGCCGAGAGCGGCTCGGGCAGGATTTCGCGGGTGTTGCCGCGGGTCCACACCTCCGGCCGCCGGCGCAGGGCGGGATAGGTGTGGCGCGCGGTGGCGGTCACCGGCCGCGCCTGCACGATCCATATCCGCGCCCCGTCCCAGACCCATTCCACATCGAACAGCGGACGCGCGAAATCCAGCGCCCGCGCCGCGTCCAGCGCCAGCGCCGCGACCTGCTCGGCCTGCGCCGGCGACAGCACCGCGCGGTCGGCGTCCTCGCGCGGCGTGTCGGCCAGTTCGGTGCCGCCGTCGGCGCGCACGCGCGTGTAGCGGCGCTTGGCGCCGATCCGCTGCTCGATCAGTTCGAGCCGGTCGTCGATCCGATGCCATTGCAGGCGATGGCTGTCCGCCTCGGCCTGCCCGCCCACCACCGCCTCGCCCAGGCCCCAATGGGCATGGACGAGATGCTGGTCCTCGCGCCCGCTGGCCGGATCGCAGGTGAAGGCGACGCCGGAGGCGACCGCGGGCAACAACGGCATCACCACCACCGCCATCGCCGTGTCCTGCGGCGGCAAGCCCAGCCGTTGGCGATAGGCGAGCGCGGCCGGCGCATGCGCCGAGTCCCAGACCTCGGCCACCGCCTCGGCCAGGGCCTGCGCGCCACGCAGATTGAGGCAGGAACGATGGATGCCGGCGAAGGACGCGCGCGCCGAATCTTCCTGCGGCGCGGACGAGCGCACCGCCAGTGCCCGCTCGCTCCAGCCGCGGCGCTGCAACTCGGCCGCCAGCAGCGCCTGCAAGGCCTCGGGCACCGGCTGGCCCGGCGCGCGGCCCAGACTGGCCTGGGCGGCGACCACGAAGCCCTCCGGCACGGCCACGCCGAGCGCCGCCATCCGCGCCAGTTGCCAGCCCTTGCCGCCGGCCACCGCCGCGCCGGCCGCCGCGGCCTGCGCCCAGTCCAGCAGCAGCGCGCTCATGCCGCCGCCCAGGCCGGCTGCGGCCGGCGCGCGCCGTGCACGAACAGCTCCACCACCGCAGCGAACTCGTCCTCCAGCGCGGCCCCGTCCTGGGCCAGCCAGCGCATCAGCGCGCCCAGGTACAGGTGCTGCAACAGCCCGGCCAACTGCGCCGCAGGCAGGTCGGTGCGCAGTTCGCCCTCTTGCTGGCCCGCCGCAACCAGGGCCTGGAACAGCCGTTCGGTGCCGCTGCGCTCGCCGGCGTCGCGGGCGCGCAGGGCGGCGTCGGTGTCCATGAAGCGGAAACGCAGGTAATGCGGCATGTACGGCCGGCGCGCGCTGCACCACTGCGCCGACAACTGCAGCCAGCGCGACAGCCGGGCAGCGAACCCGCCCGGCTCGGCCAGGCTGGCCTGCAGCCCTTGCAGGGCCAGGGCGAACTCGCCGTGGAATTGGTGCGCCAGCAGCGCTTCCTTGACCGGGAAATGGTTGTAGAGCGTGCCCTTGGCCACGTCGGCCTCGGCGGCGATCTGCTCCATCGTCACCGCTTCAAAGCCCTGTGCCTCGAACAGGGCGAAGGCGGTGGCGGCGAGGTGGTCCAGGGTCTGGTGGCGCTTGCGCTCGCGGCGGCCGGGCGCGGGGGAGGAAGTCGCAGGCATGGCGGCGCTCATTGGACGATGGATAATTTTATACATCGTACAAATTTTACCGCAAGTGCTCGCGACGGAAAGCGCAATCCAACCGGCAGCCCGCCCCGGGACACCCGCCGCGCAGGCGCTCCTTCGCCCTCCCTCAAGCCACCGAGGCGCTCAACCCGCTGCGGCCCCGGCCGGCGGCGCGCTCGCCGTCGGCGCCGCCGGCCGGGCGAACACCTCGTAGATCCGCCGCAACAAGGCCGGGGTGTCGTCGAACACCTCATGGCGCAGGCGCAGCGCGCCGGCCTCGCGGATCCAGAACTTGAGCACCCACCCGTTGTCGGTGCGCTCGAATTCGCCGGTCCTTTCCAGGGGCGTGGGTGTCATGAGGGGCTCCTCGCTGCGCCGGCATCCGACCCTGCCGCTGGGTGCGCCCATTGTCGCCAAGGCCGTTCGCACCGCCTGCGATGCCGCCACCGTCGCGCGCCGCGCGAGGGGGAATAATGGCCGCTCGCTCGAAGCGAGCGCCGAGGGGCCCGCCATGGCCGATTGCTGCGGCTGCGGGAAACGGGGCGACGTGGCCGCGTTGCAGGCGCGGCGGCGGCGGGTCGTGCGGCAAGTGCTGGCGATCAACCTGGCGCAGGCACAACCGCCGCGCGTCCAGGCCCCAGGATCGCAAGGCAAGCGGAGCGGGATCGAACGCAGCCACTCTGCGGGCCCACAAGGATTGCGAGGGCTGCACACAGGTCATGCCGGACGACCTGGCTCGCGCCTTCGCCGAACACCGTGACCCGGGATCGGCGGCGAGAACCCGCCGAGCTTCCACGAGATCCGCAGCCACGGCGCCGCGCTACTGCGCACGCAACGTGTGCGGGTCCAAAGAACAGGTGCGGGCGCTGCTTGCCCACTCGGATGTGGACATGACCCGGGTCTATCCGGAAGACCACGAACAGGCGTGGGCCTAGGTCGATGCCGGCCTCGTACTCAAGCGATAGGGTGGAGAGAGGGTGTACATAGGGTGGTGAGACTGGAGCCACCACCTACCCCATTGAAATCGCAATCAAAATGGTCGGGACGGCCGGATTCGAACCGACGACCCTCTGCCCCCCAGGCAGATGCGCTACCAGGCTGCGCTACGCCCCGACATGGATTGCGATGTCCCGCTCATTGCGAGCGGGGCGGCAAGTATACATGGGATTCGGGATTTGGGATTGGGGATTGGCAAAAACGCAGGCGCGAACAGCGCTTGCGAGTCGCCCCAACGCTTCAAGCCATCCCGAAACCCGAATCTCTTATCCCGAATCCCGAATCCCCGCTTCACCGCCTCAACAACTGCAGCACTTCCTCCAGCTCCATCCGCACCTGCTTGACGATCTGCGAGGACAGGGCCGATTCGTCCTTGGCCGCCTCGCCTTCCAGGCGCAGGCGGGCGCCGCCGATGGTGTAGCCCTGCTCGTACAGCAGGCCGCGGATCTGCCGCACCATCAGCACTTCGTGGCGCTGGTAGTAACGGCGGTTGCCGCGCCGCTTGACCGGGTTGAGGGTGGGGAATTCGGTCTCCCAATAGCGCAGCACGTGCGGCTTGACGTCGCACAGCTCGCTGACCTCGCCGATGGTGAAGTAGCGCTT
>CBIFVU010000059.1:0-17758 GCA_966185905.1 uncultured Lysobacter sp.
AATGAGCTGCCGGCGCCGCCTGCCTGAGAGCGGCCCTCACCCCAACCCTCTCCCGCTCGCGGGAGAGGGAGCAGGACGCGGGTCCTTTGCTGTTTCTTCTCCCGCGTGCGGGAGAAGGTGCCCCGAAGGGGCGGATGAGGGCGCGCGCGAATGAGCTGCCGGCGCCGCCTGCCTGAGAGCGGCCCTCACCCCAACCCTCTCCCGTCCGCGGGGGACGGGGTGGATCGCAGGCGCTCGACGTGTTCTTCCCCATGTGTGGGGAAGTCGCCCGCAAGGACCATCCAATACCGCGGCCCCGGCTTAAACCCTCCGGCCCGGCGCAGCATCGGACTGAGTATGCTGACCGCCGTGAACGAGACCATGCCCGACGCCGCACTCGCGACCGAAGCCGACGACGACCTCGCCCTGGTCGCCGCCGCGGTCGCCGGCGGCGTGGCCGCCTTCGAGGCCCTGTACCGCCGCCACGCCAGCCGCGTGCACGGCGTGATCGCCCGCCTGGTCGGTTACCACGGCGCCCGCGCCGAGGACTTGACCCAGGAGGCCTTCGTCCGCGCCTGGCAGGCCCTGCCGGGCTTCCGCTTCGAGTCGGCGTTCGGCACCTGGTTGCACCGGCTGGCAGTCAACACCGCCCTGATGGAATTGCGCGGCCGCCGCAGCCGCCCGTTGGAAGACAGCGACGAGGATGCCTTCGACGGCATCGGCAGCGCCGATTCGGCCGGCCACGTCACCGCGTTGTCCATGGACCTGGAGCGCGCGGTCGCCAGCCTGCCGCCGCGGGCCCGCGCGGTGCTGGTGCTGTACGACGTGGAAGGTTGGAAACACGAGGAGATCGCGGCCGAGCTGGGCATGGCCGTGGGCAGTTCCAAGGCACAGTTGCATCGCGCGCGCAGCCTGCTGCGCTCGCGTCTGGGAGATCAGGCATGAACGAGCGAGAGTCCGACCGCGCCCCGCAGGGCGAACTGCCCGATGCGCTGCGCTGGCAGTTGCGCGCGCTGCGCCGCGAGGTGCCGCCCGGCCGCGATCTGTGGCCCGGGATCGCGGCACGCCTCGGCGAGCGCCCGGCGTCCGCCGAGGCTGAGGTCGCGACGCGGCAGGCTGCGGTGCCGGCCGCTGCGGTGGAGATCGCGCCGACCGGGCTGCGGCCGCGACCGCAGCGCGCGCGTCGCGGCTGGGCGCTGCCGCTGGCGCTGGCCGCCGGTGTGGCGGCGCTGGCGATCGGCGTGGGCAGCCAGTGGCGCAACCCCGGGGCGGCCGCCAGCGGCGAGGCCGTGGCGACTGCGCCGGCGGCCAGCGCTCCGGTCGCCGGCCAGGCGGCGCCGGCCAGCCTGCTCCAGCGCGAGGCCGATGGCATGACCCGGCAATACCAGGCCGCGCTGCGCGAGATCGCGCCGGCCGCCGGCCACGCCGTCGCTCTGCAGCCGGCCTTCGACGAGCTCGACCGCAACGCCGCGCTGATCCTGGACGCGCTGGCCCACGACCCCGATTCGCGCCTGTTGCTGGAGCAACTGCGGCGCACTTACGCACGACGCCTCGCGCTGACCCAGCGCGTGGCCTACACCTGAGGAGAACGCACCATGATTCCTGTCCGCCTCCGTTCGCCCGCCCGCGTTCTCCGCGCTTCGTCCCTGGGCCTGCTCGCGCTGGGCCTGGCCGCGGCGTTGCCGGCCTTCGCCGCCACGCCCATCGACCAGACCCGCCCGTTGGATCCGCTGGGCCGGATCGAGATCGACAACATCAAGGGATTGATCCAGGTCCGCGCCTGGGACCGTCCCGAGGTCAAGATCGAAGGCACGCTCGGCGACGGCGTGGAAAAGCTGGAGATCGAGGGCGATCGCAAGCAGTTGTCGGTCAAGGTGCGCTATCCCAACCGCGGCGGCGGCATCGGCGCCCTGGTCGGCGGCGACCGCAGCGGTCCCAGCGAACTGCGCCTGACCGTGCCGCTGCAGGCCTTGCTCGATATCGACGCGGTTTCGGCCACGGTCGATGTCAACGGGGTGGCCTCGCGCGAGCTGAAGATCGAAAGCGTCAGCGGCGATGTGACCGTCGCCGGCGCGCCGCGCGAGGCCGATATCGAGAGCGTCAGCGGCGATCTCGCCCTGACCCTCAACAGCCCCAAGGTCTCGGCGCAGACCGTCAGCGGCGACGTGGAGCTGCGCGGACGCCTCAACGGCGAGCTGGAGCTGGAAACCGTCTCCGGCCGCATCGACGTGGCCACGCTGGAATCGAAGTTGAAGAAGGTCAGCGGCACCTCGGTCTCCGGCGATCTGCGCATCGCCAGCGTCCTGGCCGAGGGCGGCGAGGTGCAGTTGGAGACGGTCAGCGGCGATCTACGCCTGCGCCTGCAGCCGGCCCTGTCGGCGGTGGTGCAGGGCAAGACCTTCAGCGGCGACCTGCGCGCGCCGGGCGCGCGCATCGAGCGTCCGGAGCACGGTCCGGGCGCCAGCTTCGAGCATCGCTATGGCTCGGGCAGCGGCCGGATCAAGCTGGAGACCTTCTCCGGCGATGCCACGCTCGAGTTGAACTGAGTCGTAGCGGGAACGGGCCGGCGGGGTGGGCGCCGGCGCCGCGGGCCGGCGCGGGCGCGGCAGGATCGGTCCAGCCAGGCCCGCTCCGGCAGGACGGCCGGTGGGTCGAGCAGGGTGCGCGATCGCGGCGGGTGCGGCGCTTGCGGGGCCTGGGGTCGGTTGCGCTGGCCGGGGTTCCGTTCCGGCTTGATCGGGGTGGGGCGGTTCTGTCTTGGAGGCCGGGGAGCGCGATCGCGGCCGATGCCGCGCCTGCGCGGTCCGATCAAGCGCGGCTGGCGGCTTGGTCGGCTTGCGCATCGGGAGGCAGGCGCACGACCTGGCCGTCCTCGTCCAAGCGATGGATGCGGCCGCCGACCAAGGCCACGGCGCGGTCGGCGGTGCGGATAGTCTCCGGCCGGTGGGCGATCAGGATGCGGGTGATCCGCATCTGCGCGATCGCGCTGCTGATCAGTGCTTCGCGGGTCACGTCCAGGTGGCTGGTGGCCTCGTCCAGCAGCAGGTAGGACGGCCGGCGATACAGCGCGCGCGCCAGCAGCAGGCGCTGCTTCTGCCCACCGGAGAGCGTGCCGCCCATTTCGCCGATCAAGGTTTCAAAGCCCATCGGCATGGCCTGGATATCGCCGAGCAATTGCGCGGCCTGCGCCGCCGCCTCGACCTGGCCCGGCCCGGCGTCGTCGTCGAAGAAGGCGATGTTGGCGGCGATGGAGCCGGAGAACAGCGCGTCGTCCTGCATCACCGCACCGAAGCGCTCGCGATAAGCGCCCAGGCCGATCCGGCCGATCTCGACCTCGCCGATGCAGATGCGGCCTTCGGTGGGCTGCAGCAGGCCCAGGATCAGCTTGGCCAGGGTAGTCTTGCCGCCGCCGGAGGGCCCGGTGATGGCGAGCGATTCGCCCGGCTGGATGGTCAGCGAGCAGTGGCGCAGGATCCAGGGGTCCTGGTCGCTGTAGCGGAAGCTCACGTTCTCCACCCGGATCGGTCCGTCCAGCACGCCTGGGTCCAGGTCACCGGCACCGCTGGCTTCGGGTTCTTCCAAGGCGATGTCGGCGATGCGCGAGGCGTGCAGGCCCAGCAGGCGGAACTCGGTGAGCTTGTCGATCAGGCTGCCGGCGCGGGTGGCGAACAGGTCGGCATAGCCGACGAAGACCACCAGCATGCCCGCGCTGAAGGTTCCCGACAGGGTCATCCAGGCCGCCAGCCACAGCACCGCGATGCGTTGCGAGCCGGCCAGCAACCGCGACAGGCCGGCGAAGCCGATGGCGATGCGGTTGACCCCGATTTCGCGGGTGGCCGCGTCCACCCCGGCGTTCTCCAGCCCGGCCCGGCGCTGGGCCTGCTTGTTGGCCAGCTTGATCGCCTGGATGCCGTGCAGCGATTCCAGCAACTGGCCCTGTTGCCGCGCCTGATAGACCAGTTGTTCTTCCTTGAGCGTGCGCAAGCGCCGGTAGGCGAGCCAGCGCGCGCCGGCGTAGACGGCGAAGGCGGCCAGCACCAGCGCGGTCAGCGCCGGGCTGTAGAACAGCATCAGCGCCAGCACCAGGACCACGGTCAGGCCGTCGAGCACGGCTTCCACGAAGCTGCCGGTGAGGGTCTGCTGGATCGCCTGCACCGAGGCGAAGCGCGAGAGCACGCCGGCCACGCTGCGCCGCTCGAAATAGGCCAGCGGCAGGCGCAGCAGGCGGCCGAACAGATTGGCCATCCATTGCAGGCTCAGCGAGGCGCCGATCTCGGCCAGCAGCCAGCCGCGCGCCACCGCCAGCAGTGCCTGCACCAGCACCAGTCCGAGGAAGGCGGTGCCGATCAGGAACAACAGGTCGACGTCGCCGCTGACCAGCACTTGGTCCAGGGTCCATTGCATGGCCAGCGGCAGCGCCAGGGTGATGGTTTCCAGCGCCAGCGCCAGCAACAGCACTTGCAGCGCGGCGCGGCGCAGACCGCTGACGCGGCCGGCCAACTGCGCCAAGGAGATGCGCCGGATTTCGCGCACCGGCGCGAAGCCGGCGGCCGGGCGCAACTCCAGGGCGACGCCGGTGAAATGGCGGCCGAAGCGTTCCAGCGTCATCTCCACCACGCCGGAGGCGGGATCGTGCAGGCGCACGCGCTTGGCGTCGATGCGCTCGACCACGACGAAGTGGTTGAGATCCCAGTGGGCGATGAAGGGCGTCGGCAGCGCCGGCAACGCGGGGATCTCGGCGCGCAGCGCGCGCGCGTCCAGGTCGAGTTCGGCGGCGACGCGGATCAGGTGGGCGAGGTTGGCGCCCTTGGCCGATGTCGGGAAGCGCCGGCGCAGGCCGGCCAGGTCGATGCGGTGGCCGTGATGGCCGGCGATCATCGCCAGGCAGGCCAGGCCGCATTCGGCCATCTCGTTCTGCAGCACCAGCGGCAGGCGCGGGCGGCTGCGGCCGAGCAGGCGCGCGGCCAGGCTCATCGCGGCGGCTCCGTCGCCGCGCCGGCCAGCGGCGCTGGCGGCCGCCGCGGTGCCAGCCAGCGGTACAGCGGTTCGCGTTCGAGCAGCAGGTCCGCCTGCAAGGTCATCATCGGCCGCAGGGCCAGCGGCTCGGTCGAGGGCTGCAAGCGCACCAGGGCGCGGTAGGCGGGCGTGTCCAGGCGCAGGCCGGTGCGCGCGGCGACTTCCTCCGGCGGCGCGGCGGCGCCGGCCAGTTCGATCACCTCGCCGTGTTGCAGGCCGTGTTGTTGGTAAGGATAGGCGTCGTAGCGCAACGCTGCCGGCGTGCCCACGCGCAGGCCGCCCATCGCCTGGCTGGGCACCCACAGCTCGGCCAGCAGGGCGCGGCCGTCCGGCACCAGGGTCAGCAGGCGCTCGCCGCCGCGCACCGACTGCCCGGGCGCGGCGCGCAGGCCGGCGATGGTGCCGGCCGCCGGCGCGCGCAGCACGCGCGCGCTTTCCAGCGCGTTGTCCAGGCGCGAGCGCTCCAGCGCCTGCTGTTCGCGCTCGATGCGGCTGCGTTGCCGGGCCAGTTCCAGCGGCAGGCCGAGCAGCCGGTGCTCGGCATCGCTGGCCTGTTCCTGCAAGGCCAGGGTTTCCTGTTCGGCCGATTGCGCCAGCGATTCCTGGTTGATGGCGTCGGCTTCGTACTGCTGGATCTGCAGGGCGCTGATCACCTGGTCGTGTTGCAGCGGGCGCATCCGCTCGACCAGGGCGCGGGCCTTGGCGGCCTGCTCGCGATAGGCGGCCTGGCGTTGCCGGGCCAGGGCGATCTGGCGCTGCAGCGAGTCGGCGCGCGCGCGCAGGGCCTGGGCCTGCAGCGCGCTGTCGCGCTCGGCCGCGGCCAGGTCGCTGTCCAGGCTGCGCCGTTGTTGCCATAGCAGCGAGTCCACGGCCGCGCCGACTTCGCCGCTGGCCAGCCCGCCGGCCAAGCTCCCCACCAGCCCGGATGCGCTGCGCTGCGCGCCGATCTGCAACAGCGCCTGGCCGGCGGCCACGCGCTGGCCTGCGCGCACCTGCAGCGCGGCGATCGTGCCGGTGGTCGGCGCGGCCAGTTCCAGCAGCCCCTGCGCCGGCACCAGGCGGCCTTGCACGCGCGCCTTGCGGGTGTGGCTGGCGAAGGCCAGCGCCGAGATCAGGCCCAGCAGGACGCTGGCGGCCACCAGCGCCAACAGCCAGGACAGGCGCGATTGCGGCAGGCGGATCGTGCCCAGTTCGCTGCCGCGGCGGTGCTCGAATACTTCCGGCCGGAACAGGGGCTCGCTCATGCGCGGTCCCCGCGGGCGCGCGTTGGCGCTGGCGCAGCCGCTGCCGCGGGCTCTGGCCGCGGTCTGCCTGGTCCCAGGGAGATGCCGTTCATCGCCGCGCGCTCAGGCCGGAGCGCCCACCACGCGCACCATGGGCGTGCGGTCGGGCAGCGGCGCATCCTGCTCGCGCTGCCACTGGCGATAGGCCTCGCTGGCGCAGAAGCCGGCATAGCTGCCGAAGCTGCGGTCCAGGACGAAATCGCGGCGGGCCTGGGCGAACAGGCTGCAGAACGCGGCCAGCAGCGGCAGCTCTGGCAGGCGTTCTTCCACGTAGAGGAACTGGCCGCCCTGGTTGATTTCCAGGAAGTGCGCCTCGCCGAGCGCGTCCACGGCCAGGTCGATGGAACCCTGCACCAGGCCCAGCGCGCGCACCAGCCGCAACAGCTTGCGTTCCAGCGCATAGGGCAGGCGGCAGGCCTGGACCTGCGCCTGCGGGTCGTGCACCGCGGCGCGCCAATCGACATCGTCGATGCCGCTGCGCAGGTTGGAACGCACGCGCATGGCGAACAACTGCGTGCCGATCACGGTCACGCGCAGCTCGTAGCGTTTGTCGATGTAGGCCTGGTAGATGCCCGGCGCGGCCAGCACGCTGGCGTCGTCGAAGCGGGCGTGGCGGTCGATCGGCTGGGTCATCGCCGCCTCGCGCCGGCCGTCGTCGGCGTGGATCCAGGTGTAGGGGGTGAAGCTCTTGAACACGAAGCGCTCGCCGCTGGCGAGGAAGGCGCGGATGCGCTCGGGATCGTTGGAGATCAGGGTGCGCGGTACGTTGAGCCCGGCCTGGGCGGCGGTGCGCAGTTGCAGGCCTTTGGCTTCGGCGGCCAGCGCCGCGCGGTGGTGGTTGATCCAGAACACCGGGCTGTGGCGCGGCGCGAGCAGGTGCACGTTGTCGATGAACTGGCGCCATTGCTGGCGGACGAAATCGGCATCGTCCTCCGCCACCGGGTAGGGCAGGGCATCCCAGCGCGGGCGGCGGTTCCAGATCGCGCGCAGCGATCCGGGCAGGCCGGCGGCCAGGGAGAGTTCGAGGCGGCCGTCCTCGAAGGCGAGCGAGGAACGGGCCAGCTCGCGCGAGGCCAGGAAGCTGTGCATGCGCACGCTGTGGCCGGCCTGTTCCAGGGCCTGGCGCACCGCGACGGCGTGCAGGTCGCGCGGGGTGGACAGGATGAGGTGGAGATCGCCCATGGCGGAATCCTTCGCAGGCAGGGCGCCGGCGGCGCCGCGGAAGAATCCGGCCGCTTGCGCGGCCGGACGAGGCTTCAGGGGGCGGCCGTGCGCACGGGGGTAGTGGCACGGCCGTTTTGCGCTTGCCTCACGTCGCCGGGACGGTACGTCCTTGTCATGGCCGCCGCGGCGACAGCGCCGGGCGGAATCAGTACGGCAGCCAGTGGTCGGTCTGGTCGTCGTACAGGGCGTCGAAGTGGATCGTGCCCGGATCGGTCGTGCCGCCGCCGGCGACCTGCTCGATCTCTTCGCGGCTGAGTTCGCGGGCCAGGGCGCGCGCCATCGGCTGGGCCAGGGTCTGTTCGTTGTCGTTCATCGTCTACAACTCCGTTGCATTGACGCCTGGATGTCCCTCCAGGCAGGCACCACGGATCCGGGACACGCGGGGCCGCGCACCCTCCGTGATCGGGGAGGCCCCCGCAGGGGCGAAGAAGAAGCCTCCGGCACGACCGCCCCGGGACGGTCGCGCCGGCGCAAAAACTGGGCTGCGATGCGCGCCGGGATGTGTCGATCGGCCGGTCGGTAAGCCCGGGCGGCGTTCCGTGCCGGCCGGGTGGAGTGCATCGGTGGGCATTGCGTACTGCATCCTTGCTGCGCGGTGTCTGCCGGTTCGATATGACGCCCGGGCGCGGCCGCGGACAAGCCTGGCGGGACGAACTGCACTAGCGAGGCGACGAACTGCACCCAGTGTTGTCCGTGCGCGCAGCCGCGCGGCGTTATGCGCGCTGCGGCGCGGCCATGGCATCGCCAGGGCGTTGCCGGGAGCGTGGCGCGGGAGAGGGCGGCGCTGCGGCCCTGCCGCTCGCTGTCCGGGCCTGGGCCGCGCTGCGCGCGCGGGGCCGCTTCAGCGCGCCTGCAACAGGGCCTGGACGGCCTGGCGGTAACTGCGTCCGCTGCGCAGCTGGCGCCCGTTGTGCAGGATCAGCAGGAAGCGTCCCGACTCGGCCGGCCGCACTTGAGCGACCGCATCGCTGCGCACGATCAACGAGCGGTGCACCTGCACGAAACGCGCCGGATCCAGCTCGGCGGCGAACCCGGCCAGCGGCCGGCGCAGTACGAAGCAACGCGCGCCGGCCTGCACTTCGATGTAATTGCCTTGTGCGGCCACGGTGTCGATCTCCTCCACCGGCACCAGGTACTGCCGCTGGCCCAGCGGCAGCGGCAGGCGCTGGGGATACGGCGGCGCGGCGGCAGCCTGGGCCACCGGACAGGCCGCCAGGGCCTGGAGGCGTTGCACGGTGTCGTCCAGGCGCGCCAGCGACACGGGCTTGAGCAGATAGTCGGTGGCGCGCACCTCGAAGGCGCGCACGGCGTGCTGGCGGTAGCCGGTGACGAACACGATCGCCGGGCGCGGCGCGGGCAGCCGCGCCAAGGCGGCGAAGCCGTCGGCGCCGGGCATTTCCACATCGAGCAGGACCGCGTCCACCGGCGCGGCGGCCAGCGCGGCGACCAGGTCGGCGCCGTCTTCGCATTCCACCGCTACCTCGGCCCGCTCCGGTCCCAGGCGCTGGAGCAGGCGGCGCAGGCGCGCGCGCGCCAAGGGTTCGTCGTCGACGATGGCCAGCCGCAGCGGCCTCATCCCACGGCCTGCCAATGCGCCGGCAAGCCGCTCTCGGCCCGCGCCTGGGCCGGCAGTTCGATCCGCACTCGGTAGCGGCCGTCCAGGTGCATGGGCTCCAGCCGGGCCCGGTCGCCGTACAGGCAGTGCAGGCGCTCGCGGGTGCCGGCCAGGCCCAGGCCGCCGCCGGCGACCGCGCCGGCGGGCGCTTCGGGGTTCTCGATCTCGATGGTCAGGCCGGTGGCGCTGCGCCAGGCGCGCAGGTCCAGCCGGCTGGGTTCGCGCCGGCGCGCGATGGCGTGGACGATGGCGTTCTCCACCAGAGGCAGCAGCACCAGGGCCGGCACCGGCAATTCCAGGGTGTCCGGCGCGAACGACCAGTGGGTCTGCAAGCGCGGCCCCAGGCGCAGTTGCTCGATACGCAGATAGTTGCCGATCAGGTCGGCTTCCTCGCGCAGCGGGCGGTAATGGGCGCGATCGGCGGCCAGGCTGTCGTGCAGCAGCTCGGACAAGCCGACCAGCACGTCCTCGGCCCGGTCGGGGTCGCGTTGCACCAGTTCGGCGATGGAGTTGAGGGTGTTGAACAGGAAGTGCGGATGCAGCTTGGCCGTCAGCGCCTCCAGGCGCGAGCGGGCCAGGTTGGCCTCCAGTTGCAACAGCCGGCGTTCGCGTTCGGCCATGCGTTCGGCCAGTACCAGCGCGTGTGCGGCGGCGACGATCATCCAGGCCATCATCACGTTGTTGCGCAGGCTGGTCACGGCGACCTCGCCGAAGCTGGGCAGGTGCTCGTACCAGGTGAAGTAGGGGTTGGTGAAGTACATGTGCGCGGCCCGCAGCAGCACCACCGCGGCCACCGCGGCCGACTGCGCGGCTAGCGCGCGGCCGACCTGCCCGGGCTGCAGGGGCCAGCGCCGCACCACCCACAGCAGGCCCAGGGTCAGCGGCACCCAGGTCATCCAGATCGAAAAACTGTCGCGCAGGACCTTGAGCCACAGTTCGGGCCGGCCGTTGGCCTCGGCCATGCTCATCACCTGGCCGGTGAACAGCACGGCATAGGCGGCCCACCACAGCAGGACCAGGAGCCAGACGGGCGGCAGGCGCTTGAACATGCGGCGACCTTAGCCGCGGCCCGGGGCGGCGGCAATCCTGCCGCAGCGGGAATGCGCCGGGCACCGCGCCGCCCGCCGCCTGCATGGCCGCGTCGCCGGCCGCGGCTTATGCTTTGCGTGCAGTCCGCCGCTCCCGGCGGATCGTCCATCCATGGCGGAGCGCAGTGTGAACGCACAGGTCGACCAACTCGTCCAGGCCGCCGGCCTGGCCTCGCGCGCGGGCCGCTGGCAAGAGGCCGAGGGCTTGTGGCGGCAGGTGCGCGCGATCGCGCCGCAACACCCGCAGGCGCTGTACAGCCTGGGCATCCACGCCTTGCAGCGGGGCGATACGCAGGAGGCGGTGGCCCTGCTGCAGGCCGCCCACCAGGCTGCGCCGCGCGATCCGATGATCCTGCTCTCGCTGGGCATGGTCCAGCGCGAGCGTGGCGACAGCGCCGCCGAAGGCGAGGCGATCGCCGCGTCGCTGGCGATCGATCCATATTTCCTGCCCGGCCTGCTGGCCAAGGCCGGCTACCGCGAGCGCCAGGGCCAGGCCCGCGCCGCGGCGCAGGACTACCGCAACGCGCTGACCGTGGCGCCGCCGCCGCCGCACTGGCCGGAGATGCTCAAGCCGCAGTTGCAGCACGCCCAGGCCGTGGTGGCGCGCCACCAGGACGAGTTCGCCGCGTTCCTGGAGCAGCGCCTGGGCGGCCCGCGCGCGGCGCTGGAGGCCGGCGCGCGCGGACGTTGGGACGAGGCGGCCTCGATCATGGCCGGGCGCAGCAAGCCCTACCACGCCCAGTGCAACCAACTGTGCGTGCCGCGGCTGCCGGCGATCCCGTTCTACGAGCGCGAGCAGTTTCCCTGGGTGCGCGAGCTGGAGGCCAGCACCTACGAGATCCTGCGCGAAATGCGCGAGGCGCTGCGCAACGAGCAGGCCGAGTTCACCCCCTACATCGAGTACCAGCCCGGCGACCCGGTCAACCAGTGGCAGGAGTTGAACCATTCGCGCCGCTGGAGCAGCTACAAGCTGTGGAGCTACGCCGAGCCGGTGCACGCGCACCTGCAGCGCTGCCCGCGCACCGCCGCGGCGCTGGAAGCGGTGGGCATGGCGCAGATCGCCGATGTGTGCCCGAACGCGATGTTCTCCGCGCTGGCCCCGCACACCCACATCCCGCCGCACCACGGCGAGACCAACGCCCGCCTGGTGGTGCACTTGCCGTTGATCGTTCCGGAAGGCTGCAGCTACCGGGTGGGCCACGAACGGCGCCAGTGGACGGTCGGCGAAGCGTTGATCTTCGACGACTCCATCGAGCACGAGGCGCGCAACGACAGCGACGAGCTGCGCGTGGTGCTGATCTTCGACGTGTGGAATCCGCTGCTGTCGGCGGCCGAGCGCGAGATGGTGGACGCGATGATGCGCGCCCACCGCGACTTCCTGCGCGGCTGAATCCGCGCGCCGCTGGCGCGGGTAAAAGACGGGAGTCGGGAATAGGGAATAGGGAATAGGGAATAGGGAATAGGCAGGGCAAAAGCGGGACGTGCGGACACGCTCGCGCATAACCGCTGTTCCGATTCCCGATTCCCGCAAAAAAAACGGCGGGCCGAAGCCCGCCGGAGTCCTGCAATGTCAGACAGACCTGGGAAAGCCCTGGATCAGAACCGCATCGTCAGGCCCATGGTGTAGTAGCGGCCCAGCGTGTCGTAGTACTGCGGGAAGGTGTTGCCGCTGTTGTAGGTGGTGCTGCCGATGTTGCCGCCCACGACCGGCGGCTTCTTGTCGGTCAGGTTGGTCACGGTGAAGTTGATGCGGGCGTTCCACGGCAGCTCGTAGGCCATGGTCAGGTCGAAGTAATCGAACGAATCGATCGAGGTGTAGGGCGCGTACCACTCGATCGGACCCGGTTCGACGTCCACCGAGCTCAGGTGGCGCCAGTTCAGGCCCAGCTCGAAGTCCTTGATCGACCACACCGCACGGAAGTTCGACTTGTAGTCGTAGATGATGCCGGCGGCGACGTTGCACGAGACGCCGTAGACGCCGACGCAGTCGTGCTTGTAGACCAGCGGATCGGCCTGGTAGTCGAACGAATCGGTCTTGGTCAGGTCCAGCGCGAAGTCCAGGCGGCCCCACTCGTTGGCCAGCGGGATACCGTAGCGCACGCCCAGGTCCCAACCGTCGGTCTGGATGCGGCCCTTGTTGGAGCGGTCCAGGAACGGGCCGCGCGCGCCTTCGTTGAGCGAGCCGTCGTTGGCGCGGGCGCCGATCATCAGCTGGCACATCGGGTGGCTGGCGCTGAGGGTCGGGTTGAGCGCCTGGTCGTAGCAGCCGAACAGGGCGTCGCCGAGCAGCGGACGGGTGATCGCGTCCTTGATGTCGATCTTCCAGTAGTCCAGGGTGACCGACAGGTTCTCGTTGGGCTGCCACACCAGGCCCAGGGTCTGGGTATCGGCCTTTTCCGGGCCCAGGATCGGGTTGCCGCCGATGTAGGCGTAGGCCTGGCCGGAGTTCGGGCCGTCCACGCCGTTGGCGCTGTTGAGCACGTCCGCCGGCACGCCGGTGGCCAGGCAGAGGGCGCCGGTCGCGCTGTTGACGCCGCCGACCTTGGCCAGCTCGGACGCCTGGCAGGGGTCCACGGCGCTGTTGTCCAGCGAGCTGGTCAGCGGCTGGAACAGCTCGTTGACGTTCGGCGCACGGGTGGCGCGCTGGAACATGCCGCGGAAGCGCAGGCTTTCGATCGGCGCCCACTCCAGGCCGTACTTGTAGCTGCCGTAGTCCACGTCGGTCTGGCCGGACTTGAACTGGGTGTGGCGGTAGCCGGCCTCGAAGTTCAGCGCATGCGCGCCGCTCTTGCCGCTGACGAGCGGGACGATGGCCTCGACATAGGCCTCGCGCAGGGTCAGGTTGCCGCGCACGTCGGGGTTGGCGCCGCCGGCGCCCTGGACTTCGTCGGGATCGCGCGAAGCCGCGTCGGCCTTGTTCATGGCCTCGACCTTGCGGCCTTCCAGGCCGAACGCCAGGCCGATGGGGTAGTCCGCCCACGGGCTCTTGAAGTTGTCGCCCAGGTCGCCGTTGACCGTACCCGACCACACTTCCTGCTCGACCCGCTGGGTGGCGAAGGTCACCACTTCCAGGAAGTCCTTGGACTTGGGATCGAAGGTGCCCTCCGGGCCCCACAGGTTGATCGGCACGCAGCCGCCGGTGGGATCCACGCAGTTCACCCCATCGGTGGACAGCAGGGCCTGCTGGCTGCGGCTGTAGGACAGGAAGCCGCCGTTGACCACCAGCTGGTCGGCCTCGCCGTGCGACCAATAGGCGTCGTAGCGCCAGTTGTCGTTGATCGCGCCGCGCAGGCCCAGGGTGGTCTGGAAGACCTTGTTCTGGAAGTCGGTCGAGCGCGTGCCCAGCTCGGTGGAGCGGCGCAGCACCGGCGCGCGCACGGTGGCGTCGCTGCCGACCACGCAGTCGGCGGCGGCCACGCCGCCGGCGGCGCACAGCTGCTGGCGGGCCAGGTCGGGGATCATCGGGTTGCCGATGCCGATGTCGAACTCGGCGCCGAACAGGCCGCCCGGGGCGATCTGCGAATTCACGTCCGAACGGGTGTAGAGCACCTGGGCATAGGCTTCGGCGTGCTCGTTGAACTCGTAGCGGCCCAGCGCGGTGGCCTGCCAGCGGTCCAGCGCGGTCTGGAAGTAGTTGTAGGGGTTGTAGTTGAAGCGGGTGTTGATGCCGCCGAAGCCGCCGGTGGCCGGGTTGAACTGGCCCACGCCGCCGATGCGGGTCGGGATGCCCACGCTCGAACCGCCCTGGCTGCCGTCGGTGGAGTCCAGGGTGAAGATGCTGTAGTCGCGGCCGCCCTGCAGCAGCGGATCGTTGTCGGTCTTGCCGACGCTCAGCACCACGTTGCCCTTGCCGTCGTCCAGGTTCACGCCCATGGTGACGGTGGTGTTGCGGCGGTCGGCGTCCTGCTTGCTCGACTGGCCGTAGCTGGTGTTGACCTCCACGCCCTCGAAGTTGCGCTTGAGCACGAAGTTGACCACGCCGGAGACCGCGTCGGCGCCGTACACCGCCGAGGCGCCGCCGGTGACCAGATCGACGCTGTCGATCAGGGCCAGCGGGATGACGTTGGTGTCGACCACGCCGAACAGGTTGAACGGCACCACGCGGCGGCCGTCCATCAGCACCAGGGTGCGGTTGTCGCCGAGGCCGCGCAGGTTGATCGTCGCGCCGCCGTTGCTGCCGTTGTTGACGCCCGGGCCGATGGCGGGGGTCGCGCCGGGCAGGACCTTGAGGAAGTCCTCGGCGGTGACCGGCTGGTTGCGGTTGATCTCTTCGCGATCGACCGTCATCACCGGGCTGTTGGTGGTCAGGCCGGGGATGGCGATGTGCGAGCCGGTCACCTGGATGCGGTCCAAGGTGGTGGCTTCGGCGGGCGCTTCGGCGGCGGCGGGCGCGGCGGCGTCCTGGGCGGACGCCACGCCGGTGCCGGCCAGGCCGGTCGCGCCGACGCACAACGCGAAGACGATCGCGTCGCGCAGCTGGGTGGTCTTCAGGGTCATCTCTCTCTCCAAGTGTCCTGAATGAACGGGGACCAAAAGTTGTTTTGTGGCCAGCCAGTGGGCGTAAAGGGATCGGCCTAAGTTGGCAAAGCCGGTCCGATAGTAGACGGCCGAAGGCAACAATTAAAGTGTTGTTAAAGAACCAATGCAGTCGCATGACTGGCTGCGACAGGGGCGGGAGAGGCACGAGAAACGGGAATCGGGAATAGGGAATCGGTGGGGCAAAAGCGGGGCGCGGACACGCTTGCGCGCAGCCGCTGTCCCGATTCCCCATTCCCGCCCCCCAAAAAAAACACGGCCCCGAAGGGCCGTGTCCGTGTTGCGGTGCCGCGATGAAGCGGTCGATCAGAAGCGCTGCTGGTACTTGAAGTACACGAAGCGGCCGATGTCGAAGCCGCCGAAGTACGAGTAGCCCGAGTTCGGACGCGAGTACATCGGAGCGGCGTAGTGCTCGAACACGTTGTTGGCGCCGACGGCGATGGTGGCGTTCCACGGCGCGTTGAAGCGGACCTGCACGTCGTGGAAGGTGTTGGCGCCCAGACGGTTCTTCGGCGAGACGTTGCCGTTGGTTTCCGGAGCCATGTAGTCCGGGTTGTTGCAGCGATCGTCGAAGAAGCAGTCTTCCTGCACGCCCGAGTAGTAACGGGTGCTCCAGGTCACGCCCCACGGACCCTTCTCCCAACCCACGTTGAGGTTGGAGCGGACGCGGAAGTTGGCGCCGTTGCCGTTGCTGGCGGTGCCGTTGAGCTGCTGCGGCACGGTGCCGGCGACGTTGTCGGTCTTGAGCTCGTTCTTGGTGACGTAGGTGGTCAGCCACGCCAGGGTGAACTTGCCGTAGCCGGTCTCGAAGCGGTAGTTGACGTCGAAGTCGTAGCCCTCGGTCTCCTGGTAGCCGGCGTTGATCGGCACCGTGATGAACGAGGTGATCACGCCGTCGGCATCACGCTTGAAGCGCGAACGGGTCGGGTCCTGCTCCACGTTGCAGCGCGAGGTGATGTTGCGCAGGTAGCAGTCGGCCAGCACGTTGGTTTCGGTGTCGTTGATGATCGTGTTCTCGATCTTCACGTTCCACCAGTCCAGCGACAGGTTCAGGCCCTCGGCGAAGCTCGGGCTGAAGACGAAGCCCAAGGTCTTGGAGGTCGAGGTTTCCGGGGTCAGCAGCGGGTTGGAGCCGACGTAGAACGGACGGTCGGACTGCGACTCCTTGCCGTCGGCCAGGCCGCTCGGGGTGGAGGCCAGCTGGCGGAAGCCGGCCGGCACGTTCAGGCCCGGAACGGCGTTGCTGGTGCACGCGGCGCTGCCGGCGGCGTCGCCGTACAGCGTGTCGCAGGCGTCGGTGTAGAAGGAGAACGTCTGCGAGGAACCGCCGTACAGGTCGGCGATGGTCGGAGCGCGGAAGCCTTCCGACCAGGTGCCGCGGACCAGCAGCGAGTCGATCGGCTTCCACTTGAAGCCGAACTTGCTGTTGGTGGTGTTGCCGAAGGTGTCGTAGTCGGAGTAGCGAGTGGCGAGGTTGAAGGTCAGCTCCTTCGCGCCCGGCAGGTCGGCCAGCACCGGGATCTGCAGCTCGGCGTAGATTTCGTCGAGGCTGTAGCCGCCGGTGGTCGGGCCGCCGGCCAGGTCGGTGGAGATGCCGGTCTGGGCCAGCGCGTCCGGCGAGAACGAGCCGGTTTCCTTGCGGTGCTCGTAGCCCACCGCCAGGCCGAGGTCGCCGGCCGGCAGGGTCGCCAGGGTGCCGCTGAGGTTGGCGAAGTAGTTGGTGGTCTCGGTCTTCGACAGCGCCTGGCCCGGCAGGTACAGGAAGCGGCGGACGTTTTCGTCGGCGGCCGAGTTGCTGCCAGCGTAGCCGTAGGGCAGCAGCGGGTTCCACGGGGTGCACTGGCCGCCGCCGTAGCCCAGGTCGATCGGGGCGTCCGGGGTGCCGCACTGGACCACGCCGTTGGCGTTGAGGAAGGACGGACCGGTGGCCAGGCCGACGGCCTGGGTGTTCAGGTTGCCGGTGCTGATCTGCACGCCCTTGTTCTGGTTGAACAGGTAGCCCGCATCCCAATCCCAGAAGCGCTCGCCGATCTGGAACGAGCCGCTGAACGTACCGGTGAAGCGGTAGGTGGTCAGGCTGTTCTTGACCTCGCGCGGCACTTCCCAGCCACGGCGGATGTAGGTGACGTCCTCGCCGACCGGGTTGAAGTAGCTGTCGGCCGACAGGCCGGCGGCGCTCAGCGGGAAGTCGCTGCTGGCGAAGGGATAACCGGCGTTCTGCGAGAACGAGTCGCGGTCGGTGTAGAGGATGTCGGCCTCGAAGGCCAACTTGTCGTTGATGTCGTAGCGGCCGTTCAAGAACACCGACTTGCGCTCGATCCCGCTGTACACGGTCGACTGCTCGGCCGGGTTGGAGAAGTCGGTGGCGGTGGTGTTGCGGCGGTAGCTGCTGAACTGGCGCGGATCCAGGCCCGGCTGGTCGCGGCGCAGGGTGTAGAAGGCGCCGTTGTACAGGAAGCGGCTCCACTGGTGGGTGCCCGACAGGCCGCCCGGACGCGGGTCGCTCTTGTCGCCGGTCGGGAAGCGGTCGATGGCGAACCAGCGGTCGCGCGCCCACACCGGGTCTTCCTTGGTGTATTCGACGCCGGCGGTCAGCGAGCCGCGGTCGCCGGTGAAGCCCATGGTGAAGTCGTACACCTGGCGGGTGCCGTCGCCTTCGCCCCACTGGCCGATGTAGGCATTGGCTTCCAGGCCTTCGAAGTTCTTGCGGGTGATGATGTTGATCACGCCCGCGATGGCGTCGGAGCCGTAGATGGTGGACGCGCCGTCCTTCAGGATCTCGATGCGCTCGACCATCGAGCCCGGGATCGAGGCGACGTCCTGCAGGCCGTCGTTGGTGGCGCCCAGGCGCTTGCCGTTGACCAGCACCAGGGTGCGGTTGGCGCCCAGGTTGCGCAGGTCGATGTAGTAGCCGCCGACCGCTTCGCCCGAGCTCAGCGGGGCGGTGCGGCTGATCGCCGGCGAGCCGGCGGCGGTGATGTTCTGCAGGATGTCGGCGACCGACTTGAAGCCCTGCT
>CBIFVU010000060.1:0-17729 GCA_966185905.1 uncultured Lysobacter sp.
CGGATCATGGCCTGGATCGCGGTGCTGGAGGCCTCGCCGCCGGCGCCGGTGTCGATGCCGGAGGCGAAGAACGCGCGCAGCGGCATGGTCCCGCGCGGGGTGCGCGCGTACTTGCGCGCGATCGCGCGCGAGACCGTGGATTCGTGCAGGCCGACCTCGTTGGCGACCTCGCGCAGGGTCAGCGGGCGCAGCGCGCTGTCGCCGAATTCCAGGAACGCGGCCTGCTGCTTGAGCAGGCAGCGGGCCACCTTGAGCAAGGTGTCGCCGCGCGCTTCCAGGCTCTTGAGCAGCCAGCGCGCTTCCTGCAAGTGCCCGCGCAGGTAGCTGGCGTCGGCCGCGCTGGCGTGGCGGATCATGCTTTCGTAGCCGCGGTGGATGGAGATGCGCGGCCGCATCGACTCCGACAGCGCCACCCGCCACAGGCCGTGCTGGCGCCAGATCACCACGTCCGGGGTGACGTAGGCGTCGGAGGAGATCGCGCCCATCTGCGCGCCGGGGCGCGGATCGAGCGAACGCAGCAACTGCACTGCGACCTCGACGTGCTCAGGATCGAGCTTGAGCTCGCTGGCCAGCCCGGCCGCGCCGATGCGCGGCAGGCGCTCCAGCGGGCCGGCGGCGATCTGCAGCGCCAGCGCCTTGCCGGGGGTGTCCTCGGACAAGGTGCCCAATTGCAGCGCCAGGCATTCGCCCAGCGAGCGCGCGCCGGTGCCGACCGGGTCGAAGCGCTGCACTTGGTGCAGCACCGTGGTGACTTCTTCCTCGCCGACCTGCAGTTCCGGGGCCAGGGATTCGATGATCGCCGACAGCGGTTCGCGCAGGTAGCCGTCCTCGTCGATGGCCTCGATCAGGGCCACGCCGATGCTGCGGTCGCGCGGCGACAGCGGGCTCAGGTGCAACTGCCACAGCAGGTGGTCCTGCAGGGTCTCGGCTTCGGCCACCTGCTCGGCGGCCGGGGTGTCCTCGTCGTGGTCGGCCGGGCCGACCCGCTCGTACCAGGTCTCGCCGTCGTCCAGGGTCCACTCCGGCTCGGCCGCGGCGGGCTCGGCGCTGTCCCCGGCCGGCCGCTCCTCGGCCGAGGCCGGGCTGCGCGCCTCGTCCTCGCCACCGCTGCCGTTGGCGTCGGTCCAGTCCAGCAGGGGATTGCTTTCCACCGCCGTCGCCAGTTCCGCCTCCAGTTCCACCGCCGAGAGCTGCAGCAGGCGGATCGCCTGCCGCAGTTGCGGTGTCATCACCAGTTGTTGGCCGAGCGAGGCTTGGAGACGGGGCTTGATCATCGACTGGACGCGGAGAGGAAGGCGGAGGCCCCGTGCCGCGGTTCGCGGGCGTCGCTTCGCGCCCGGCAACCAGTGAGGTTACAGGCTGAAGGTGTCGCCCAGATAGACGCGACGGACGTCGGGGTTGGCCAGCAGCGTGTCCGGAGCCCCCTGCGCGAGCACGCCACCGTCGTTCAGGATATACGCCCGGTCGCAAATGCCCAAGGTTTCGCGCACGCTGTGGTCGGTGATCAGCACGCCGATGCCGCGATTCTTGAGGTGGCGCACGATTCGCTGGATCTCGCCGACCGAAATGGGGTCGATGCCGGCGAAGGGTTCGTCCAGCAGCATCAGGCGCGGGCGGGCGGCCAGGGCGCGGGCGATCTCGACCCGGCGGCGCTCGCCGCCGGACAGGCTGGGACCGTACTGGTCGGCCAGATGGCTGACCTGCAGCTCCTTCATCAGCTCGGCCTGCTCGCGCTCGATCCCGGCGCGGTCCAGGTCTTCGCGCAGTTCCAGCACCAGGCGCAGGTTGTCGGCCACGGTGAGCTTGCGGAACACCGAGGCTTCCTGCGGCAGGTAGCCCACGCCGTACTTGGCGCGCTTGTACATCGGCTCGTGGGTGATGTCCTTGCCGTCCAGCTCGATGCGGCCGGCGTCGGCGGCCACCAGGCCGACGATCATGTAGAAGCAGGTGGTCTTGCCGGCGCCGTTGGGGCCGAGCAGGCCGACCACCTCGCCTGCGTCCAGGGTCAGGCCGAAATCGCGCACGACCTGGCGCGACCGGTATGCCTTGCGCAGGCCTTCCACGACCAGCATCAGCGGCCTCCCTTGGCCGGCGCGGCGCCGCTGTTCTTGGGCTGCATGCGGATCTTGACCCGCCCGCCGGTGCCGCCGCCCTCGACCTGGCCGCTCTTCATGTTGTAGACCACGCGCTCGCTCTTGAGGGTGTTGCCGCCCTGGTCGACGAAGGCGTTGCCGGTCAGCACGACGGTGTCGTTGGACATGTCGTAGTCGACCTTGTTGGCGCGGCCGGCGAACTTGGTGCCGTCGTCGAGGTCTTGCTTGAGCGTGACCTGCGAGCCGGTGAGCACGACGCTGCTGATCTCGCCGCCGGCGCGCTTGACGTCGGCCTTGGCGGCGTTGATCACCAAGGTGCCCTGGACGATGACCACCTTGCCGGTGAAGGTGCAGGGGCCATTGTCGTTGACCGAGCAGTTGGTGCGGTCGGCGTCCACGTCCATGGGCTGGTTGCGGTCCGAGGACAGCGCCAGCGCCGCCGTCGGCGCCATCAGGGCGGCGGCCAGGCAGAGCGCCGGCAGGTTAGCGGGCTTTGGCTTCATAGCGGACCTTGACGTTGTGGATGTCGACGTTCTTGGTCTCGAGGTCGGCCTCGAGGCCCAGACCGTTCAGTATAGTGCCGGGCTGGACCATCTTGACCGCGGCCTGGGAAGTGGCCTTGTTCGCGTCGGGGAACAGGTTCAGCTCTTCGGTGGAGAGGTTGATGGGCTTGCCGTTGGCGTTGGTGCTGTCGGCCCGGACCTGGCCGCGCAGGCGCACTTCGTCGGCCTGCTCGCTGACCCAGCCGCGCTGGGAGCGGATCTCCCACGGACCGCCGGTGCCGCCGGCCTTGGCGGGGACCAGGAACAGCGGGGTGGCGATGTCCATGGTCTTGGTGCGCGGGTCGCGCTCCAGCCGCGGCGCGCGCAGGGTGAAGGACTCCACGCCCTGCTTGTCCAGCACCACCACCTCGAACTGGTTGAGCACATAGTCCGGGCGCGCATCGGCCGCGCCGTCGCCGCGGTCGTCCTCGCGCTGCGACCACAACGCCCAGCCCGAGAGCGCCGCGCCGGCCAGCAGCACCAGGGTCGCCAAGGTGCGCAGGCTCATCCCAGCGCCTCCTCCAGCAGCGCCTGGGCATGGCCCTGCGCGCCCAGCAGCAAGTCGCACAACTCGCGCGCGGCGCCTTCGCCGCCGTTGGCTTGCGTGCGCCAGTGCACCCGCTCGCGCACCCAGGGATGGGCGTTGGCCGGCGCCACCGCCAGGCCCACGTGCGGCAGGATGCGCAGGTCGGCCAAGTCGTCGCCCATGAAGGCGACCTGGTCCAGGCCCAGGCCCAGTTGTCCGGCGATGCGCTCCACGCAGGCGCGCTTGTCCTTCACATCGCCGTGGGCGACCGCGCCCAATTCCTCGGCGCGGCGCTGGGCGATCGCCCCGCCGCGCGCGGTGACGAAATGCACCGCGATCCCGACCTTGCGCAGCAATGCCAGCCCTTGCCCGTCCTGCACATGGAAATGCTTGGATTCGCGGCCGTTCTCGTCATAGACCAGGCGGCCGTCGGTCAGCGTGCCGTCCACGTCGAAACAGGCCAGCCGGATGCGGCCAGCGCGTTCGCGCAGGTCGGTGGGGTAGTCGTTGAGGGCGGTGTCGGGCACGGGAATGGGGCGTTGGGGATCGGGAATGGGGAATGGGGAATCGGGAATCGGGAATCGGAAAGCAGAGTGCGGGATCGGGAGGCGGCGTTGGGAACCGGCAGGGGAGGAAGGCGCCGCGGAAGCGGCCTTGCCGATTCCCGATTCCCCATTCCCGACTCCCGGCCCTCGACTCCCGGCCTCTTAAACCACCCGCGCCCGCAACAAGTCGTGAATGTTGAGGGCGCCGACCACGCGGCGTTCATTGTCCACCACCAGCAGGCCGCTGATCTTGTGGGTTTCCATGAGCTGGGCGGCTTCCACCGCCAGGGCGTCGGCGCCGATGGTCTTGGGCGAGCGGGTCATCACCTCGGCGATCCGGGTCGAGCGCAGGTCCACGCCGGAGTCGTCCAGGGTGCGGCGCAGGTCGCCGTCGGTGTACAGGCCGATCAAGCGCTGGTCGGCGTCGATCACCGCGGTCATGCCCAGGCGCTTGCGGCTCATCTCGACCAGGGCCTCGCTGACGCTGGCCTCGGCGGCGACCCGCGGCACGTCCTCGCCGGCGTGCATGATGTCGGTGATGTGCAGCAGCAGGCGGCGGCCGAGCGCGCCGGCCGGGTGCGAGCGGGCGAAGTCGTCGGCGGTGAAGCCGCGCGCTTCCAGCAGGGCCACCGCCAGGGCGTCGCCCATGGCCAGCGAGGCGGTGGTGCTGGAGGTCGGGGCCAGGTCCAGCGGGCAGGCTTCGGCCGGGACGCTGACGTCCAGGTGCACGTCCGCTTCCCGCGCCAGGGTCGATTGCGGCCGGCCGGTCATGGCGATCACCGCATTGCCCTGGCGCTTGAGCACCGGCAACAGCATCAGCACCTCGTCGCTTTCGCCCGAATAGGACAGGGCCAGGACCACGTCGGCGTCGGTGATCATGCCCAGGTCGCCGTGGCCGGCCTCGCCGGGATGGACGTAGAAGGCCGGGGTGCCGGTGGACGCCAAGGTCGCGGCGATCTTGCGCGCGATGTGCCCGGACTTGCCCATGCCGGTGCAGACCACGCGACCCTGCGCGGCCAGGATGCGCCGGCAGGCGGCGGTGAAATCGCCGTCGATGCGCGCGGCGACCGCGGCCAGGGCCTGGCCTTCGATCTCGAACACCTGCCGGCCGCTCGCGGCCAGGCCGGCGTCGGTATCGGCGTCGGTGCGGAAGGGCAGGTTCGACGGGGGGGCGGTAAGGGTCATGAAAAGCGCGTTCCCATTCGTGTCGCAGGTCGTTGCGGGTTGTGCGAGGCTGGATTCGGTGGCCTGAGTCGGCGGCGGGCCGGCTCGGGGCCGGGTTCGCACCAGTTTCCGGGCCAGTTTCCGAGCCAGGCCCGGCCGGCGGGGAAGCCGCCGTTCCCGAGCGCGGGGCTTTCGGCTAGGCTAACCGCCCAATTCTAAGCGGTCCGCCCGCCCCGCGCCGCGCTCGGCCCGGCGGTTCCGGGCCGAAGCACGCAGCGGGCCACCCCGCATTCAGCCGGCCCTGGCCGGCCCCGACCTTCGCCCCCGGCCCCGGGCGGCGCCCACCAGAGGCCCCACGCTTTGAACGCCGACACCATCCGCCTGCTGATCGAACAAGGCCTGCCCGGCGCGCAAGCGCAAGTGCAGGGCGACGACGGCGTCCACTTCGAGGCCACCGTGGTCGCCGAAGCCTTCCGCGGCAAACTCCCCCTGGCCCGCCACCGCCTGGTCTACGCGACCCTGGGCGAGCGCATGGGCGGGGAGATCCATGCGCTGGCGCTGAAGACGTTGACGCCGGAGGAGGCGGGGATTAGGGATTAGGGATTAGGGATTCGGAACAGCCGGCGGCGTCGGCCGTGGAACTAATCCCGAATCCCGAATCCCCAATCCCGCCCACTTCACTGTCGCCTCACCCACGCCGGTTGTTCTGCTTCTACCATGCAAGCGTGAGCGTTCGGTTCCGCGCCGTCGCGCTTTAGCCAATCCCGAATCCCGAATCCCGAATCCCAGCCCAATGCAAAAAATCGTGGTGGAAGGCGGCCAGCCGCTCAACGGCGAGGTCCAGATCTCCGGCGCCAAGAACGCCGTCCTGCCGATCCTGTGCGCGACGCTGCTGGCCGATGCGCCGGTCACTATCCGCAATGTGCCGCGGCTGCACGATGTGCTGACCACCGCGCGCCTGCTGGGCGAACTCGGCGCCGGAGTGGAGGGCGAGGGCGCGGCGATCACGGTCGATCCGACCACGGTGCACAGTCATGTCGCGCCGTATGAGCTGGTCAAGACCATGCGCGCTTCGGTGCTGGTGCTCGGCCCGCTGCTGGCCAAGTACGGCCAGGCCGAGGTGTCCCTTCCCGGCGGCTGCGCGATCGGTTCGCGCCCGGTCGACCAGCACATCAAGGGCCTGCAGGCGCTGGGTGCGGAGATCGTGGTGGAGAACGGCTACATCAAGGCGCAGCGCCGCGGCCGGCTCAAGGGCGCGCGCTTCGTCTTCGACGTGGTCAGCGTGACCGGCACGGAGAACGTGTTGATGGCCGCGGTCCTGGCCGAAGGCACCAGCGTGCTGGAGAACGCGGCGATGGAGCCGGAGGTGGTCGATCTGGCCGATTGCCTCAACGCATTGGGCGCGCGCATCGAGAACGCCGGCAGCGGCCGGATCCTGGTCCACGGCGTGGAGAAGCTGCACGGCGGCAGCCACGATGTGCTGCCCGACCGGATCGAGACCGGCACCTTCCTGGTGGCCGCGGCGATGACTGGCGGCCGGGTGACCACCACCGGCAGCCGCGCCGACACCCTGGACGCGGTGCTGGACAAGCTGCGCGATGCCGGCGCGGCGATCGAGGTGGACGGCGAGCGCATCACCCTGGACATGGGCGGCCGCCGCGCGCGCGCGGTCGACCTGGTGACGGCGCCGTACCCGGCTTTTCCCACCGACATGCAGGCGCAGTTCATGGCGCTCAACTGCATCGCCGAAGGCGCCGGGGTGATCAACGAGACGATCTTCGAAAACCGTTTCATGCACGTCAACGAACTGCTGCGCCTGGGCGCGGACATCCGCGTGGACGGGCACACCGCGGTGGTGCGCGGGGTGAGCAAGCTCAGCGGCGCGCCGGTGATGGCGACCGACCTGCGCGCCTCGGCGTCGCTGATCCTGGCCGGGTTGGTGGCGCAGGGCGAGACCACCATCGACCGCATCTACCACCTCGACCGCGGCTACGAGAACATCGAGCAGAAGCTGTCGGGGCTGGGGGCGAAGATCCGGCGGATCGACTGAGCGGCGCGAAGGCGCGAGCCTTCGGGGGGCCCCGCGATCGCGGGGCCTTTTGCTTTGCGGCGGCGGTCGGCGGCCCTCACCCCAGCCCTCTCCCGCAAGCGGGAGAGGGGGCCTGGCGGGCGCGGCGCAGCTGCGCCCGCACCCAGTCGGGCAAAGGTCGTGGGATTCGCCGCGACGCCGGGCTCTCCGCGACGCCGGGCTCTCCGCGATGTTGGGCTCGCTGCGACGGCGGGTTCTCCGCGACGCTTGGCTTCCTGCGAGGTCGCGCTTTCCACGATGCTGGGCTCGCTGCGACGCCGGACTCCGCGACGCTGGGCTCTCTGCGGCGTTGGGCTCTCCGCGATGTTGGGCGTTAGCCAACCCCCGACACCCCGCTGCCGCAACCGCCGACCGGGCTCCCAGGCATCCCGGGCTCCGCCCCCTCTCCCGCTTGCGGGAGAGGGCTGGGGTGAGGGCCGCCCGACGGCAACGAAAAGCCCCGCCGAAGCGGGGCTGTTCCGCGAACCGGGCAGGATCCCGGGGGCGCCGCGCGCTCAGCGCACCGCGCGCACCCGCAGGTCGATCGCGTCGCTGCCGTTCTCGCGCTGGAGGATGCGCACCGGCACCGGCACATCGGCCACCACCCAGGCGATGGTCTCCTTGTCGCCGTTCTTGCTCGAGACCTTGGTGGCCTGCTGCGACTTGCCGCCGACGGTGATGGCTTCCTTGCCGACCACGCTGTAGGTCAGCTCCTTGACCCGGCCGCCTTCGACCATGCGATAGCTCATCGGCTTGCCCGCGGCCACGTCGCGCACGATCGCCAGGTTCACCAGCAACGCGTCCAGATCGCCGGCCTGCAGCTTGATCGGGCCGGCGCGGTCGGCCTTGACGTCGCCGCTCCAGGTGGCCACGCCGCGGCCCCAGTCGTAGCTGGCGACGGTGTTCTTCTTCTTGGTCAGCACCTTGCTGGAGTCGTTGCCGCTGAGCGGGCGCAGCTTGCCGCCGGCCTCTTCGAAGGTGGTGGACTGGCGCAGCTCGGCCAGCGGGCTGGTAATGGACAGCTCGTACTTCCAGCGGTTGCCGTCGGCCTTGGCCACGGTCATGCGACCGGCGCCCTGCATGCCCATGTAGCTGGCCGAGTAGTCGGCGTTGAACGGCTTGACCGCCAGCGCCGGCGCGCTGAACGCGGCCAGGGCGCCGGCCAGCGCGGCCAGGCGGATGAGGCGGGGGGCTTCGGTCATCATTCGTTGACTCCTTTGTATTCCACCAAACGCAGGTCGTAGGTGTCCTGCCCGTTCTCGCGTTGCAGGATGCGCACCGGCGTGGGCACGCCGTCGACCACCCAGATCGAGGTTTCCTCGTTGCCGCTCTGCACGCGGTCGACGCGCATCGCGTTGAAGCTCATGTCGTCGACCTTGACGCCTTCCAGCTCCTGCGCCACCGCGTACTGGTGCGGGCGCGCGCGGCCGGAATCGACGAACCGGTAACTCAGCGTCCTGCCCGGCTGGGCGTCGCGGACCACCGCCAGGTTGATCAGCAGGCCGCTCATATCGCCGTCCTGCAGGGCGATGGGCTTGCGCCGGTGCTCCTTGACGTCGCCGCTCCACTGCGCATTGCGCCGGTTCCAGTCGTAGGTGCCGGTGATGGTGCGCTTGGAGAACAGCACCTTGCGCACCATGGTCTGGCTCAGTGGACGGTAGGCCTCGCCGACGGTGTCGAACAGCGTGCTCTGCTGCGCGGCCGCGCCGGCCAGGCCCATCATGCCGCGTTCGGCGTGGATGTCGAGGTCGATGCGCCAGCGCCCGGCGTCGGGCTTGACCTGCATGGTCGCATCGCCCAGCGCCTTGCCGCCGTTGAAGACCTGGTAGTGGGCCACGAACGGCTCCAGCGCGAACGCGCTGCCGGGAAAGGCCATGCCGAGCAGCATGGCCGCGAACAGGGGCATCGGGAGCTTCATGGCGGCGCGGACGGGTCCTGGCGCATGGCGGGCGCGGGTGTGGGGGGCGCGTACAGCGCAGGCCGAGCGTTCAGATCGCCTGGCCGCTGGCCGGGTCGGTCAACCGGCCGGCGAAATCTAAACGCAGCGGCGTAAATAGGGCATGACCGTCCACGGAAACGGTTGCGCCGTGTTCAGCCAGGCGGCCGGACAGGGCCAGTCTCAGCGTCGCCAGCAACAAGGGATGCTCCAGCGCCAGCACCCGCTCGGCCAGCGACTCGGCGCTGTCCTGCGGATCCACTGCCACCACCGCCTGCGCGATCACCGCACCGGCGTCGAGCTCGGGGATCACGAAGTGAACGCTGGCGCCGTGTTCGCGCTCGCCTTCGGCCAGGGCGCGGGCATGGGTGTGCAAGCCGCGGAACTTGGGCAGCAGCGAGGGGTGGATGTTGAGCGTGCGACCGCGGAAGCGTTCGACGAAGGCGCTGCCGAGGATGCGCATATAGCCTGCGCACAGCACCCAGTCCGGGCGCGCGGCGGCGACCGCTTCGGCCAGGGCGGCGTCGAAGGCGTCGCGGTCGGCGTACTCGCGCGCGCGGGCCGACCAGCGCTGCGCCGGCGGCACGCGCTGCAGCGCCGGCGCGGCCGGCTTGTCGGAGAACACGCCCACCACCTCGCCTGCGAGGGTGCCGGCGGCGATGGCATCGAGCACGGCCTGCAGGTTGCTGCCGCGGCCCGAGGCGAGCACGGCGATCCGGGGAAGCGTCTGGGGCATGCGGTCCGGCGGCGGGGCGAAAGGCAGTCGCCCATTCTAGGCGATCGGCCCGCTGCGGCGGACGGCGCGGGGTGGCGCCGCGCCTGGCCCGGCGCTCGCGGCCTGGGCCAGGCCGGCAGGTGGACGGGCGGGCGGCGGCGACCGCGGTGCGCCGCCGCGGGGTGTGACGCATCCCGGGAATCGCGTCATCGGCGGCGCGGCGCCGGCGCGCTGCGCTTCCGCTGAAGGCCGCGATCGGCAAAGCTGGGGCCGGACCGGGGCGGGAGCAAGGCGTGGGCGGAGACAAGGCGTCGCGATGGACCGGCTGGGCGCTGGCATTGCTAGGGGCCGGACTGGCGCCGCCCGGGCTGGCCGCCGAGGACGCGTGCGCCGCGCCGGCGCCGGCCGTGCCCGAGCCGGGGCAGTGCCGCCGCCAGCAGGGTCTGGCGCCGGGCCTGTCCTCGGCGCAGGCGCTGGAAGCCTTGTTCGAGCGCGGCGTGGCCTTGCAGCACCGAGGCGACTTCCCGGCCGCCAGCGCGGCGCTGGACTGCGCCACCGCTGTCGCCGGCCCGCAGCCGCCGCCGAAGATCGAATACGAACTGCTGCGCCGGCGCGGCGTGCTGGATTACCGGCGCGAATGCCCCGCCCAGGCCCTGGACGGCTTCCGCCGCGCGCTGGCCCTGGCCGAGCGCAACCAAGACCCTGCCGCCCAAGCCAAGACCTGGAGCAACATCGGCTCGGCCTTGCGCCGGCTGGGCGACTACCGCGATGCGTTGCAGGCGCTGCTGACCGCGCTGCGCCTGCAACGCAGCAGCGGCGGCGCCGGGGTGGGCGCGACCTTGAACAACATCGCCGATGTCTATCGCGACCTGGGCCAGTCGGCCGAAGCCTCGCGCCACTACGTCCAGGCGCGAGCCGAGTTCCTGCGCAGCGGCGACCGCGCCGAAGCCGCGCACGTGCTCGCCACCCAGGGCGTGCTGGCGCTGGATGCCGGCCAATGGGCGCAGGGCGAGCGTTTGCTCGGGCAGGCGCGCGAGGAATTGCTGGCGACCGGCGATCGCCGCTACTTGCCGCGCTTGTACGCCGAACTCGGCCGCGCCGCGATCGGGCGCGGCGACCTGGAGGCCGCACGCGTCTGGACCGATGCCGGCCTGGCGTTGTTCGCAGGCGAGCCGGCGGCGCTCGCGGCCACGACTCCGCCGGCGCCGCTGCAATTGCAGGCCGCGCGCGGCGAGCGTCTGCGCGGACAGGCGCGGGCGGCGCTGCGGCGCAGCGATGAGGCCTTGTCGCGGTTGGCGCCGAACGACAGCGATCGCCCGGCCTTGCTGGCCGAACTGGCCGCCGACCACGAGGCGCTGGGACAGTGGCCGCAGGCGTTGGCTGCGCAGCGCGAGTCCGCAGCGGCCGAACGCGCTTTGCGCGAGGCGCGCTACGACCGCGAGATGAAGTGGATGCAACTGCGCTTCCAGACCGCCGAGCGCGACCGCACCATCGCTGCGTTGGCCGCGACCAACCGCACCCGCGCCCTGGCGCTGTGGCTGACCGTGGTTTCGGCGCTGGCCGCGCTGCTGGGGCTGACCGTGTTCTTCCTGCGCCGGCAGCAGCGCGCGCGCATCGCCGAGGCGGCCAGGCGCGCGCGCCTGGCCGAGGAGGCCGATTACCACCGCCGCGCCGCGGCCGAGCTGGACGTGGACCGCGCGCGCCTGCAGGCCGCGCTGGACAGCCGCGAGGATGCGGTGCTGGTGCTGGACACCGCCGGCCGCGTGCTGGCGGCCAACCGCAGCGCCGGACAGTTGTTGCAGCCGGCCGGCGGCCTGGGCGGGCGCGCTTTCGGCGAATTGCTCGCGCCCGACAGCGCCGCCGCGCTGGCCCAGGCGCTGGGACGGCTGGACGAGTCCTCGCTGGCGCAGCGGCTGGAGTTGCGCAGCGGAGCGGACGGCCAGCGCCTGCGGGCGCGGCTGGAGGAGGTCGGTTCCGGCGAGGGCGAGGGCTTGGTGGTGCTGGGCCTGGCGCTGGCCGGACGGGCCATGGACGAGGCGACGGCCGCGCCCGAGGCGGCCGCCGACCCTCGCGCCGCCGCTGGCCCCGGCGGCCCGGCAGCGGAAGGCGAGGCCGAGGATGCGCGCCGCGAAGGCTTCCGCCGGGCCTTGGTCGAGCTGATGTTGGCCGTGGTGGAGGCCTGGGAGCGCAGCACCGGCCAGGGGCGGCTGGAGCTGGCCGAGAAAAGCCGGGTCTGGCGCGTCACCGTGGACGATGGCCGCCTGCGCGCGCGGGCGATGGAGCGTTATCTCAGCCTGGCCAAGCTGCCGCGCCAACCGCGTTGGCGCGACGTGCTGCGCTCGGCGTACTACGTGCTGGCCGAATGTCCGCTGGAGGCGTCGGTGCGGGCGGAGGTGCAACGCCATCTCGATGCAGTGCTCGCCTACACCCGTCGCCACGCATTGGTGTGAGCGCGGTGGCGCGCGGCCGTGGGGCGGCGGGCGGCCATGAGAGGCGGCCGCCTGCACGCGAGAGGCCGCACCATCCGGTCGGGCCAAGCCGCCGCGCCAGTCGCGCCAGCGCCGCGCGTTGCGTTGCGCTCGGTCCAGCGTGTCTCGGCGGTGACGCGCGCGGCGGCGCCGGCCCGTCGCGCGGCCCGCTCAGCGCCCGGCCGGCAACCGGACGCGGGTAGTGCAGCGCACGCACAGGCCCTGCAGGTTGGGCGTGCCGGGGGCGAAGCTGTAGAGGCTGTGGTGCAGCAGCTCGTTGGTGTAGCTGGCCGGCGCGGTGACCTGGGCGACGCTGCCCGGCCATTGGCTTTCGCAGTACTGGAACGCGCGCTTGGTCGCCATGGACCAGTGATCGTCGACGATGCCGCAACTGGTCGGCGTGCACATGTCGCCGCCGCCGGGCACCGGCTTGCCGCCGCCGGACTGCTGGCTCAAGGCGAAGGCGGCCAGATCCTCGGCGCTGAAGTCGAAGGAGCCCACCGCGACCATCTGTGCGCCCTCCAGGGCGCAGGCGCCGTCGGTGTCGTGGGCGAGGGCCGGCGCGGACACGGCGAGCGCCGCGGCCAGCAAGCAATGACGGAAGTGGTTGCGCATGGTCGCCCCCTGCGGCGAGTCGTTGAAGCATCAGCCTAAGGAGCCCGCGGAGCCGGCGTCCAAGCCAATCGGGGAACAAAGCGGGAAGGTTTTCGACCGGACTTGATGCGGTTCACGCATTCGGAGTGACCGTTCGCAAGATCTCGTCTTCGATGAGGCGAAAGCTTCCCGCCTCGTCCCGGTTCGGTCCCGGCTCCGCCCTGGCCAACGCGCTGCCGGCGCGAGTTAATGCAAGCGTCCTGCCGAAGCCGGCCGGGCCGCCTCTCGCTGCCCTGTCTTGGGCCGGCCGGTGCCGGCGCGGGTTGGAGCAGAGACCGCGGGACGCGGCTGGTGGGAGGCGCCCGCGGCGGCTGTGGCCGGCGACGGTTTTGCCGGGGTCGTGTCTGCGCAGATTCCGCAGCCGGCAGCCGGCAGCGGGCGCTGGCTCGCGGCTGGCGCCAAGGTTCGCGGTCCAGCGCGGCCGCGTGGTGCGTTCCAGGGACCGTCGCGACGGGGCTTATGGGGCGCGGCCATGCCGCAGCGGCGCTGGACCCGTGCAAGGCATAAGGACATGCCGCCCGCCATGCGTCGGCCCAGGACGGAGCCGGCGCATCCCGACGCGGCCTCGGCCGTGGCGGCGGGTGCGGCCGGTCCGATGGGGAGCCTGCGGACCGGGCGCCGCGGGCCATGGCGGTACAGGACGCCATGGCCCGCGGATTGGATGAGGCGGGGCGCGATTGGCTGATTCGGGACTCGGGATTCGGGATTCGGGACTCGGGATTCGGGATTCGGGATTCGGGATTCGGGATTCGGGATTGGGCCTGCGCTCAGGCGGCCAGGCGCTGGTCCAGGGCCGCCACGCCGGCGCGCCAGTCGGCATAGTCGTCGGTCTCTTCCCACAGCTCGCGCAGCTCGGAGTCCTCGCCGAGGATCCGGGCGACGGCGCGGCGGGCATCGGCGGCCAGCGCAGGCTCCACCTCGGGCCGCACCCGTGCGACCCAGGCCTGCACGCCCTCTTGGGCCTGCGCCGTGGCGGTCGGGCGGCCCAGGGCGGCGGCGATCACTTCCGCCGCGGCCAGCGCTGCGCCTGCCTCCGGCGCCTCGATATAGCCCTGCGCGCCGAGCACGGCGGAGATCGCATCGCGCGCCGGCGCCAGGCTGTCCCCATCGAACAGGTCCAGCACCCAGTCGGCGGCATCGTCGTTGTCGAACGAACCCAAGCCCCATGCACCCATCGCTGTGATCCTGTCCAGTGGAGTGGCCGCGAACCTGGCACTCCGGCGCCCGTCGCGGGCGGGCGCCGGCGAAGACGGCGTCAGCGCCGGTCCTGGAACAGCGCGCGCACCGAAGGACGGTTGAGCACCACGAAGGTGAACACCCCCAGCACCGTGCCGATCGGGACCGACAGGCAGCTCAGGCCGGCGACGATCTGGCAGAAGCCGCGCGCGCGGTACTCGCGCAGGCGCCGTCCGGCCATGTACTGGAGCACGCCGCAGACCGCGCTGAGCACGACCAGCGCCACGCACACGCCGACGACCAGACCGACGAAGACCTCCGGCCCCGGCTCGCCCGGCCGCGTCGGCAGGTTGGCGAAGACCGCGGTCATCATCGCCGCGTACAAGGCGATCAACACCACCGACAAGGCGTTCAGGCCGGCGAAGACGTAGTAGAAGATCCCCAGCAGCTTCAGGTGCGAGGCGTCTTCGGGAGCAGCGTGCGGCAGCGGGGCGGGCTCGGACATGGGCATTCCTGGGGCGGAGGGATCAAGCGGCGGGGCCGGCGCCGGCCGGTGCAGGGCCGCTGCGGTCGAACAGCGCCTGCACGTGCGGTTTGTTCAGGTTGACCAGGGCTAACACGCCCAGCACGGTGCCGAACGGCACCCACAGGCAGCTCACGCCGGCGGCGACCATGCAAAAGACGTGGCTGCGGCGCTGGCGCATGCGCCGCGCGGCCTGGAAGAACAGCGTCGCCAGGGCCGCGCCGAAGCCGATCAGGCCCACCGCCAGGATCACGAACATCCAGCCGACCTGGGCCGCCTCGCGCGCCTGCGGCGAGCTGTGCCCGGCGACGATGGCGGCGATGCCTATGAACAGGTGCAGCAGCGGGAACAGGGCGAACACGCCGGTGAAGGCGGCCAGGACGTAGTACAGCGTGGCCAGGGTGTCGAGCTGGGCGAAGTCCTCGGCCTGGCTGCGCGCGGCCGGATCGGCTGGTACTGCCGGTGCGGCGGGCGCTGCCGGGGCGAGAGGCGGCGGTGTCTGGTCCATGCGTCCTCCTGCGTCCGTGGCGGTGCCGGCTCAGCTGCGGCCGGGCGGGCGGCCGCGGCGCGGCCAGGCGGCCAGGGCGCCCAGTGTGGCAAGAAACATGTCGGCGTGCGCGTCCCAGACATCGCCCTGCTGGCCGTTGTAGGACTCCGCGTCCTGCGGCGACAGGCACAGCGCTACCACCCATTCGAACCATTCGTACATCAGGCTGGTGCACATGATCGCCCCCACCGCCAGGACGAAGGCGCGGCGCGCGCCCAGCGCCGGCCAGCGCTGCAGGAAATGCTCGCGCAGCGCCGGCGCGAAGCACAGGCCGTAGAGAAAGTGCACCAGCCGGTCGAAATGGTTGCGCTGGAAGCCCAGCGCGCGGTCCAGCGACCAACCGCCGGTGGCGGCCTGGATCCAGGCGTCGTAGGGCACGTAGGAGTACATCCAGCGCGAGGCCAGGCAATGCACCGCCATGAAGCCGCAGATCGCGGCGAAGTGGCTGTCGCGCAGCGGCCAGCGCCGGTTGTGGCGCCACAGCCACGCCAGCCCGACCACGGTCAGCGAGCTGTGCAAGGCCTGCTCGTACGGGCTGGGCGGGGCGATCCAGGTGGCGGCGAACAGCGCCAGCACGGCGCCCAGGGCGAGGCGTTTGATCGGGCTCATGCGTCCTTGCGCAATGCGCGGGCAGTCGGTGATTGCCGCCGCGGGAGGCCGGGGCAGCCCCGGCCGGCCCGCTCGGGCCTGGCCTCAGCCTATGTGGACGCGCTCGCCTTCGCTGTGCGCGACCACCTCGCCGATGCGCCAATGCGCCAGGCCCAGGCGGGCGAGTTCGGCTTCGGTCGCAGCGGCGGCATCGTCGGCCACCACCAACACGAAGCCGATGCCGCAGTTGAAGGTGCGCCACATTTCCTCGCGCGGCACCGCGCCCTCGCGCTGCAACCAGTCGAACACCGGCGGCAGGGCCCAGGTGGCGGTCCGGATGTCCAGGCCCAGGCCGTCGGGCACGACCCGGACGATGTTCTCGGTCAGGCCGCCGCCGGTGATGTGGGCCATGGCGTGGATGGCCTCGGCGCCCTGGCCGCGCAGCAGTTCCAGGATCGGCTTGACGTACAGCGCGGTCGGTTCCATCAGCGCGTCGATCAGGCGCACGCCGCCCACGGCGACATCGCCCGGGCGGCCGGCGCGGTCGAAGATCCGGCGGATCAGCGAATAGCCGTTGGAGTGCGGGCCGCTGGAGGCGATGCCGATCAGCACGTCGCCGCGGCGCACGCGCGCGCCGTCGAGCAACTGCGACTTCTCCACCGCGCCGACGGTGAAGCCGGCCAGGTCGTATTCGCCCGGCGGGTACATGTCCGGCATTTCGGCGGTCTCGCCGCCGATCAGCGCGCAGCCGGCCAGCTCGCAGCCCTTGGCGATGCCGCCGACCACGGCCACGGTGGTGTCCACGTCGAGCTTGCCGGTGGCGAAATAGTCCAGGAAGAACAGCGGCTCGGCGCCCTGCACCAGCACGTCGTTGACGCACATGCCGACCAGGTCGATGCCGATGGTGTCGTGGCGGTTGAGCTGCTGGGCCAGCTTGAGCTTGGTGCCGACCCCGTCGGTGCCGGAGACCAGCACCGGCTCGCGGTACTTGCCCGACAGGTCGAACAGCGCGCCGAAGCCGCCCAGCCCGCCCATGACCTCGGGGCGGAAGCTGCGCTTGACCAGCGGCTTGATGCGTTCGACCACCTCGTTGCCGGCGTCGATGTCGACGCCCGCCTCGCGATAAGTCAGCGGCTTGGGAGAGGTGTCGGAGGAGGGTGCGGTCACGGCGGCCCCGGGGTAGGTCGGAGGGGAGCCCGGCATTTTAGCAGGCGCCGGGGAGGGCAGGCGGGACCAGCGGAGGCAGCGGGCCGGCCGGGAGCGTGCCAGGGCCCGGCTCTGCTTCGATGCAGTGGGCTTCCGGCCGACTCCCGGGCGGCCCCCGGCAGGCTCCCGGCGATCCCGGATCGGCGCGCGGACGCAGCCATTCAGCCGCGCCAATGGACTCCCCGCCGCGCCTGCGGCACCATTCCGGCCATTGAATCCGCTGCCGGCCGGGTGCCGGAGGCGGCCTCTCGGGCCGGGCTTGGCGGCTCGCAACGCGGGCCGGACGTCCGCTCCACAAGACAGATAGGGACAGCGATGGGCGGGTCGATGGTCAAGGCAATCCGGGGTGGACTGGTCGCGGCGCTGCTGCTGGCGAGCTTCGCCGCAAGCGCGCAGCGGGTCGAGGGCGACCGCGCCCGCGCCGATGGCGCGTATTCGGCCGAGGTGCCGGTCAGCGGGCAGGGCGAGTCCGAGCGCAATGGCGCGATGGCGCGCGCGTTGGCCCAGGTGCTGAGCAAGATGTCCGGCGACCGCACCGCCGCCAGCCGCCCGGGCGTCGGCCAGGAACTGCGCCGGGCCAAGGACTACGCCATCGGCTACGACTACCGCCAGGACGAGGGCGTGTCCTCGGTCACCGGCGCGCCCAGCTTCACCACCACCCTGGTGGTCAGCTTCGACCAGGAAAAGGTCGAGACCCTGGCCTCCACCCTGGGCCTGCCGATCTGGCCGCAGCCGCGGCCCAAGCCGGTGCTGTGGCTGGCCATCGACGACGGCAGCGGCCCGCGCCTGGTCGGCCTGTCCCAGGCCAACGCCGCGCGCTCGGCGCTGAACCGCGCGATCGAGCGCGGCTACCGCCTCGGCCTGCCCACCGGCAGCGCCGCCGAACAGGCCAGCGTCGGCGCGATCTGGCGCGGCGACGCCGCCGCCGTGGCCCGCGCCTCGGCCCGCTACAGCCCGCCGATGCAGTTGATCGGCAAG
>CBIFVU010000061.1:0-17646 GCA_966185905.1 uncultured Lysobacter sp.
ATCCGGCGATGGTGTTCATGGGCGACATCGGCGCGCTGGCGCTGGGCGCGGTGCTGGGCACCATCGCCATCATCGTGCGCCAGGAACTGGTGCTGGTGATCATGGGCGGCATCTTCGTCATCGAGACCTTGTCGGTGATGATCCAGGTCGCTTCGTTCAAGCTGACCGGCAAGCGGGTCTTCCGCATGGCCCCCATCCACCACCACTTCGAGCTCAAGGGCTGGCCGGAGCCGCGCGTGATCGTGCGCTTCTGGATCATCTCGGTGGTGCTGGTGCTGGTCGGCCTGGCCACGTTGAAGGTGCGCTGATGGACCACGCGGCGCGCCAGGCCACCCGGCTCGAAGCCATCCACGGTCGCTACGACCCGTGGTTGTTGCTCGTGTCCGCGGCCCTGGCCTGCACCGGCGTGATCATGGTCGGCTCAGCCTCTATCGGCGTGGCCAACACCCACGATGTGGACCCGTTCTACTTCCTCACCCGCCACCTGGTCTTCCTCGGCATCGGCCTGGCCCTGGGCCTGTGGCTGATGCGCACCGAACTGAAGACCATCGAGCAGCACAACCAGTGGCTGCTGCTGGTGTGCGTGGTGCTGTTGTTGCTGGTGTTCGTGCCGGTGATCGGCCGCCAGGTCAACGGCGCGCGGCGCTGGATCAACCTGGGGCCCATCGGCTTCCAGGCGGTGGAGGCGGTCAAGCTGCTCTACATCATCTGGCTGGCCAGCTATCTCAAGCGCTTCAGCGAAGACATCTCGGCCACCTGGGGCGCGATGCTCAAGCCTATCGGCGTGGCCGCGGTGCTGGTGCTGCTGCTGCTGATGCAGCCCGACTTCGGCTCGTCCTCGCTGCTGCTGGCCATCACCGCCGGCATGCTGGTGCTGGGCGGGGTGAACATGCCGCGCATGTTCGGCCCGGTGCTGGTCGGCCTGCCGGTGTTGGCGGTGATCGCCATCGCCGAACCCTACCGAGTGATCCGCCTGACCTCGTTCATGAACCCCTGGAGCGACCCGTTCGGCACCGGCTACCAGTTGACCAACGCGCTGATGGCCGTGGGCCGGGGCGAATGGACGGGCGTGGGCCTGGGCGCCTCGGTGCAGAAACTGTCCTACCTGCCCGAAGCGCACACCGACTTCATCATGGCGGTGATCGCCGAGGAGTTCGGCTTCATCGGCGTGTGCGCGGTGGTGGGCATGTACGCCTTGCTGTCGGGCCGGGCGTTGTGGGTCGGACTGAAGTGCGTGGAGATGCGCCGCCATTTCTCCGGCTACATCGCCTTCGGCATCGCCCTGTGGATGGCCTTGCAGAGCTTCGTCTCCATCGGCGTGAACCTGGGCGTGCTGCCGACCAAGGGCCTGACCTTGCCGATGATTTCCTACGGCGGCTCCAGCGTGCTGATGAGCTGCGCCGCGCTGGGTGTGCTGCTGCGCGTGTCCTACGAGCTCGACCGGGCCCAGCGCCAGGTCGCGCGCCTGCGCGGCGAAGCGGCGCAAGGCGCGCCGGCGGCGTCCGCCGCGCCGGCCGCGGCCGGCGCCAGCGCCGCGGTGCGCGGCACCAGCCGCTTGCGCGAGCGAGTCGAGCCTTCGCTCGGGAGGACCGCATGAGCGAGGCTCCGGTGATGATCCTGGCCGGCGGCACCGGCGGGCACATCTTCCCCGGCCTGGCCGTGGCCAAGGCGCTGCGCGCGCGCGGCGTGCCGGTGTCCTGGCTCGGCGCCGACGGCGGCATGGAAACGCGCCTGGTGCCGCAGCACGACATCCAGATCGACACCATCGCCATCAGCGGTGTGCGCGGCAAAGGCCTGGGCACGCTGCTGCGCGCGCCGCTGCGGATCGCCGCTTCGGTGCGCGCGGCCCAGCGGGTGCTGCGCCAGCGCCGTCCGCGCGCAGTGATCAGCTTCGGCGGCTATGCCGCCGGCCCGGGCGGCATCGCCGCGCGCCTGGCCGGCGTGCCGCTGTTGGTGCACGAGCAGAACCGCGCGCCGGGCCTGACCAACCGCGTGCTCTCGCGCTTCGCCCGGCAGGTGCTGACCGGTTTCCCGGATACCTTCGCCGGCAGCGCGGAGGTCGTGGTCGGCAATCCGGTGCGCGCCGAGATCGCGGCGATCGCGCCGCCGGCGCAGCGCTTCGAAGGCCGCAGCGGCGCCCTGCGCCTGCTGGTGCTGGGCGGCAGCCAGGGCGCGCGCGCGCTCAATGCCGCCGTGCCCCAGGCGGTGGCCGGCCTGCGCGGGCGGGTGCCGTGCGAGGTCCGCCACCAGTGCGGCGAGAAGCTGCTGGCCGATGCCCAGCAGGCCTATGCGCAGGCTGGCGTGATCGCCTCGGTCGAGCCCTTCATCGCCGACATGGCCGCCGCCTATGCCTGGTCCGACCTGGTCGTGTGCCGCGCCGGCGCGCTGACCCTGGCCGAGCTGTGCGCCGCCGGCGTGGGCAGCGTCCTGGTGCCGTTCCCGCAGGCAGTGGACGACCACCAGACCAAGAACGCCCGCTACCTGGTCGACCGCGGCGCCGCGCAACTGTTGCCCCAGGCCGGCGAGGACCTCGCCGAGCGCCTGTCGGCGACCATCGAGATCCTGGCCGAACGCGGCGTGCTGCTGCAGATGGCCGAAGCCGCCCGCGCCATCGCCAAGCCCGATGCGGCCGAGCGGGTGGCCGATGCGGTGCTGGAGGTGGCGCGATGAGCCGCGTCGCCGGGATTCGGGATTGGGGATTGGGGATTCGCTGCAGCCGTTCCACGGCGATGCCGTGCGATTGGTCGCCTCGCCGCGGCGCCTCGCCCCTCGGACCATCCGCCTTGCCTGTTTCAGCCAATCCCCAATCCCTGATCCCCAATCCCGGAGTCACCCGATGAGCACCGCCCTCCGCCGCCGCCTGCAACACACCGGCGACCTGGCCAAGGCGTTCCCGCGCGTGCATTTCGTCGGCATCGGCGGCACCGGCATGAGCGGCATCGCCGAGGTGATGTGCACGCTGGGCTACCAAGTCTCCGGTTCGGACATGGCCGACAACGCGGTCACGCGCCGGTTGGCGGCGATGGGCGCCAACGTGCACCGCGGCCACGCTGCGGCCAATGTGCTGGGCGCCGACTGCGTGGTCGTGTCCAGTGCGATCAAGCGCGACAATCCCGAGTTGATGGAAGCGCGCGCCCAGCGCATCCCGGTGGTGCCGCGGGCGGAGATGCTGGCCGAGCTGATGCGTTTCCGCCGCGGCATCGCCGTGGCCGGCACTCATGGCAAGACCACCACCACCTCGCTCACCGCCAGCGTCCTGGCCGAGGGCGGGATCGACCCGACCTTCGTCATCGGCGGCAAGCTGCTGGCCGCCGGCGCCAACGCCGGCCTCGGCGGCGGGCAGTGGCTGGTGGCCGAGGCCGACGAGAGCGACGGCAGCTTCCTGCGCCTGAACCCGCAGATCGCCATCGTCACCAACATCGACGCCGACCACCTGGAGAACTACGGCGGCGACTTCGCCCGGGTCCAGGCCGCGTTCGAGGAGTTCCTGCACCGGTTGCCGTTCTACGGCCTGGCGGTGCTGTGCATCGACGACCCCAACGTGGCCCGGCTGGCCGCGGAGACGCCGCGCCATGTGATGACCTATGGCTTCGATGCCGCGGCCGATGTGCGCGCCGAAGACGTGAGCCAGCACGGCGGCGCGATGCGCTTCACCCTGTGCCTGCCCGACGCCAGCCGCACCGCCGTGACCCTGGCCCTGCCGGGCCGGCACAACGTGCTCAACGCGCTGGCCGCCGCCTCGGTGGCCTGGCAACTGGGCGTGGCCAGCGAGGCGATCGCGCGCGCGCTGGAGAAGTTCGCCGGCATCGGCCGCCGTTTCAACCTGCTGGCCGAACTGGACACCGGCAAGGGCGCCCAGGTGCAGTTGGTGGACGACTATGGCCACCATCCCAAGGAACTGGAGGCGGTGTTCGCCGCCGCTCGCGGCGGTTGGCCGGACAAGCGCCTGGTGGTGGCCTTCCAGCCGCATCGCTACAGCCGCACCCGCGATCTGTTCGACGATTTCGCCGCGGTGCTTTCCAGCGTGGACGCGCTGGTGCTGACCGAGGTCTACCCGGCCGGCGAGGCGCCCATCGCCGGCGCCGACGCCAAGTCGCTGGCGCGCGCGATCCGCGCGCGCGGGCGCATCGACCCGGTCGTGGTCGGCGCCGCCGCCGACCTGGCCGGACTGCTGCCGGACGTGCTCAACGACGGCGACCTGTTGCTGATGATGGGCGCCGGCGACATCGGCGCCGCCGCACAACAACTGGCCAGCAACGGGTTCAAGCCCGCCCACCCCACCGGCCCCCAGGGAGAGTCCAAGTGAGTCCGCAGTTCGCACCGCTCCGCGTCACCGATCCGGCCGTCTTCGGGCGCGTCGCCGTGCTCATGGGCGGCACCAGTGCCGAGCGCGAGGTCTCGCTGGATTCGGGCAGCGGCGTGCTGCAAGCCCTGCATTCGCGCGGCGTGGACGCCTTCGCCGTGGACGGCATTCCGGCCCTGATCGAGGCGATCCAGGCCGGCCGCGTGGACCGCGTGTTCAACATCCTGCACGGCAACAAGGGCGGCGGCGAAGACGGCGTGCTGCAAGGCCTGCTGGAAGCGCTGGGCGTGCCCTACACCGGTTCGGACGTGCTCGGCTCGGCGCTGGCGATGGACAAGATCCGGACCAAGCAGGTGTGGATCGGCGCCGGCCTGCCGACGCCGCGCTTCCAGCGCATCGCCAAGGGCGAGGATGTCCACGCCGCTGCGAACGCGCTCGGCCTGCCGGTGATCATCAAGCCCTCCTGCGAAGGCTCCAGCGTCGGCGTGTCGCGGGTGCTGCGCGATGCCGACATCGACCAGGCCGTGGCCTTGGCCGCGCGCTATCCCGGCGAGATGCTGATGGAGCAGATGATCGTCGGCGACGAGCTGACCGTGGCGGTGCTGGCCGATGGCGCCGGCTACACCGCGCTGCCGTCGATCCGCATCGTGCCCAAGGGCGAGTGGTACGACTACCACGCCAAGTACGTCGCCGAGGACACCCAGTACCTGTGCCCGGGGCTGGACGGCGCGGCCGAGGACGAGATCCGCCGCCTGGCGATGGAAGCCTTCGTCGCCGCCGGCTGCAAGGGCTGGGGCCGGGTCGATTTCATGCGCGACCGCGACAGCGGCCGGCTCTATCTGATCGAAGTCAACACGGCGCCGGGCATGACCAGCCACTCGCTGGTGCCCAAGGCCGCGCGCCAGCTCGGCATCGAGTACGACGAGCTGTGCTGGCGCGTGCTGGAAGCCAGCCTGGGCGAGCGAGGAGGTGCGCCGGCGTGAACGCCATGCTGCGCCTGGTCGGTTGGTTGCTCGCGCTGGCGCTGGTCGCGCTGCCGGTCGTGGCCGTGCTCAACGGCTGGATCGGCGCGGACCAGTGGCCGCTCAAGCGCCTGCGTGCCACCGGCCCGTTCGAGCGGGTGGACGCGGCGGCGCTGCGCAAGACCTTGCTGCCCTATGCCCAGCGCGGCTTCTTCGCCGTCGACCTGGCCGCGGCGCAGGACGCAGTGGCGCGGCTGCCGTGGGTGGAGCGGGCCGAAGTGCGCAAGCGCTGGCCGGACGTGCTGGAAGTCAGCGTGGTCGAGCACAAGCCGTTCGCGCGCTGGGGCCAGGATCGGCTGCTGTCCGAGCAGGGCCGGCTGTTCCCGGTGGCGGGCATCCAGGTGCCGCCGGACCTGCCGCAGTTCGGCGGACCGGACAACCGGGTCGAGGACGTGGTCGCGCTCTACAACGAATCGCGCGAGTTGTTCGCACCGGTCGGCCTGGACGTGCGCGAGGTCGAGGTCGACCAACGCGGCAGTTGGACGCTGGTGCTGGGCAACCAGGCCCGGATCGTGGTCGGGCGCAGCGAAGCGCGCTCGCGGCTGGGCCGCTTCGTGCGCCTGCTGCCGCAGCTGATGGCCCAGCGCGTGCAGGTGCTGGCCCGCGCCGACCTGCGCTACACCAATGGTTTTTCGCTGACGTGGGCGCCGGTGCAGGCGCCGGCGGCGGCACCGAAGCAGCAGCAAGGACAGTCATGAACCGCAAAGGCGACAAGTCGCTGATCGTTGGCCTGGACATCGGCACCTCCAAGGTGGTGGCGTTGGTGGGCGAGTACACCCCCTCCGACGGCCGCCCCGGCAATCCGATCGAGGTCATCGGCATCGGCTCGCACGAATCGCGCGGGCTCAAGCGCGGCGTGGTGGTGGACATCGAATCGACCGTGCAGTCGATCCAGCGCGCGATCGAGGAAGCCGAGCTGATGGCCGGCTGCGAGATCCGCTCGGTCTACGCTTCCATCTCCGGCAACCACATCCAGTGCCGCAACTCGCAGGGCATCGCCCCGATCCGCGACGGCGAGGTCACCTACGGCGACCTGGACCGGGTGCTGGAGGCGGCCAAGGCGGTGGCGATCCCGGCCGACCAGAAGATCCTGCACGCGATCCCGCGCGACTACGTGCTGGACGACTCGCAGGAAGGCATCCGCAACCCCGTCGGCATGACCGGCGTGCGCCTGGAGGTGCACGCGCACCTGGTGGTGTGCGCGCAATCGGCCGCGGCCAACATCAGCAAGTGCGTGCAGCGCTGCGGCCTGCAAGTGGACGATCTGATCCTGGGCGTGCTGGCCTCCAGCAACGCGGTGCTGACCAGCGACGAGCGCGAGCTGGGCGTGGTCCTGGTCGATATCGGCGCGGGCACCACCGACATCGCCGTGTTCGTGCAGGGCGCCATTGCCCACAGTGCCTCGCTGCCGATCGCCGGCGACAAGGTCACCGAGGACATCGCCCACATGCTGCGCACGCCCACCCCGGAGGCCGAGCAGATCAAGGTGCGCTACGCCTGCGCGCTGGCGCAGATGGCCACCGCCGAGGAATCGATCCAGGTGCCCAGCGTCGGCGACCGCCCGCCGCGGCGCATGCCGCGCCACTCGCTGGCGCAGGCGGTGCAGGCGCGCTACGAGGAGATCTTCGAAATGATCCAGGCCGAGCTGCGCCGCTCCGGCTTCGAGCATCACGTCCGCGCCGGCATGGTCCTGACCGGCGGCGCGGCCAAGATGGAAGGCGTGGTCGAGCTGGCCGAGGAAATGCTGCAGATGCCGGTGCGCGTGGGCATCCCCCAGCACGTCACTGGCTTGGGCGAAGTGGTCGGCAACCCGGTCCACGCCACCGGCGTGGGCCTGCTGCTGATGGGCAGCCAGATCGAGAACCCGCGCCGCCCGGTGATCTCCGCCGGCCGCGCCGGCAGCTTCCTGAGCAAGTTGAAGAATTGGTATCGCGGTGAGTTCTGACGGCCGGGATTCGCGGTTCGGGATTCGGGATTGGTTTCAGAGGCAAAGGCAAGCGCTAGAGGCAACTCGGAACAGGGCGAACAGGGAAGTCGTAACGAAGCGGCAAGTCGTTTAGTTGTTCAACATAAAAACCATAAACGCCGGGAAGGTGATGGAGGATCGGGCCGCGCTGTGCGAATCCCCAATCCCCAATCCCGAATCCCGGCTCAAAGAGGACGAGGACATGGCACATTTCGAACTGGTTGAAAAAATGGCCCCGAACGCGGTCATCAAGGTCGTCGGCGTGGGCGGCGGCGGCGGCAACGCCGTGGCGCACATGGTCAGCGGCAACGTCGACGGGGTGGAGTTCATCACCGCCAACACCGACGCGCAGGCGATCAAGAACTGCGGCGCCAAGCTGCAGCTCCAGCTGGGCAGCAACGTCACCAAGGGCCTGGGCGCGGGCGCCAATCCGGAGGTCGGCCGCCAAGCCGCGCTGGAAGACCGCGAACGCATCATGGACGCGCTGACCGGCGCGGACATGGTCTTCATCACCGCCGGCATGGGCGGCGGCACCGGCACCGGCGCGGCGCCGGTGGTGGCGCAGTTGGCCAAGGAGATGGGCATCCTGACCGTGGCCGTGGTCACCAAGCCGTTCCCGTTCGAGGGCCGCCGCCGCATGCAGGTGGCGCTCAAGGGCATCGAGGAACTGAGCCACCACTGCGACTCGCTGATCACCATCCCCAACGAGAAGCTGATCACCGTGCTCGGCCGCAACGCCACCATGATCCAGGCCTTCCGCGCCGCCAACGACGTGCTGCTCGGCGCGGTGCAGGGCATCGCCGACCTGATCGTGCGCCCGGGCCTGATCAACGTGGACTTCGCCGACGTGCGCACGGTGATGAGCGAGATGGGCCTGGCCATGATGGGCACCGGCGCCGCGCGCGGCGACGACCGCGCCCAGGCCGCGGCCGAAGCGGCGATCCAGAACCCGCTGCTGGACGACGTCAACCTGGCCGGCGCCAACGGCATCCTGGTCAACATCACCGCCGGCCCGGACTTCACCATGGCCGAGTTCGACGAGGTCGGCCGCACGATCGAGCACTTCGCCTCGGAAGACGCGACCGTGGTCATCGGCACCGTGCTCGACCCGGACATGCAGGACGAGGTCAAGGTCACCGTGGTCGCCACCGGCCTGAACCGCGTCGCCGCCAAGCAGTCGGTGCGCGGCCAGGGCCACAGTTTCGAGCGCGAGGCCCAGCGCGCGCCGATCCAGCTGGTGCGCAACGCCACCACCGGCCAGCCGGAGTTCTCGGCCATGGACGATGCCGGCCACGCGCCGATGCCGAGCTTCGGCGGCAGCCTGCGCGGCGGCAACGCCCGCCAGGAACCGAGCGGCCCGGCCGTCGCGGACTTCGGCAGCGACAACAGCTACCTGGATATTCCGGCGTTCCTGCGCCGGCAGGCGGACTGAAGGCGAGAGGTGAGCGGAGAGGAGTGAGAAACGAGTAGAGCGGCTTTCGCTCGCTCCTCACTTCTTCTTGCTCGCTTCTGCTCCACACCCGGACCGGACTCGTCCCCGGTCCACAGGGCACCTTGCCCCGGCGTCCAGGCACCGGGGCCTTTGGGCCGGTCGGCCCGGGAATTCCCGGCCGACCGGTCAGTTTGCGGCCCGCTGTTGACAACAGCGGGACAGTGTGTCTTTTCCGTTCAGGTTCAGGAAACCGCGTGCTAATCTTGCGCGGTTGAGCTCCACCCCCATAAAGGCAGCCAGTCCTTTCCGCGCGGGCCCCGGCCCCGGACGGACCCGCCGACACAACAACGACAGCACCACGATCCTGCGGGACTTGCCACGACCATGCTGCGCCAGCGCACCCTGAAGAATGTGATCCGCGCCACCGGCGTGGGCCTGCACAGCGGCGAAAAAGTGTTCCTCACCCTGCGCCCGGCCCCGGTGGACACCGGCATCGTGTTCCGCCGCACCGACCTGGACCCGGTGGTGGAGATGCCCGCGCGCGCCGATCTGGTCACCGAGACCACCCTGTGCACCGGCCTGACCTACGGCGCGGGCAAGGTGATGACGGTCGAGCACCTGCTCTCGGCCATGGCCGGTCTGGGCATCGACAACTGCTATGTCGAACTGTCCGCGCCGGAAGTGCCGATCATGGACGGCTCGGCCGGCCCGTTCGTATTCCTGCTGCAGTCCGCCGGCATCGCCGAACAGGATGCGCCCAAGCGCTTCATCCGCATCAAGCACCCGGTGGAAGTGCGCGAAGGCGACAAGCTCGCCCGGTTCGAGCCCTTCGACGGTTTCCGCCTGGGCTTCACCGTGGTCTTCGACCACCCGGCCATCCCGGCCTCGCAATCGCGCGCGCAGGTGCAATTCTCCACCGAGAACTACATCCGCGAAGTCAGCCGCGCGCGCACCTTCGGCTTCATGCGCGACCTGGAGTACATGCGCGAGCGCAACCTCGGCCTGGGCGGTTCGATGGACAACGCGATCGTGCTCGACGAATTCCGCGTGCTCAACGACGACGGCCTGCGCTACGCCGACGAGTTCGTGCGCCACAAGATCCTCGACGCGGTCGGCGACCTTTACCTGGCCGGCCACGCCATCATCGGCGCCTACGAGGGCTACAAGTCCGGCCACGCCCTCAACAACAAGCTCGTCCGCGCCCTGCTGGCCGAGCGCTCGGCCTGGGAGCTGGTCAGCTACGGCGAGTCCGAGCACGTCCCGGTCGCCTACAGCGAGCCCGCGCTGGCCTGAGGCCCTCGCCTTGGGGCAGGGCGGCCCTGCCTGCCCCGCCTGCCCGGCGCCCCACGGCCGCCCCGGCCTGTGACCGGCGCCCAGAAAAGTCAGGAACGTTAACCCGATCACACTGGTGAACGCCGCGTGACGGGTTAACTTTTTTTTAACGAAACTTTTCTGGAACGCTACCGAACGCTTAACAAAACGCGGGGATAGGGCCAGTAGGATGCCCCGACCCGGCGTTCGGACCCCCGCCGGTCCGCGCCCTGGCGCGGGCCTTCCCGGACGTCAGTCGGCATCGCCGGACCCTCGCTTGTCGGATGGGTCCAGCGACGCCAGCGCGGCCCGCAACGCAGCCTGCGTCGCGGCCGACATGGGTTTGGCCTTCCGCGCCGGCGCTGCCGCCGGCGGCGGGATCGTCGTCTTGACGACGAATTCGGCCGCATCCAGTCCGATGGATCGGGCTGCGTCGAGCAGTTCCGGAGCGGCAAGCCGCAGTTTGGCCCGCCACACCGGCGCATCGACGACGTACACGAGCCGGCCGCGTTCGAAGTTGGCCAGCCGCGCATGCGCGGCGAGCGAAGGCGGCAGGCAGGGGCGTAACCGACGGTCCAGGCCGTCGAGCCACAGGGCTCGGCGGATCGGGTTGCCGGCGGGGTCCTCCATCACCGCATCCAGGGCGATGCGGGGCGAGGAGGGACCGCGCGAGGGCGGCCGCTTGGGCTTGGAATCAGACATCGGACAAATGACCTATCAATCCATCGTAAACACCACCCGCGCCAGGCTGGGCGACCTGTTCCAGCACTGCGGCCGGATCGGCGCCCGCCGACCGGCGCTGGCCATGGCGCTGCTGCTCGGCACTGGCGTGGCGATCGGCGCCGGCGCCGGCATCGCCGACAACCGCATGCTACGCGCCGAACTGGCCCAACAGCAGGCCCAGATCGCCGCCACCCGCCGCGACGCGCAGCGCGAGATCAACGCCCTGGCCGCGCGCATGGGCGAGCTGCAGGCCGAGGCCAACCGCCTCAACGCCCTGGGCGAGCGCCTGACCCGCGTGGGCCAGCTGCAGGACGGCGAGTTCGACTTCGACAAGCCGGTCGGCGTCGGCGGCGTGGGCCCGGTCCGGGATATGGCCCGCGGCGAGCTCGACGCCGGCATGGACAAGCTGGCCGAGCAGTTCAAGGCCTCCGGCGAACAGCTCTCGGTGCTCGAATCGCTGCTGTTCAACCGCCAGTTGGACATGAATGCGGTGCCCTCGCGCGCGCCCATCGCCAACAGCTACATGACCTCCGGCTTCGGCGGCCGCGCCGACCCGTTCAACGGCGGCGCCGCCTTCCACAAGGGCATCGACTTCAAGGCCAATGTCGGCGACCCGGTGCTGGCGGTGGCCGATGGGGTGGTCAGCTATTCGGGCGTGCGCTCGGGCTACGGCAACGTCATCGAGATCGACCATGGCAACGGCTATGTGACTCGCTACGCCCACAACTCGCGCCTGCTGATGAAGGTCGGCGAGTTGGCCCGGGCCGGCCAGGAAGTGGCCAAGGCCGGTTCCAGCGGCCGTTCCACCGGCGCCCATGTGCATTTCGAGGTGTGGGAGAACGGCCGGGTGGTCAACCCGGTCAAGTTCCTCAACCAGCAGTCGCCGTTGCGCGGCTGAGGCCGGCCGCGGCCCCGACGGCCCGGCGGCCGGTCGAGCGGTGGCCGGGCCAGGCGCCGAACCCGCGCCGCATCTGGCGCCTGCTGCCGGCCGGGCCGCCCGTCCGGACGGCGGAATCGGGCAAAGTCCCGGTTCCGGCCAACGCCCCGGCCCCTTGATACCGTTCAGGTCGCCCCCCACGCTAGAATGGGTGTGGCCAAAGACCAGGCTCGATCCGATCGGGGGCGCACGGCGCCCCCGATCGCGTTTTGGGGGACCGCGCGCGGACCCCGGGACGGACCGGCCGGCCGGTCGTCTGGATTCCTGGGGAACTTGCCGGCGGCGACGCGCTCTGAATCGTCCCCGCCTGCGCATCCCCGTTCGCTTTACACGGACCCGTTCATGCTCAACAGCTTGCTTACCCGCGTTTTCGGCAGCCGCAACGACCGCCTGCTGCGCCAACTGCAGCGATCCGTCGTCAAGATCAACGCGCTCGAAGCGGAGATGGAGAAGCTCTCCGACGCGCAGCTCCAGGCCAAGACCCCGGAGTTCCAGAAGCGCATCGCCGACGGCGAGGCGCTGGACAAGCTGCTGCCGGAGGCGTTCGCGGTCTGCCGCGAGGCCTCCAAGCGCGTACTGGGCATGCGCCACTACGACGTGCAGATGATCGGCGGCATGGTCCTGCACCTGGGCAAGATCGCCGAGATGCGCACCGGCGAGGGCAAGACCCTGGTCGGCACCTTGCCGGTCTACCTCAACGCCCTGGAAGGCAAGGGCGTGCACGTGGTCACCGTCAACGACTACCTGGCCCGCCGCGACTCGGCCTGGATGGGCAAGCTGTACAACTGGCTCGGCCTGAGCGTGGGCGTGGTCTACCCGGGCATGAACCACGCGGACAAGCATGCCGCCTACGCCGCCGACATCACCTACGGCACCAACAACGAATTCGGCTTCGACTATCTGCGCGACAACATGGCGCTGTCGAAGGACGACCGCTTCCAGCGCAGCCTGCACTACGCCATCGTCGACGAGGTGGACTCGATCCTGATCGACGAAGCGCGCACGCCGCTGATCATCTCCGGTCCGGCCGACGAGTCGCCGGAGCTGTACATCAAGGTCAACCGCATCGTCCCCTCGCTGACCCGCCAGGAGAAGGAAGACGGCGAGGGCGACTTCTGGGTGGACGAGAAGGGCAAGCAGGTGCACCTGTCCGAAGCCGGCCAGGAACACGCCGAGGACCTGCTGCGCCAGGCCGGCATCCTGGGCGAGGAGGACTCGCTCTACGCCGGTCAGAACATTTCCGTGGTCCACCACCTCAACGCGGCGCTGCGCGCGCACGCGATCTACCAGCGCGACGTGGACTACATCGTGCGCGACGGCGAGGTGGTGATCGTCGACGAGTTCACCGGCCGCACGCTGCAGGGCCGCCGCTGGTCCGACGGCCTGCACCAGGCGGTGGAGGCCAAGGAAGGCGTGCCGGTGCAGCGCGAGAACCAGACCCTGGCCTCGATCACCTTCCAGAACCTGTTCCGCATGTACAAGAAGCTGGCCGGCATGACCGGCACGGCGGACACGGAAGCCTACGAGTTCCAGAGCATCTACGGCCTGGAAGTGATCGTGATCCCGACCCACCGGCCGGCCCAGCGCAAGGACCATTCCGACCAGGTCTTCCTCAACCGCAACGGCAAGTACCGCGCGGTGCTCGCCGAGATCAAGTCCGCCCACGAGCGCGGCCAGCCGGTGCTGGTGGGCACGACCTCGATCGAAGTCTCCGAGATGCTCAGCCAGCAGCTGCGCGCCGCCGGCGTCCACCATGAGGTGCTCAACGCCAAGCAGCACGAGCGCGAGGCCAACATCGTCGCCCAGGCCGGCCGCCCCGGTGCGATCACCATCGCCACCAACATGGCCGGCCGCGGCACCGACATCGTGCTCGGCGGTTCGCTGGAGGCCGAGCTGGCCGATCTGGCCGCTCAGAACAACGGCGAGCCGGTGGACGCGGCCACCCACGACAAGCTCAAGGCCGCCTGGCAGGAGCGCCACGATGCGGTCAAGGCCGCCGGCGGCCTGCACATCATCGGCACCGAGCGGCACGAGTCGCGCCGCATCGACAACCAGCTGCGCGGCCGCGCCGGCCGCCAGGGCGACCCCGGCTCCTCGCGCTTCTACCTGTCGCTGGAAGACAACCTGATGCGCATCTTCGCCGCCGACTGGGTGCAGAAGGTGATGGCGCGGATGGGCCTGAAGGAAGACGACATCATCGAAAGCCCGCTGGTGACCAAGCAGATCGCCAACGCCCAGCGCAAGGTCGAGGCCCACAACTTCGACATCCGCAAGAACCTGCTCGACTTCGACGACGTCAACAACGACCAGCGCAAGGTCATCTACGGACAGCGCGACGAGCTGCTGGAAGCCGAGAGCGTGCAGGACAACGTCGAGGGCATCCGCGGCGACGTGGTCGCCGACCTGGTGCAGCGTTACGTGCCGGCCAATTCGATCGACGACCAATGGGACCTGCCCGGCCTGGAAGCGGCGATCGCGCAGGAGTTCAACGTGCGCGTGCCGCTGGTGGAGACCGCGGCCAAGGCCGAGGAGCTCGACGCCGACGCCGTGGCCCGGCAGGTGCAGGACGCGGTCGCCGCGCACTTCGCCGTGCGCGAGCAGTCGCTCGGCGCCGAGACCATGCGCATGCTGGAAAAGCACATCATGCTCAACGTGCTCGACCAGAACTGGAAGGAGCACCTTGCGCGCATGGACTACCTGCGCCAGGGCATCCACCTGCGCGGCTACGCCCAGAAGCAGCCCAAGCAGGAGTACAAGAAGGAAGCCTTCGAGCTGTTCTCCGAGATGCTCGACAAGGTCAAGCGCGAGGTGGTGACGATCCTGGCCCGCGTGCGCATCCAGAGCGAGCAGGAAATCGCCGAGATGGAGGCCGCCGAGCGCGCCCAGGCCGAGGCCCAGCTCCAGCAGATGCAGTTCCAGCATGCCAGCGCCGGCGGCTACGGCGCCGACGAGGAGGCCGCCGAGGTGTCGCAGGAGGCCTTCGCCAACGTTGGGCGCAACGATCCCTGTCCCTGCGGCAGCGGCAAGAAGTTCAAGCACTGCCATGGGCAGTTGGGCTGAGGACGCCACGGCTCCCGGCGCTGCGGACGCGGACGAAGTCCCTGGCAGCGAGCGCGGGGAGCCGGCCGGCGCCGGCCGCCTATCTGCCGGCCGGTCGCGGACCGGCCCGGTCCAACCCACCGCCGGAGCGGGCGCCGGGCGCCGCATCCATGTCGTCGCCGCGGTGATCCGCGACGCGCGCGGGCGGATCCTGCTGGCCCGGCGCACCGAAGGGCGCGATCTGGCCGGCCTGTGGGAGTTCCCCGGGGGCAAGCGCGAGCCCGGCGAGACCGCTGAGGCCGCGCTGGCGCGCGAACTGCTTGAAGAGCTCGGCATCGAAGCCGACGTCGGCCCGGCGCTGATCTGCGTGCCGCAGGCCTATCCCGACAAACGCCTGGTGCTGGACGTGCGCGAGCTGCGCGCCTGGCGCGGCAGCGCCCGCGGCCGCGAGGGCCAGGCCCTGGCCTGGGTGCCGCCGCACAAGCTGGTCAGCTACGCCATGCCGCCGGCGGACCGGCCGGTGGTGGCGGCCCTGGGCCAGCCCGAACATTATCTGGTCACGCCCGAGCCCGGTCCCGGCGAAGCCGCCTGGCTGGACGGCTTGTCCGCGTCCCTGGCGGCGGGAGTGCGGCGGGTGCAACTGCGCGCGCGCCAGGTCGCGCCGGAGCGCTGGCGCCGGCTGGCCGCAGCGGCGGTCGAGCGTTGCCGCAATGCCGGCGCCGAAGTCTTGCTCAATGGCGAGATCGAGTGGGCGGCCGAGTGGGGACTGGGGCTGCACCTGCGCGCCCGCCAGTTGCGCGGCCTGTCCGCGCGGCCGGTGCCGGCCGGCCTGCCGCTGGCCGCGTCCTGCCACGATGCCGAGGAACTGCGCCTGGCCCAGGCGCTGGGCTGCGATTTCGCCGTGCTCGGTTCGGTCGCCTCGACCCCCAGCCACCCGCATGTGCTGGGCATCGGCTGGGAGGCCTTCGCCATGCTGCGCGAGACGGTGTCCCTGCCGATCTACGCCATCGGCGGGCTGGGCCCGGACGACCTCGCCCAGGCGCGCCTGCACGGCGCGCAAGGGGTGGCCGCGATACGCAGTCTCTGGCGCGGCGCCTGAGGCCATCGCGGCGGAGGGCGGGCAGAATGGCCGCCCGCGCAGGCGGCGGGCGATAACCCTGCCGGGACGGGCCGCCGCTGGTGGCGCGCGGTCGAGGGCGGGGCTGGGAGAGCGAGCTGCGGACGCGGGACTTCGACAGCCGGCCTTCCAGAGCGTGCTTCTCAAGAGAGGGCTTTCAGGGCGGAGCTTTCGAGGGCGCCCGTCGAGCGCGAACGGCTCGAGAGCGGCGAAAAGGTCCCCGGAACCCGGCTCAGCCCGCGGCCAGCGCCCGGTAGCGCCGGTCCAGGGCCGCGACCTGCGCCGGCAGCGCTTCCAGCGGCCCGTCGTTGACCAGGATATCGTCGGCGATCGCCAGCCGCTGCTCGCGGCTGGCCTGGGCGGCGATCATGCGCTGGGCCAGATCGGCGTCGATGCGGTCGCGGGCCATGACCCGGGCTTGTTGCACCGCGACGGGCACGTCCACCACCAGGCAGCGGTCCAGCCAGGGATAGGCCTCCCGCCCGCCGCCTTCGGCCAGCAGCGGGATGGCGGCGATGGCGTAGGCGCCGGGTGCCTGCGCGCACTGGGCCTGCAGCAGGGCGCGCACGCGCGGATGGACGATGGCCTCCAGGCGCTTGCGCGCGGACGGGTCGGCGAATACGCGCTGGCGCATCGCCGCGCGGTCCAGCGCGCCCTGGGCGTCGAGTACGCCGGCGCCGAAGGCAGCCACCACCTCGGCCAGCCCTGCACTGCCCGGCGCGACCGCCTCGCGCGAGGCCAGGTCGGCGTCGGCCACGAACACGCCCAGTGCCTGGAAGCAGCGGGTGACCTCGCTCTTGCCCGAGGCCACCCCGCCGGTCACGCCGACGCTGAACCCGGCCACCGGCTCAGGCCAGCCCGGCGTAGCGCAGATAGGCCTGCAGCAGCGAATCGCCCCAGAAGAACACGATCCAGCCGGCGATGGCCAAATAGGGACCGAACGGGATCGGGATGCCCATGTCGCGGCCCTTCACCGCCAGCCAGACCGAGCCGACCACCGCGCCGACGAAGGAGGACAGCAGGATGGTCGGCAGCACGCCCTTGAGCCCGACCCAGGCGCCGATCGCCGCCAGCAGCTTGAAATCGCCGTGGCCCATGCCCTCGCGCGGGTCTTTGACCCGTTTGACCACCACCTGGTACTGCTTGTACAGCCAGTTCACCAGCCACAGGCTCAGATAGCCGGCGATGGCGCCCAGCACGGCCTGCTTGACCGGGAAATACAGGTTGTCGCTGCTGGCGATGATGCCCAGCCACATCAGCGGCAGGGTCATCTGGTCGGGCAGCAACTGGGTCTTGAAGTCGATCCCCGACAAGCTGATGAGCAGGCCGGTGAAGACCATCGCGCCGAAGCCCTGCCAGCCGAAGCCGAAGCGCCAGACGCAGGCCAGCATCAGCAGCATGGTCAGCAGCTCGACCGCCGGGTACTGGATCGAGATCGGGGTCTTGCAGTTGCGGCAGCGCCCGCGCAGCGCCAGGTAGCTGAATACCGGGATGTTCTCGTACCAGGACAGCTGGTGCTTGCAGTGCGGGCAATGCGAGCGCTCGACCACGATCCCTGGCGGCGGCGGGTCGTAGACCTCGGGCAGTTCCAGGATCTCGCGCGCGTCCTTCTTCCACTGCCACATCAGCCGCTTGGGCAGGCGCAGGACGACGACATTGAGGAAACTGCCCAGCAGCAGTCCGAAGCCGGCCGCGAGGGGATACCCGAGGCCGGGGTTCTGGTCGAGAAATGCCATTTGCGCAGGATACTTCGCCGATCAGATCGTCGCAGCAAGTTTGAAGATCGGCAGGTACAT
>CBIFVU010000062.1:0-17300 GCA_966185905.1 uncultured Lysobacter sp.
GTGGCGGTGCCGTGGCCGAAGCACTCGTGGATGTTCGGGCAGCTGGCTTCCTCGCACACGGTCACCAGGCGGTTCTCGCGCAGCTTGGCCTTGAGCTGGGCCACCGAGTTGCCCGAGGGAATGCGCACGCGGATCCACGAGGGCTTGCGCAGCACCGGCGCATCGGCGAACTGCACCGGCGAGCGGTTGATCTTGTCGCCGCCGAGCTGCTTGGCGCCGGGGGTCATGGTGGTGGATTGCAGCACCGCCGGCGCCGCGACCGGCTCGGCGGCGCCGACGACGGTGAGCGGGATGGTCTTGGACGCGGTGTCGCTCATGTAGGCATCGACTCTGGGGGTTGGGCTCCCTCCCCCGCGTGCGGGAGAGGGCCGGGTTGGGGACGGCGGCCCGTGGGCCTGGCGGAGCGGAGCGTCCTCATCCGCCCTGGCCGCGCCGGCCTGCGCAGGCGGGGGCGCAGCGCGCGGGCGGCGTCATCTGAATTCCAGCGGCGCCGCCGCCTCGACGCTCAGGCCGAACTGGCGGGCGAGCTGCGCCACCAGCACCGGCTTGACCTGGTCCATGCCCGAGGGGCCGCCCAAGTCTAGCACCGAGGTCACTTGCAGCCCTTGGTAGCCGCAGGGGTTGATGCGCCGGTAGGGCTCCAGGTCCATGGCGATGTTGAAGGCCAGGCCGTGGAAGCTGCAGCCGCGGCGCACCCGGATGCCCAGGGCCATGACCTTGGCCCCGGCCACGTACACGCCCGGCGCGCCGTCGCGGCGAGCGCCTTGGATGTTCCATTCGGCCAGGGTGTCGATCACCGCCTGCTCGATCCGGTCCACGTATTCGCGCACGCCGAGCTTGAGCCGGCGCAGGTCCAGCAACGGGTAGAGCACGATCTGGCCGGGACCGTGGTAGGTCACCTGGCCGCCGCGGTCGACGTGGAGCACCGGGATCTCGCCCGGCATCAGCACGTGCTCGTCCTTGCCGGCCTGGCCGAGGGTGAACACCGGATCGTGCTCGACCAGCCACAGTTCGTCGGGGGTGTCGGCGCCGCGCGCGTCGGTGAAGGCCTGCATGGCGCGCCATACCGGCTCATAGGGCTGGCGGCCCAGGTCGCGCAGTTGCGCGGCCGGCAGCGGCGGCGCGGTCTCGCCGCCCATCAGGGCGGCGACGGTGTCGATCACAGCGTCCACTTCACTTCCGGGTGGTCGCGCAGCACCTGGTGGGCCAGGTCGTACTGTGCGCGGTCCTGGGCGCGGAAGCTGATGCGCACGGACACGTATTTGCCGGTGGAGGAGTGCTTCCACTGGATGGTCTCGGTCTCCACCTCGATCCCGGCCTCGAGCAGGCGCTGCGGCAGCTCCCGCTCCAGGCCGATGTCGGCCGAGCCCATCGCGCTGAGCTCGAAGGTGCCGGGGAACTGGAAGCCGTGGTCGGGGTTGTCGGAATGGATGTCCATGGGCGTCATTATGGGTCCGCGGCGCGGGCAACCCAAGCTCGGCGCTGGGACGGCGGCGTGCCGGGGATGGAACGGCAGGGGCTGGGCAGGTGCTGGGCCAGGGCCAGGCAGGAATCGGCCGGAGGGGCTCGGAGTCGGCAAGGGACGGGGTCGGGACGGAGGCCAAGAGGCGCCGTGCCGGGCCAGCCAGGCCGGCATGCGGCCTCTGACCGCCGCGGAGCCACGCCGCCGCCCGCTCGCCCGGCTGCGGCCGCACCGCCCATCCAGCCGGATCGGCACGGTCGGGCTCGGCTTGCCGCTTGCCGCGCCGCCGCTTCGACGTGCGGGGGCTGCGGCGCCTGACATCGTTCCAGCAACGTGCTCTGATGGGACGACGCCCGATCGACCGCACCACCCGCCATGGACGCGCCCGCTCCGCCCCACGCTCCGCCCGGCCACGAGCCCCCGAGCCCGGGGCTCGACTCCCTGCTCCTGGTCCTGGACCTGGACGAAACGCTGGTCCACGCCAGTGAGGTCGAGCTGGGGCGACCGGCGGATTTCCGCGTCCATGACTATCACGTCTATCGCCGGCCGCACCTGCAGGCCTTCCTCGACCATGTCCTGGCGCGCTTCCAGGTCGGCGTGTGGACCTCCTCCAGCCCGCGCTACGCCGAGGCGGTGGTGGCCGCTGTGTTCCCGCCGCGGACGCTGCGCTTCGTCTGGGCCAGCCCGCGCTGCTCGCTGAGCCGCGACTGGATCAGCGGCCACTACCTGCCGCGCAAACGGCTGGCCAAGCTCAAGCGCCACGGCTATCGCCTGGAACGCATGCTGGCGGTGGACGACACGCCGTCCAAGCACGCGCAGAACTACGGCAACCTGGTCTGCGTGCGCGAGTTCCTCGGCGAGGACGAGCACGACGACGAGTTGCTGCGGCTGATGGCCTACCTCGACACCCTGGCCGCCGTGGGCAATGTGCGCAGGATCGAGAAACGCCGCTGGCGCGAACGCGCTCACGCGCCGGGTCTTCCTTCTTTGTAGGAGCGGCGCCAGCCGCGATTGCCGCAGCGGCGCAGGCCAGCGAAGCATTGCGGATGCGGCGGCGCGGCGGAAGCCGATGCGGCGCACGGGAGCGGGGTCGGGATGAGGGGGCGTTCGGATGCCGCTGCAGGATCGCGGCCGACGCCGCTCCTGCGCGAGCGGGCGACCGCGCGCCGATGCGGCAGGTTCTGTGTTCCCCGGCAGGAGGGACGGGGATCGGTGATCGACGCATTCCCGTCCGCGGTGGACGCACGATGCGCCGCTGTCTCAATGCCTGCGCATCGCGCGCGGTAGATTGATGTCCGCCCCGCCCCGGAGACCGGCCATGCCCGCCAGCCAATCCGTCGCCCTGCCGCTGCGCGGCCAGTTCCGCAGCCTCTACCGCAAGCTGCGCGCCGGCGGCGCGCTGGCGCGCACGCCGGTGGTGTTCTGCGAGGGCGATTCCTGGTTCTCCACGCCGCTGGCGATGAACCTGCTGGACTGGATCGTCTCGCCGGCGCCTGAGGACGAGGAGCGCGGGGTGCCGCTGCTGGGCCACGGCGGTCTGTTCTTCCGCGCCGAGCGCAGCGGCGACCACGCCGCGCGCAATCCCGACGCGCCGTCGCGCTCGATGTTCGTGCGCGAGAACATCGACGAGCTGATGGGTTGGTATCGCCAGTTCGAGTTCGACCTGATCCTGGTCAGCGCCGGCGGCAACGATTTCGTCGATCGTTTCCTGGAGCGCCTCTTCGCCGGCCAGCGCGCGCTCAGCGCACAGGCCGCGTTCCAGCGGGTGCTCGACAGCGGCCGCTACGAGGCGGTGCGCGAGGCCTATGCGCTGTTCCTTCAGGCCGCCATCGCCGCGCGCCCGGGCGTGCCGGTGCTGGCGCACAGCTACGATTATCCGCGCCTGATCGGCCGCGCCGGAGCGCTCACGCCGGGCAACGCCGGGGTGGCGGCCTTGCTGAAGAAGCGGGTCGGGCCGTGGATCGGCCCCTACATCCAGGCCGTCGCCGGCGCCGATGCGGCCGCCACCGCGGCTGCGCAGCAGGATTTCGTGCGCCGCCTGATCGACGGCTTCGAGCAACGCGTGCTGCGGCCGCTCAAGGCCGATCCGCGCTTTTCTGCGGTGTTCGACTATGTGGACCTGCGCGGCACGCTGCCGCGGCCGGAGCAATGGTTCGACGAGATGCACCCCACCGAGGCCGGGTTCCATGCGCTGGCCGGGCCGTTCCGCGCGGCGATGATCGCGCGGCTGCCCGCGGCCAAGCGCTGACACCTCCACGTCCAGGCGGGCACGTCCAGGCGGGCGCCCTCCCATGGCGGCGCCATAGCCTTGCGACGCCGATGATCTGAACCGCGGCCGGCAAGGCGCTGCGCGTAGCCGGCGCGCGCAGTCGTTGCGAATCGGCAACGTCGGCAGTCGCTTCCCAGGCGCGGCCGCTGTCGCGCCGATACGGAGCGGTCGCGACGCGTTGCCGCCGCCTGTACCGCAACAGCGCAGGGCGCCGCGCGCAGCCGGCGCACGCAGGCGTTGCGAACGCGCAACGTCCCTGCGCGGCCGGCGCGCGCGGGGGTGCGCGTGTTCTGCAATGCGGCCGCCGCGATGCGCTCCGGACGGAAGCCGGTCCCGCGCCAGGAAGGCGCGCGCAGCGCGGCCCGCGCCCTTCGCCTCGACAGGAGAGCCACCATGGAACGGAAATTCGCCGCGACCGCCGCTGTGGCCGCGCTTGCGTGCTCGTTGGCCGCGGCCATCGCCGCACCGCCCACCGCACCGGCCAAGGCCGCCGACCCAGCCACCGAAGACCTGCGCGGGCGAGTGCCGCCGCGCGAACGGTTGATCGCGGTGCTGCCGGGCTCGGCCCCGGCCGCGCCGCCCACTTGGTCGGAAACGACCACCGCCGCCGCCACCGGCTACTGCCTGGCCAAGCATCCCTACCGCACCCTGCACAGCGGCGCCTTCACCCCGGACGGCTTCGAGATCGTCGCCTCGCCCGGCATCGTCGGCGCGGTGCGCCGCAACTACATGCACCGCCGCCTGCCCGGCGCCGCCGACCAAGGCCAGCGCAACACCTGCCCGCAGGCCTGCGCCCAGTTCGGGCGGATCTACGGCCCGGCCTACGCCGGCGCCGCGCTGCGGCAGAAAGTCGCCGGCGGCGCGCTGATCCACAGCGGCCTGGGCGACCTCGGCGCCCTGGCCATGCCCGATCGCGATTTCTACCTGGACCGCAGCGTCATCGCCGGCATGTGGTCGCGCGGCAACACCTGGCATGAGAGCGACGTCGCCCAGGCGGATTATTGCTGCTGCCAGGCGAAGGCTGCGGGATAAGGCGTGAGGAGTGCGAAGTGAGCGAGAGCAGAAGCGGCGGCACGCGGTTCTTCTCGCTTCTCGCTTTTATCTTCTCTCCCCCACAACAACAAAGGCCGGCTTGCGCCGGCCTTTGCGACAGTACGAGGACGGGGAGAAGGCCGCGAGCCGTCCGGCCCGTTCCTCACTCCACCGCGCTCGCTGCTGGCTTCACTCGCTTTCCCACCACATCCAGAACTCGTCCCACAGGCGCTTGAAGAAGCCGCCTTCCTCGATCGCGGCGATGGCGACCAGCGGGCGCTCGGCGACCACCTTGCCGTCGAGCATCACCTTGACCGTGCCGATGGCCTGGCCCTTCTTGATCGGGGCGACCAGGGTCTTGGGCACATCCATGCTCGGCTTGAGCTGGTCGTACTTGCCGCGCGGCACGGTCACCAGCATGGGCTCGGCCACGCCGAGCTGGACCTCGTCGGCCTGGCCCTTCCACACCTTGCGCTGGGCCACCGACTTGCCGGCGTCGTAGAGCTTGTGGGTCTCGTAGAAGCGGAAGCCCCAGTTCAACAGCGCCTGGCTGTCGGTGGCGCGCTGGGCTTCGGAACTGGAGCCCATCACCACCGAGATCAGGCGCTGTTCGCCGCGCTGGGCCGAGGCCATCAGGCAGTAACCGGCCTTGGAATGGTGGCCGGTCTTGATGCCGTCCACCGAGGAGTCGCGCCACAGCAGCAGGTTGCGGTTGGGCTGGGTGATCGGGCCGACCTTGAGCTCCTTGATCTTGTTGTAGGAGTAGGCGGTCGGGAAATCGCGGATCAGGGCGCGGCCGAGCAAGGCCAGGTCGCGCGCCGTGGAGTAGTGGTTCTCCTGCGACAGGCCGTGCGGGTTCATGAAGTGGGTGTTCTTCAGCCCGATGCGCTTGGCGTACTGGTTCATCAGCGCGGCGAAGACTTCCTCGCTGCCGGCCACGTGTTCGGCCAGGGCGATGGCCGCGTCGTTGCCCGACTGCACCACCATGCCCTTTTCCATGTCCACCAGCGGCGCGGTCTTGTTGACCTCGAAGCCGGAGTAGCTGCCGTCGGTGGCCGCGCCGCCCTTGCGCCAGGCGTTCTCGGTCATCATCACCTGGTCGGTTTCCTTGACCTTGCCGCCGGCCATTTCCGCTGCGATCACGTAGCTGGTCATGACCTTGGTGATGCTGGCCGGCTCGACCTGCTGGTCCGGGTTGTGGCTGGCCAGGACATTGCCGCTGGCCGCGTCCATCAGCACCCAGGCGGTGCCGACGATCTGCGGCGGCGGCGGCACGGCCAGATCGTCGCTGGCGGGCCGCTGCGCGGCGGCCGGCGAGGCCGGGGCGGCGGCGGGGGCCGGCGATTGCGCCGCGGCCAGGCCGGCGACGGCGGTGGCCAGGAAGGCCGAGGTCAGCGCGGCGAAGGCGGCAGCGCGCGGGGTGAAGCGAACTTTCATCGTTGAACGGCTCCGGGGCCGGTACCGTACCGGCCGGGTGGGAAGTCCGGCGCCGCCGTCCTGGCGGGCGCCGTCGGAATGAGCCGGACCGGGCGCTCCGTCCCGGTCCGCAAGCCGTGCATCCTGCCTCAGATGCGCGGCGCTTGCAGCCCGCGCCGAGGGGCGCGGGCCGCGGGAGGCCTCAGTCGCGCACGCGCTGGGGCTGGCCGAAGCCCAGACCGACGATGCGGGCGGCGAGTTCCGGCGCGGCGTCGGCGCGCAGCGGGCCGACCCGCAGGCGCCAGACTTTCTGGCCGTTGGAGGCGGCGCCGTCGAGCAGGCGCGCGGTGTCGATGCCGGCGCCGCGGAGCATGGTCAGGGCGCGGTCGGCGTTGCTGCGGGCGGAGAAGCTGGCCACCTGCAGGGTCACGTCGTTGCCGGCGGCGGCCGGGGCGGACACCGCCGCGGCGACGGTGGCGGCGGCCTTGGCCGGGGTCGGCGGCGGCGGCGCGACGGCCGGCGAGGGCAGCGCGGTCTTGCCGGCCTTGCGCGCGGCCTTCTCGGCCGCGGCCAGGGCCCGGGCCTGCTCCTTCTGCTGCTTGGCCAGGGCGCGGGCGCGCTCCTTCTCCTGCTTGGCCAAGGCGCGCTTCTCGGCGCGGGTCAGCGGCTTGGGCGGCGCCAATTGCACGCTCTTGCCGGTGGCCACGCGCACCTGGCGCGATTTCATCCAGGCGTCGAACTCATCGGCCGACATCGACTTGCCGTCCTGAGTCATGTCGAAACGGTAGTCGGCAGCGCCGCCGGCGGCAGGCGCGGCGGCCTTGGCGACCGCGGACTTGGCGGTAGCGCTGGCCGCCACCGGCGCCGGCTTGCCGGTGGCGACGGTGGTCTTGACCGCAGCGGCCGCGGCCGGTTGGCCGGTGGCGATGCGCGCGCCGGGCGGCAACTCGCCGGCGTTGGCGCTGGCGATGGGCATCGCCGCGACCAAGCGGTCGATCGCGGTCGGCGCCGGCTTGGCCGGCGCGGCCGGCGGCGGGTTGTTGCTGGCGCGGGCATAGACCGGCGCCGGCGCGTCCTCGCCCGGATGCAGGGCGCGCACCTCGACCCGGCCGGTGCCGCGCTGGGTGATGCCCAGCTTGACCGCGGCGGCGTAGCTCAGGTCGATCACCCGGCCGTCGTGGAAGGGACCGCGGTCGTTGACCCGCACCACCACCGCCTTGCCGTTGTCCAGGTTGGTGACCCGGGCGAAGCTCGGCAGCGGCAGCGATTTGTGCGCGGCGGTGAAGGCGTACATGTCGTACACCTCCAGGTTGGAAGTGCGCCGGCCGTGGAATTTCTGCCCGTAGTAGGAGGCCAGGCCCGTCTCCACATAGTCCTGGTGCGAATCGAGCACCTTGTAGGACTTGCCCAGCACCACGTAGGGCGAACGGTTGCCGAACTGCGAGCGCGGCTCGGCCACCACCTCCGGCTCGGGGATGGCGTCCACGTTGGGGATGTAGCTCGGGGTGGAGTCCTTGACCCCGGGCGCGTACAGGCCGCCGGCGCGGTAATTGCCGCGCTTGCTCAGGTCTTCCTGGGCTGGGGCGTAGGGGGATTTCTTGCGCCCGCCCTGCTGGGGCAGGCTGCTGGCGCGCACGTCGCCGCGCTCGGGCAGGGCCAGCGCCTGGGAGGAGTCTTTCTTCGGCGCTCCGGCGCAGGCGGCCAGGGCCAGCGGCAGCGCGGCGGCGGCCAGCCGCCTCAGCGCCCGTGCGGTCGGGCGGTCGGGCGGCGGCGTGCGGCCGGCGCGACTCATCGCTGCGGCGCCTGCGGGGCCGCAGCAGCGGCGGGAGCGGGTGCGCGGGTTGCGGCCATGGGATTCTCCCGTCCGGCGATCGCCTCGGCCAGCTGGTACACCGCCATGCCGTAGTGCTTGGAGATGTTGTAGCGGGTGATCGCGTAGAAATTGCGGAAACCGAACCAGTATTCGGGGCCGGCGACGCCGTCGAGGTTGAGCAGCGTGGCGGTTTCGCCCGCGGCCACCGGCGCCAGCGGCCGATAGCCGCGCGCGGCCAGATCGGGCAACGAGTACACCGGGTCCATGTTGTCGGGCACGAAGTCCTGGGCGCCGGCGTCGCGCGAGGCGCGCGCCACCACCGGGCCGCCGCGCACCCAGCCGCCCTTCTTGACGAAGTAGTTGGCGACCGAGGCGAACACATCGTCCAGGTCGGTGAACAGGTTGCGCTTGCCGTCGCCGTCGCCGTCCACCGCGAACTCGCGGTAGCTGGAGGGCATGAACTGGCCCCAGCCCATCGCCCCGGCGTAGCTGCCGGTCAAGGTGGCGATGTCGATGCCCTCCTCCTTGCCCAGGGCGAACAACTGGCCCAGTTCGCCGCGGAAGAAGGCCTCGCGGCGGTTCTCGCGGTCGGCCTTGGCCGGGTCGCCGCTGCGCGGATAGGCGAAGGCCAGCGTGTACAGCGCATCGACCACGCTGTACTTGCCGGTGTTCTTGCCGAAGCTGGTCTCCACTCCGACGATGGCGACGATGATCTCCGCCGGCACGCCGGTGGCGGCTTCGACCTTGGCCAGTTGCGCGCGATGCTCGGCCAGGAAGGCCTTGCCGCCGTCGATGCGGGCCTGGGTGATGAAGATCGGACGGTAGTCGCGCCAGGGCTTGGCCTCGGCCGGGCGCGACATGGCCGCGACGATGCTGTCGCGGATCTGCGCCTTGGCCAGCACCGATTCGATATAAGCCGGCTCCAGGCCGTACTGCGCGGCGGTGTTGGCGACGAACTGCGCGCGCGCCTGTTCCAGCGGCATCGGCACCACCGGCTCGGGCAGGGCCGGCGTGCCGACCACCGGCGTGGCGGCCTTGGCCGGCGCAGGCAGGCGGGCCGGCGGCGCTTGCGGCGGCGACGGCGGAGCGGCCTGGGCGGCGGCGACGGGAGAGACGGAGGGCGTCTGCGTGGCGCAGGCGGCCAACGCGAGCATGAGGGCGCAGGACAGCGCGCGACGGGCAGTGTGGCGGCGGGTCATCGGCGCGAGGTTAGCACCGGATGCCGACGAAAAAAACCTTGGCGCTGGGGCACTTAACCGACTTTATTCATGTAGGGCGTGGAAAGTCGCCCGTGCCTGTGCGCCAGTCGGGAACATGAACAGCGCTCGGCGGGTGGCGGCACATCGCGCGCTGCCGGCGCCGCGCCGCTGAACACGGCTTTGAAGGGCGGCGCCAAGGCGCGTCCCGCCCGCGTCACAGGCGCAGGACAGCGGCGAAAACGATCACCGCATCGCCGCCGATGCGCACGCTCGTGGGCTGGGCCACCACCGGGTCCACGCCGACTTCCACCCGCACCCGGCCCGGCCGGCCCATCGCCTCGCCTTGCCCCATCCAGGCCGCCAGGCCATCGCGGTACAGGCCGGGGTCGATCAAACGGTGTCGTACCAAGTAAGCGCCCAGCGGCCCGTTGGCATTGCCGGTGACCGGGTCCTCGGCGATGCCGATGGCGGGCGCGAACATGCGCCCGTGCGCGAGCACGCCCGGATCGGGCGCATCCAGCGCGAACACATGGAAGCCGTTGCAGCCGATGGCGCGGCTGAGCGCGGCCAGTCCGGCCGCATCGGGCACCAGCCGGTCCATGCGCGCGCGCCGGCGCAGCGGCACCATCACCTTGGAATGCCCGGTGGAGACGATCTGCACCGGGCCCTCGCCGAACTCTTCCGGGCCGATGCCCAGCGCCGCGGCCAGCGCCGCGCACTGCGCCGGATCGAGGAGTTCGCCGAATTCCGGCGGGTTCTGCCGCATCCAGATGCGATGGTCGCCGTCCACGCCGGCTTCGATGTCGATCTGCATCGCGCCCGCGCCGGTGAGTTGGCGCAAAGAACCGGCGACGCCATCGTGGCGGGCGCGCACGTAGTGCGCCGCGATGGTGGCATGGCCGCACACCGGCACTTCCACGGTCGGGGTGAAGAAGCGGACCTGCACCTGGTGACTGCTGTCGCGCGGCGACAGCACGAAGGCGGTCTCGGAGTTGTTGAACTCGCGCGCGATGGCCTGCATCTGCACTTCGCTGAGGCCGTCGGCGTCGAGCACCACGCCGGCGGGGTTGCCGGCGAAGGCGGTGCGGGTGAAGGCATCGACCTGGAAGATCCGGTAGTCGCGGGACATGGCGGCTCGGCGATGGCTCGGGCGAGCGAGGCTCGGCGGTCCAGCCTGCGCCCGGCGCCGGGCCGGCGCAAGTCGGTCGCGGCAACCTCGGCGTTGTCTGGCCGCTCGCTCCGCCGCTCATTCGGCCGCCTCGCTCGGCGGCCTTGCCCGGCAGTGGGCTTGCGCGGCCTACGGGGCCGCGGCGTTGGACAGGGCGTTGAGCAGTTTCTGCTCGGCGATCGCCGCGCTCATGGCGCACTCGCGCGCCATGTCCATCGACGCTGCGATTTGCGCCGCCGGCGTGTGCGCGGCCTGGAAGCGCTCGGCGCCCAACCGGGCGGAGGTCGCGATCGCCGCGCGCTGATGCACGCCGACGGCGGCGACCACGGTGCTGTCCAATTGCGTTCCGAACGCGTTGGCGGCGCCGGCGACGCCGCCCCAAGCGGTGGAAGTCGAACCGGTGGTGACGGGCACGAGGATCGAGCCGGCGATCACGCCCAGGGCCTTGATCGCCAGCTTGGCGCCGCGACCGTGCCAGGCGCCCTTCTGGCTGTCCTCCAGGTGCTGCTGGCAATAGACATTGGCCGAGTTGTAGGCGGCCAAGGCGTCGGCCTCGGTGCAGCGCCAGGACGAGCAGGGCGCGGCCGGCGTCTGCTGCGGCGCCCAGGGCCAGTCCGGCAAAGGCCCGCGCACCATCCGCTGGCCGGAGCATCCCGTCGCCAGCGCGGCGACGCACAACGCCAACCACCCGATCCTCACGTCCATGCTGCCCCCTGTAGGCTGCCGGTCGCCGCTGGTCTGCGGTATCTCCCGCTTACAACGCGGCACGAGCGAGCGAGCGGACACGACCGACCCTCGGTGGCAGCAACGCACGGACATTGCCGCCAATGCCGCTAAAAGCATCGCGCCTGCGTCCGCACCTCAGCGGTCGCGCAGGGCCGCGCCGACCGATGCCGGGGGTTCACGCAGGCATGGCAAACCAGCGCGCGCGTTTGATGCGTCGCGTCAGAAAGCCATTCGCGACGGCATCTTTCGATTTGGCGCGACTACGCAGAATGCGCGCGTTTTGCCGGCCGCGCGCACGTTCGGCGCGGGCATCGCGCGCAAACGCGCGCCGCACGCGACACGCCAGCCTGGCATGCGCCAGCGCGCGCCTGCACCGCCCGCACCGCGTGCGCGGCGTTCAAGCCGTGCGCCACGTCGGGTTTCGGCGCAACGGCTGCCGCGCGCGCCGATCGCGCTGCGATCCGTGACCCGTCCCACGTCGCCGCAATGGAGGCGTGACTACTCTCGGCGCGGGTTCGGACTCCGACCCGCTCGCACGGCACGGCGCATCCACGCCACGCGACAACGCCTCCGGCGCCGGCCGCTCTCCCGCACTGCACAGGACCCCACCATGAGCCATTTCGCCCACGCCGGCCGCGCGCCGGCTCCGCTGCGCCGCTGCTTGCTGCCCTGCCTGCTGCTGGCGATCGCGCCGACGCTGCAGGCCGCCTCGACGGCCGAGGAAACCGACCGCGCGCCCGCGGCCGTAACCGCGAGCGCGCATTCGCCCGCGCAGAAACCGGCGCGCATCCAGCCCGGCCCGCACGACTCGCGCGACTACATCGAAGTCAAGTTCGCCGAGGGCCTGCAGGTGCGCCTGCAAGGCGGACATCTGGCCCCGACGCAGGCCGGCACGCCGCTGGCGGGCGCCGCGCAGACGCAAGCCGCACGGGCACTGGCCGCGCTGACCCGCGGCGCCGGCCCGGTGGCCGAGGCCGAGCCCTTGTTCCGCGCTTCGCCGGCGAGCCTGGAAGCGCTCGCCCGCGCGGCGCAAGCGCAGTCCGGGCGCCGCCAGGCCGACCTGAGCCAATGGTTCCGCCTGCGCCTGCGCCCGGGCCAGGACATCGCCGCGGTGGTCGCTGGGCTCAACGCCCTGGACGCGGTCGAGATCGCCTACCCCGCGCCGCTGCCCACGCCGCTGCCGGCCACGCCGGACTACCAGTCCCACCAGCGCTACCGCGGCCCGGCTACCGGCGGCATCGACAGCGCCTACGCGCGCACCCTGCCCGGCGGCGACGGCACCGGCGTGCGCGTGCTGGACATCGAGTACAGCTGGAACACCGCGCACGAAGACCTGCCCAAGCTGCGCGCGGCCGGCGCGCGCGTAGCCAACGGCACACCGCAGGATCCGTTCTCCGATTCGGGCCACGGCACCTCGGTGGCCGGGCAGTTGGTCGCCGCCGACAACGGCCTGGGCGTTACCGGCCTGGTGCCGGGAGCCAGCTTCCACTACACCAACGCCATGAACACCGAGCGCGGCTACGACCTGGCCAACGCCGTGCTGACCGCCGCCGGTGCGCTGCGCGCGGGCGATGTGATCTTGATCGAGCAACAGGCCGCCGGCCCCAGCGGCTGCAGCGGGTATGTCCCGGTGGAGTGGATTCCCTCGGTCTACGACGCGGTGGTGGCCGCGGTCTCGCGCGGCATCCACGTGGTCCAGGCCGGCGGCAACGGCAACATGAACCTGGACAACTCCGCCTGTTTCGGCAGCCCGTTCCCGCGCGGGCGCGCCGATTCGGGCGCGATCATCGTCGGCGCGGGCGGGCCGGAGGCCATGTCCTGGTGCGGCGACCGCACCGCCGAGCGCGCGCGGCAGCCCTTTTCCAGCTACGGCCGCCGATTCAACCTGCAGGCCTGGGGCAATTGCGTGGTCACCACGGGTTACGGCGATCTCTACGACGGCGGCGCCAATGCCGACTACACCCACACGTTCTCGGGCACCTCCAGCGCTTCGCCGATCGTCGCCAGCGCGGTGGCGGCGCTGTCGGGCATCGCCAAGGCGCGCGGGATCGCGCTGACGCCCGCGCAGATGCGCGAATTGTTGGTGAGCACCGGCACGCCTCAGGCCGGCAGCGGCACGCCCATCGGCCCCTTGCCCAACCTGCGCGCGGCCGCCGCGCGCCTGGGCCGGCGCTGAACGCCCGGGCCCGCGCGATGGCGCGCGGGCCCGGATCGGCGCGGCGGGCCTGGGCCGTGCGCGCGCCCGCATCGGCTCCGCCGATGGCCCGCCCCCGCTACCGCAGCCGCCGCGCTGCGTGGCCTTCGCTCGCGTTATCCTGCATCGATCGCCGCACTGCGGCGGCGCCCCCTCCCCCATGCCCCTGGATCGCATGAGCCCTTCCTCCGAGCCCGCCTCCGCCGCAAGTACCTCGCCCGAAACCGGGGGGCTCAAGCCGCAGACCCTGATGATCGCCATCCAGTGCGTGGCCGCGCGCACCCGCGCGGTGGTCGAGCTGTTGGACGCCGACGGCCCCGACGCCACCGCCGAACTCGAGCAGTGGGCGCTGACCCTGGACCTGGCCGCCTCCGACCTGCGCGACGCCTACCTGGCCGCGCGCGCGCGCCACCCGAGCTTGCCCGACTACGACCTCCTCGCCGCCGGCGCTTGAGCGCCGCGCGCCTGCGCGGGCCGTGTCGGCGCGCGCCCGCGGCGACTCAAGGCCGCCAGTGGAAGGCGGCCTGCACGAAGCGCAGCCCGGCCAGGATCTGCTCGACCCGCGGCTCCGGCAATCGGCCGATGCGTTCGCCCAGGCGCCACTTGTACAGCGAGGAAATCTGCGAGACCACCACCACGCTGGCGCGGGCCAGGCCGCCCTCGCCCGCGTCCAGGCGCACATTGCCCGGCTCGGCCGCGCGCGCCGGATGCGTGCTCAACGCGCACACCACCACGGTGCCGATGCGCGAGTGGTTGAACAGGTCCTCCTGCACCACCACGTGCGGATGCGGCGAACCGGGCACCGCGCCGCGCAGCGGATCCGGCGCCACCCAGTAGAGTTCGCCGCGGAAGATCGGCGCTTGCGGCGGCGGGGCTTGGGACGCGGGTTCTCGATCCACGGGCGGCGGATTCTCGGGCGGCAGGCAACAGGGGGCGGGCAACAGGGGGCAGGCTTTCGGCGGACGCGGGCGAGCGCTTGGCCGCCGCTCGCGCCGACGGCTCCACACCGTACCGGCTCAGCCGTCGATGCGCACGCCCTGCGCCGCCGCCAACGCCACGATCCGCTCGCACTGGCCGGGATCGATGCGGTCCAGCGGCAGGCAATGCGCCCAGGTGCGCGAGAAGAACAGCATCAAGAAGCCGCCGCCGCGCTTGACCCGGCGAATCGCCGGCCACTTGTGGGTCCACTCGTAGGTCCGCCCGGACACATGCACCCCGGCCTCGTCGATGCGGTAGGCGAAGGGCTCGCGCAGTTGCCGATTGCACAGGTAGGACAGCACTACGTTGAAGGCGACCAGCAGCCAGGCCAACAAGCAGAACCCGGCCAGGGCGGCGATCAGCCCCGGGCTGAACTCGGTGCCGCGGCGCCAGGCCAGTATCGCCATCGCCATCGCGAACAGGGGCCCGGCCACGGTCATCGCCAGGTTGGGCCCGCCTTGCAAGCACATCAGCCAGCCCGCGCGCAGGCGGTCCCACAGGCCGAAGGAGAATTCCAGGCGGATGTCGGTGGCCGTGTCCATGCGTGCGTTCGCTCCCCGTTCTTGCCCTGCGCCCTCGGCGCCCGCTGCAGGCTCGCGCTCAGTGCTCACGGTGCACCGGCGCGCCCTCAGCGCCCGCTGTGCACCGGCCGGTGCGCGCGCACCGCCATCACCACGCCCAGGCCGGCCAGCAACGATACCGCCGAGGTGCCGCCGTAGCTCAACAAGGGCATCGGCACGCCGACCACCGGCATCAGCCCGGAGATCATGCCGCCGTTGACGATAACGTAGACGAAGAAGGCCAGCCCCAGGGCACCGGCGATCAGGCGCGAGTAACCGTCGCGCGCGCCGGCGGCGATCCACAGGCAGCGGCCGACCACGAACAGGTACAGCGCCAGCACCGTGGCCACGCCGACCCAGCCGAACTCCTCGCTGAGCACGGCGAAGATGAAATCGGTGGTGTGCTCGGGCAGGTAGTTCAGGTGCGATTGCGAGCCTTGCAGCCAGCCCTTGCCGGTCATGCCGCCGGCGCCGATGGCGATCTTGGACTGGATGATGTTCCAGCCCGTGCCCAACGGATCGGACTCGGGGTTGAGGAAGGTCAGGATGCGGTCCTTCTGGTACGGCCGCAGCAACCAGAACCAGGCCACCGGCGCGGCCGCGGAGACCGCGCCCAGGGCCGCGGCGAACCACCACCACGACAGCCCGGCCAGGTACAGGGCGAAGGCGCCGCTGATGCCGACCAGCATGGCCGTGCCGAAGTCCGGCTGCAGCAGGATCAGCAGGGTCGGCGCGCCGATCAACACGCCGGCCACGACCACCGTGGCGAACCGCGGCGGCAGCGGCTGGCGGTTGAGATACCAGGCCACCATCATCGGCAAGCTGAGCTTGAGCATCTCCGCCGGCTGGAAGAAGAACACCTTCAGGTCGATCCAGTGGCGGCCATGCTTGCCCGTGCCGATCACCAACACCAGCAGCAGCGGGACCATCGAGGCGGCGTAGATCAGCGGCGTCCAGTGGCGCAGTTGCGCCATCGACAGGCGCGAGAGGCCCCACATCGCCGCCAGGCCGACCGCGAAGCGCGAGCCCTGCGCCACGACCATGCGCATGGAATGCTCGCCGGCGCTGTAGAGCACGGCCAGGCCGACCCCCATCAGGGCCAGCAGCGCGGCCAGCATGGGCAGGTCCAGGGTGCGGAAGAAGCGCTGGGCGAGGTCCCAGCCATAACGCAGCAGCACCCTCATCGGCGCGGCTCCGCGGCCGGGTCGGCCGGCATTGTCGGTTCGGCCTGGGCCGGCGTCGGCGGCGCGGCTTCGCCGGCGGCGGGAGCCGCATCGGCACGTGCGCCGGCATCGGCGCCCGTTCCCGCCCCCGCGCCCGGCTCGGCCTGCGGCGTATAGCCCGGCAGACGCGGGCGCCGTGCGGCCTCGCCGTCCACCGCCTGCGGCGCGCGCCCGGGCTGGGCGGCCACCAGGGCATTGGCCTGGGCCACCGCCGCGGCCCAGGCGCCGTTGACCGCGACCGGGACCACGGCCGCACCGGCGCCCTCCGGCGCGGCCTGCGGCGCCGGCGCGGCGGCCAGCGGCGCGACCGTCGGCGCAGTCTTGCCCGGTTCCTGTCCCGGCGCCGGCTCGGGCATCTTGCCCAGCAGCCAAGCGTCGAAGATCTTGCGCGCGATCGGCGCGGCGGTGCTGCCGCCGTAGCCGCCGTGCTCGACCACCACCGCCACCGCGATGGTCGGGTTCTCCGCCGGCGCATAGCCCACGAACAGCGCCTGGTGGCGCAGGTGGTAGGGCAGCGAGTGCGGGTTGAGGCTGACGTTGCCCTTGCGGCTGACCTTCTGCGCGGTGCCGGTCTTGCCGGCCATGCGGTAGGGCGCGCCGCGCGCCATCACCCGCGCGGTGCCGCGGCTGCCGTGGATGGTCGATTCCATGCCTTCGTGCACGGCCCGCAAGTGCGCCGGGCTGTCGCTGATGCGGGTCGGCTCGGGCAGTGGCTTGGGCAGCCAGGGCGCGTCGAAGCCGGTGCGGATCTCGCGTACCAGGTGCGGGGTGCGCAGCATGCCGTCGTTGGCCAACGCGGCGGTGCCGCGCGCCAGTTGCAGCGCGGTCACCACCCAATAGCCCTGGCCGATGCCGGCGATGATGGTCTCGCCGGGATACCAGCCCTCCTTCTTGTTGCGCTTGGCCTTCCACTCCGGCGAGGGCAGGATGCCGGTGTTCTCGCCGACCAGGTCGATGCCGGTCTTCTGGCCGAAGCCGTAGCGCAGCATGTACTCGTCCACGCGCTGGATGCCCATGTCCAGGGCCAGCTTGTAGTAATAGGTGTTGACCGACTGGGCGATGGATTCGCGCAGGTCCACCCAACCGTGGCCGCCGCCGTGAGAATCGCGATAACCGCGCTTCTGCCCGGGGATGCGGAACTCGCCGGTGGACAGGATCCGGTCCTCGGCCCGGCGCATGCCGCTGTCCAGGCCGGCCAGGGCCATGAACGGCTTCATGGTCGAGCCCGGCGGGCCGCCGCCGAGCACGTTGCGGTTGAAC
>CBIFVU010000063.1:0-17275 GCA_966185905.1 uncultured Lysobacter sp.
GGGTCGTGCCGGACTTGGTCGTGCTGGACCTGGATGGGGCGGAGCGCCCGCCGCCCCGGCTCGTGCCCGTTGCGGATCGGGTGGGCCGACCTCAGGGGCTTTCGTAGACCGGCATCAGGTCTTCGGTCGCCTCGCCCGAGTCGCGGTCGTCCGGCCCCAGCAGGTCGATGCGCTGGCGTTCGACGGTGACCTGCATGACTTGGTAGTCCCAGCGCTCGCCGCGGCGCGCGCCTTCGATCACCATCTCGCCTTGGCCGCGCGGGCCGCGCAGGAAGGAGACCAGGCGCACCTCGCCGCCGTCGCGGTCCTCGACCGCGCCCAGCACCCAGGCCTGGTCCTGCAGCGGCTCGCCCAGGCGCGCGGCCACCTCCGGGTGAGCGCGGGCGCGCGCGAGCGCCTCGCGATAGGGCTCGCTGTCCTTGGCCGACTTGCCCAGGCCATAGACCATCAGTGCGCCCGCGCCGGCACCGACCGCCAGCATCAGCACGGTGGACAGTACGACGACCAGCAGCCAGTGGCGCTGCATCCAGGAACGGCGTTGGGCGGGAGGAGCCATGGGTGCATCCTGCGGGTCGGTGCCGCCGTGCGAGCGGCGGCGGGGCGGGTCAGCGCTTGAGGCAGCGTTGGAAGAAGTCCTCGGTCAGGCGCAGCCGGTGCAGGCTGTCGCGCCCGCGCAGGCCGTGCTTGGCGCCGGGATAGGTCATCAGCTCGAACGGCACGCCGCGCTGCTGCAAGGCGCTCATCAGCACGGTGGAATGGCTGAACAGCACATTGTCGTCGGCCATGCCGTGGATCAGCAGCAGCTTGGAGCTCAACCCGTCCAGGTGTTCGAGCACGCGGCCTTCGCGGTAGCCGTCGGGGTTGTCCTTGGGCAGGCCCATGTAGCGCTCGGTGTAGTGGGTGTCGTACAGGCCCCAGTCGGTCACCGGCGCGCCGGCGGCGCCGCAGGCGTAGGCGTCGCTGGCCTTGGCCAGCAGCATCAGGGTCATGTAGCCGCCGTTGGACCAGCCGTAGACGCCGATCTTGGAGCCCTCGACCCAAGGCTGCGATTTCAGCCACTTCACCCCTTCGAGCTGGTCGGCGACTTCGACCGTGCCCTGCTTGCGGTACAGCGCGCCGCCGAAGGCCGCGCCGCGGCGCGGGGTGCCGCGGTTGTCCAGCGAGAACACCACATAGCCCTGCTGGGCCAGGTACTGGTTGAAATCCGGCGCCCAGGCGCGCTTGACCGTCTGCGTGGCCGGGCCGCCGTAGACGTAGACCACCACCGGATAGCGTCGGGCCGGGTCGAAGCCGGCCGGCTTGATCAGGCTGTAGTGCAGGTCGGTGCGGCCGTCGGCGGCCTTGAGCGTGCCGAACTCGATCGGGCGCTGGGCCTTGAGATAGGGCGCGTAGGGATGCTTGGGATCGGCCAGGTCGTTGGCCACCAGCGCGGCGATGCGGCTGCCGTCGTTGCGGTACAGCTCCAGCTGCGGCGGGGTGGTCGGGTTCGACCAATTGTCCACGTAGACGCTGGCGTTGCGGGCGAAGCTGGCGCTGTGCAGGCCGTCGGCCTTGGACAGGCGCTCGATCGCGCCGCCGGCCAGCGGCACGCGGTAGATCTGCATGTCGGTCGGGCTGTCCTTGCCGGCGGCGAAATAGACCTGCCCGGCGTCCTCGTCCACCGCCAGCACGCTGTCCACCGGCCAGTCGCCGGAGGTCAGCGCGGTGGCGCGGGCGCCGTCCTCGGACAGTACGTACAGGTGCTCATGGCCGCTGCGCTCGCTGTTCCACAGGATGCGGCCGTCCTTGAGGAAACGCAGGTCGTTGTGCAGCGGCACCCAGGTCTTGCTGGTCTCGGTCGCCAGCACGCGCTGGCGGCCGCTGGCCAGTTCGGTCTCGATCAGTTCCAGGGTGTGCTGGTCGCGCGACTGGCGCTGGAAGGTCAGGCGGCCGGCATCGCGCCAGTCCACCCGCGCCAGGTAGATGTCCTGCTCCTTGCCCAGGTCGATCTCGCGCGGGGCCTGCGCGCCGTCCGGGCGCGTCACCAGCAGGCGCACGCGCACGTTGGCGTCGCCGGCGGCGGGATAGCGCTGCTCGACCACGTCGGTGCGGTCGGGATAGACCTCGTAGCGCTTCTGCACCGGCACCGGCGATTCGTCGATGCGGGCGAAGGCGATGGCCGAGTCGTCCGGCGCCCACCAGTAGCCGGTGTGGCGGTCCATTTCCTCGTCGGCGACGAACTCGGCCACGCCGTTGCCGATGGTGGCGCTGCCGTCGCGGGTGAGCTGCACGGCCTTGCCGTCGCGCAGGTCGATGGCCCACAGGTTGCGTTCGCGCACGAAGCTGACGTAGCCGCCCTTGGGCGAAAGCTTGGGATCGGTGGCGAAGCCCTCGCCGTGGGTGAGCTGGCGCACCGCGTCCTTGCCGCGCTTGTCCAGGTCGTACAGGTACAGCTCGCCGCCGAGCGGGAACAGCAGGCGGCGGCCGTCCGGCGACCACTGGTAATCGACGATGCCCGACAGCGCGGCGATGCGCTGGCGCTCGCGCCGGGCCTTTTCCTCGTCGCTGAGCACTTCCGCGCCGGGCAGCACGTCGTCGGAGTCCACCAGCAGCGTGGTCTTGCCGCTGGCGATGTCGTAGGCCCACAGGTCCAGGCGGTTGCGGTCGCGCTCCTTGCCGCGCAGGAAGCCGACCCGGCTGCCGTCCGGGGCGACCTTGGGCTTGAGCAGGCTGGGCCCGGACAGCGGCGCATCGCCGGTCAGCGCCTCCAGGGTGAGCCGGCCGGCGCTGGGCGCAGCGGTGGCGGCCGGGGCGGCGGCGAAGGCGGGAGCGGCGGTCAGCGACATGGCGATCAGGCAGCAGGCGAGGCGGGACAGGCGCGGATTCATGCGATCGATGGTTCCAGTGCATGCCCCGCTCGGCGAGGCGTCAGGTGGGTTGGGCCGGGGCCCCGAACAGGTTGCGGCGCATTTCGTCGGTCATGGTACGGTCGGCCCGATAGGCCTGCCCGATCGCATAGGCGCGCTGGAACGCCGGCCGCGCCGAGAGCGCATCGTGCCAGCGTTGCACATTCGGATAGCGCGCCAGGTCGATGTGGTGCCATTCGTGTTCGCGGGCCCAGGGGTAGCAGGCGAAATCGGCCAGGCTGAGTGTAGCCTCGGCCGCGGCGCCGGTCGTGGCGGCGATGAACTCGCGCCCGGCCAGGCGGCGGTCCAGCACCCCGTACAGGCGTTCGGTCTCGCGCTGGTAGCGCTCGATGGCGTAGGGCACCGGCTCGGGCGCATAGCGGGTGAAGTGGTGGTTCTGGCCGAGCATGGGGCCGTAGCCGCCGACCTGCCAGAACAGCCATTCGTCCACCGCGACCCGCTCGCGCAGGCTGGCGGGGTAGAACAGGCCGGTCTTTTCCGCCAGATAGCGCAAGATCGCGCCGGACTCGAACACGCTGACCGGCGCGCCGCCGTCCGCCGGCGCATGGTCGATGAGGGCCGGCATGCGGTTGTTGGGCGAGATCGCCAGGAATTCGGGCTTGAACTGGTCGCCCGCGCCGATGTCCACCGGCTTGATCGAATACGCCAGCCCGGCGCCGGCGGCGTTGGCTTCTTCCAGGAACAAGGTGATCTTGTGGCCGTTGGGGGTCGGCCAGTAATGCAGGTCGATCATGGGGGCGCTCCGCTCGGGGAGCCGGCAGTGTAAGCGTGGGCGGCCGCGGCCCGGACCGGCGCCAGCGCAACGGCGTGTGCCGCAAACCGCCACGGGGCAAGGCTTCCAGCCGGGCCGGAACGAGGCGGGGCAAGGCCGCGGGGGCGCTGCGCAATGGCGCCGCAGGCCGTTCGCGGGGCCGTTTACGGGCGGGCCCGCGGGGCGGGCTGGCGGGTCCGGGCGCGGCCCGACGTGGCGGCGTCATCCCCGCCCGGCTACTCTTGGGCCCCCGTACCGACCCGATGTCACGAGTTGCGCATGTCCGTTGCCCCGAAGGATCCCCACAAGATCAACCGCCTCAATCCGCTGCCGGCGCTGATCTTCAGCTCCCGCTGGCTGCAGTTGCCGCTGTACCTGGGCTTGATCATCGCCCAGGGCGTGTACGTGTTCCAGTTCGTGCGCGAACTGATCCACCTGGTGCACGACGCGGCCAATCTGACCGAGCAGAGCATCATGCTGATCGTGCTCGGCCTGATCGACGTGGTGATGATCTCCAACCTGCTGGTGATGGTGATCGTCGGCGGCTACGAGACCTTCGTCTCGCGCCTGCGCCTGGAAGGCCACCCGGACCAGCCGGAATGGCTGAGCCACGTCAACGCCAGCGTGCTCAAGGTCAAGCTGGCGATGGCGATCATCGGCATCTCCTCGATCCACCTGCTCAAGACCTTCATCGGCGCCGGCGACCTGGGCCTGCCGCTGTGCGGCACGCCCGACGCCTTCGCCGCCGCCCAGGCCGCGGCCGCGGCCACCGCCAATGGCGTGGCCAACGCCGCCGCGCGCTGCAGCCAGCTGACCACCCAGGGCGTGATGTGGCAGTCGCTGATCCATTTGCTGTTCATCGTCTCGGCGGTCGGCATCGCCTGGACCGACAAGCTGATGAGCGCCGCGCACAAGAACGCCAAGCAGGGCCACTGAGTCCGCCGCACGCCGCTGCCTCCCACCGAGCTGCCGCATTGGTGTGCTCCTCGCCCCTGTAGGAGCGGCGCGAGCCGCGACCGCGATTCGCCGGCTCGCGGCGCGGCACCGATGGCGGTGAATCACCGTTGCTGCGGGCCCGCGATGACCGCAGTGCGGGTTTCGGCGGCCGCGCGCTCGCGGCGTGCGCCGCTCCTACGGCGCGGGAGAGCGGGCGGAGGCTGGCGGTTGCATGATCGCCGCACGCAGTCGCGCCGCTGCAGGGGCGGGCGAGAACCGCAGCGCTCCGCCTTCGGTGTCGATCCCCAAGGCTGCGTAGTCGCGCTGCAGTGAAGGGAATCGGGTCAGTGCCGCGTGCTGCGCGTACAGGCGGGCCAGCACGCCGCCGCCGCCGGCACGGTCGAGCGCGGCGACGAAGGCCTGCGGCGCGATTTCGGCGTTGCCGTCCAGGCAGCAGCGGGCGTAGCGGGCCAGCAATTCGTCCAGGCCGAGGCTGCGTTCGCGACGCAGGGCCAGGTCGGCCTGCAGCCAGAACGCCGCGCCGGCCCAGTAGATGCGCATGGTCTGGGCGCGGTTCCAGCCGACGGCGTCCATGCGCGCGCCGCCACCGACCGTGCGACCGCGGCGGAAGCCGGCATCCAGCCGGCGCCAGGCCTCCTCGGCGTCGAGCAGGCCGGCGCGGGCGCGCAGCACGTTCTGGTAGTAGCTGGCCAGGCCTTCGGCCAGCCAGCGCCCGTCCGGGCCGAGATACGGATGGAACAGGTGCGCCAGTTCGTGCACCGCGGTCCAGTCCGCGCGCAGCGCGTCCAGGCTGGCGTCCTCGCGCACGTACAGCAGCACCGAGACCGATCCGCCCTCGCGCACGGTCTGGCCCCAGGGCACCGGGCTGTCGCCGTCGCCGCGGCGGCGCCCGCGCGCCGGCAGGATGCGCACCTGCGCCGTGGGCAGGGGGAAGCGACCGTCGGCGCCGCGCGCCGCCTGTGCGCATTCGGCCAGCCAGCGCTGCCAGCGCACGATCACCGCCGGATCGTGCACGCCTTCCACGATCACCCGCAGGCGGCTGTCGCCGGCCCTGAGCACGCGCTCGGCACCGTCGGTCCCGGCCGAGCCTGCGGCGTCGGCGGTCGCCGCCGATACGGCCGCAGGCGCGGCCTGCGCCTGCGCCTGCGCCGCGCTGGCGGCGGCCAACCCCCACCAGCCGAGCGCCGCCAGCGCGGCGGCACGCCAGCACCGCCGCGGACGTGCGCGCACCGCCGCCGGCGCAGGCCGGGCAGGCCGGAGAGAGCAGCCTGGACGCGGATCGATCATCGCCACCTCCATCGCGGACAGGCGCGCGCGCCCGGACCGTTACAATAAGCGCATGGACGTATCGCACCTGCTCGACGCTCTCAACCCGGCCCAGCGCGAAGCCGTATCGGCGCCCCCCGGCCACTATCTGGTCCTGGCCGGCGCCGGCAGCGGCAAGACCCGGGTCCTGACCCACCGCATCGCCTGGCTGAACGAAGTCTTCGGCGTGCCCACCCACGGCATCCTGGCGGTGACCTTTACCAACAAGGCCGCCGGCGAGATGCGCCACCGCGTCGACGCGCAACTGGCGCGCGGCGCCCGCGGCATGTGGATCGGCACCTTCCACGGCCTGGCCCATCGCCTGCTGCGCCTGCACTGGCAGGAGGCCAAGCTGCCCGAAGGCTTCCAGGTGCTCGACAGCGACGACCAGCAGCGCCTGGTCAAGCGCGTGGTGCAGTCGCTGGAACTGGACGAGGCGCGCTTCCCGCCGCGGCAGATCGCCTGGTGGATCAACGCGCAAAAGGACGAAGGCCGGCGCCCGCGCAATATCCAGCCCAGCGGCGAGGAGTGGTCGGACGTGATGCTGCGCTGCTACGAGGCCTACCAGGAGCGCTGCGAGCGCGCCGGGCTGGTGGACTTCGCCGAGCTGCTGCTGCGCGCGCACGAACTGCTGCGCGACAACCCGGCCTTGCTGGCGCACTACCGCAACCGATTCCGCGAGATCCTGGTCGATGAGTTCCAGGACACCAACGCCATCCAGTACGCCTTCGTGCGGGTGCTGGCCGGCGACACCGGCCGGGTGTTCGTGGTCGGCGACGACGACCAGGCCATCTACGGCTGGCGCGGCGCCAAGGTCGAGAACGTGCAGCGCTTCCTGCGCGACTTCCCCGGCGCCCAGACCATCCGCCTGGAGCAGAACTACCGCTCCAGCGGCAACATCCTGGACGCGGCCAACGCGGTCATCGCCCACAACCCCGACCGCCTGGGCAAGAAGCTGTGGACCGACACCGGCCACGGCGAGCCGATCGACTTGTACGCGGCCTACAACGAGATGGACGAGGCGCGCTTCGTGGTCGAGCGCCTGCGCCAGTGGGTGCGCGACGGCGGCAGCTACGCCGAAGTGGCCGTGCTCTACCGCAGCAACGCCCAGTCGCGCGCCTACGAAGAGGCGCTGCTGTCCGAGCAGGTGCCCTATCGGGTCTACGGCGGCCAGCGTTTCTTCGAGCGCGCCGAGATCAAGGACACCCTGGCCTACCTGCGCCTGATCGCCAACCGCGACGACGATGCCGCCTTCGAGCGCGCGGTCAACACGCCCACCCGCGGCATCGGCGAGCGCACCTTGGACGAAGTGCGCAAGCGCGCCCGCGCCGACGCGGTCTCGCTGTGGGAGGCCGCGCGCCGGACCAGCGCGGAAAGCGTGCTGGCCGCGCGCGCGCGCAACGCCCTGGGCGGCTTCGCCGCGCTGGTCGACGGCCTGCAGGCCGACGTGGCCGAGATGCCGCTGCCGGAGAAGATCGACCACGTGCTGCAACGTTCGGGCCTGCGCGACCACTACGCCAATGAGTCGCGCGGCCAGCTCGATTCGCGCACCGACAACCTCGACGAACTGGTCTCGGTGGCCTCGCGCTTCGTCCGCAGCGACGAGGACGAAGCCGCGGCCATGCCCGAGCTGATCGCCTTTCTCAGCTACGCCGCGCTGGAAGCCGGCGAAGGCCAGGCGCAGGCCGGCGAGGACGGGGTCCAGCTGATGACCCTGCACAGCGCCAAGGGCCTGGAGTTCCCGCTGGTGTTCCTCGGCGGCCTGGAAGAGGGGCTGTTCCCCAGTTCGCGTTCGACCGAGGAATCCGGCCGGCTGGAGGAAGAACGCCGGCTGGCCTACGTGGGCATCACCCGCGCGCGCGAAAAGCTGGTGTTGAGTTACGCCGAGACCCGCCGCATCCACGGCATGGACATGTACGGCGTGCCCTCGCGCTTCCTGCGCGAGATTCCCTCGGCCCTGCTCAATGAAGTGCGGCCGAAGGTGCAGGTGTCGCGGCCGATGTACCAGGCCGCGCCGCGCCGCGATGCCGGCCACGCGCCGATCGAGGCGCCGCCGATGCGGCTGGGCGCACAGGTGCGCCACGCCAGCTTCGGCACCGGCACGGTCACCGACTACGAAGGCAGCGGCGCGCACGCGCGCGTGCAGGTCAATTTCGACGAGGGCGGCAGCAAGTGGCTGGTGCTGGCCTACGCCAACCTGCAGCCGGCCTGAGCGCTCGGTTACAGTCAACTCGTTATGCGGGGCCGCCACGGCCCCGCCCAGGCGCAGGCCGAGGCCGGCAAGGCAAGGACGCTCGATGCAGACCCCGACCCCGCCCGCGGCCGATCCCGCCGCGCACGCTCCCAGGCCCGCGCATCCCCCGGCCCAGGCCAAACCCAGCCGCCGTCGCGACCGCTGGGCCTTGTACGCCAGCGCCGTGGCCATGGCCGCCCTGGTGCTGGCCGGCGGCGATTTCTTCCTGTTCGGCAAGATCTCCCGCTATCCAGACTGGATGGCGCACCTGCCCTGGGAGCTGCGCGCCCACGACACCATGTACTGGGCGCTGGTGCTGTGCCTGGCGCCGGCGGCGTGGCTGCCGCGCACCCTGCCCAGGGCGCTGCTGGCGCTGGCCGCGAGCTGGGCGCTCTCGCCGCTGGCGCTGCTGGCTTGGTACGCCATCAGCCGCGACCAGGACCTGGCCTCGCTGCTGGCCAACCTGTTCTTCAACTATTTCTGGGCGCTGCTGACCAGCCTGTCGGCGCTGCTCACCCAGCTGCTGGCCCGCACGGCGGTGTCGGCCGTGCGGGCGCTGTGGCGCCGCGCTCAGAACGCGTAGCGCAGGGTCAGCTGGTAGACCGGGCCGGCGGTTTCGCGCTCGCGCTCGTATTCGTCGTAGTCGCGGTCGAGCTGGTCGGCGGAGGTGTCGAACTTGTGGAAGTCCTCGTCCTTGGAGGCGTCCAGCAGGTTCGAGCCGGTCAGGCGCAGCGCGAACTGCGCGCCGAAGCGCTTCTCCACGAACGCTTCCAGGTCGGCGCCGTAGCGGGTGGAGACCTCCTCGCCCAGCACGCGCGAATACGCTCCGCCCTGGCGCCGGTAGCTGGCGCCGAAGGAGAGGCCCCATTCGGGCAGGTCCTGGATGAAGCCGACATTGAGCACCGAGCGCGGCTGGTTGTTGAAGCGGCGCTGGCCGAAGCCGTCCTCGACCTCGCTGTCCAGCCAGGAGTAGTTGAGGAACACGCCGGTGTGCTCCAGGCCCAGCGCGGTCAGCGGCGTGGACAGGTCGAACTCGGCGCCGTAGACGCGGCCGTCGCCGACGTTGGCGGCGGTGAACACGAAGCTGTCCGGGTCCAGCGCCGGGTAGCCGGGGCTGCCCGGGCCTGCGCCCGGGGTCTGGTCGAGGAATTCCTCCACCGCCTCTTCGTGATCCTCCAGCGCCTGAGCGCTGGGCCGGCCGGTGCCGGCGATCTCGATCAAGTCGGCGATCTTGCGATAGAACAGGTTCAGCCCGACCACGCCGCGCTGGCCGAGGCGGCGCTCGTAGCCCAGGTCCAGGCCCCAGGCGGTCTCCGGGCGAAGCTGCGGATTGCCGACGAAATCGTTGTCGCCGTACTCGCCTTCCAGGGTCAGCGGCAGCAGCTTGTCGAAATCCGGCCGGCGCAGGCTGCGCGCCAGCGAAGCGTTCAGGCGGTCGCGCTCGGTCAGTTCCAGACGCAGGTGCGCGGACGGCAGCAGCAGGCCGTAGTCCTTGTCGTAGCGGGTTGCGGCCGGGTCCTGGCCGACGTGGTCGACGCGGCTGCGGGTGGTCTCGTAGCGCAGGCCGGCCTCCCACTGCAGCCCGCCGGAATGGCCGGACAGCATCGCGTAGGGATCGACCCGGCGCTCCTGGATGCGGCTGCGCTGGCGCGCGAACTCGGCATACGGCGGCAGCGGCTGGCCTTCCTTCTTGGCCTCCACCTCGCTGGTGCGCAGGTCGCTGTCGCGGCGCTTGTCCACGCCGTCCACGCCGAACTCCAGCTTGGTCGTGCCCCACTCGTGCTGGTGCGCCAGCTTCAGGCTGAACTCGCGGTCGCGCGCGTCGGTGAGGATGCGCGTGCCCTCCAGGCCGTCGAAGGACGGCGGTTGGTCGCCGTCGTCGTAGCCGGTTTCCTGCTCGGTGTCGAAACGCTCATCGTCGAAGCGCGCATAACCCAGCTCGATCTCGCTGCGGCCGCCGGCCAGGTCGAAGGCATAGGCACCGTTGAGCGACAGGTTCTTCTGGTCGATCTCGACCTTCTGGTCGTTGACCGACAGCAGCCGCGCGCGCTCGCGGCTGACCGGGTCGTTGTACTCGCGCGAATGCTCGGTCTCGGTGCGGTCGGTGCGCACGTAGAAGCCGTCCAGGCTGAGCTTGCCGGTGCCGATCTGACGGCTGTAGGACAGGTTGCCGGAGGTGTCGGTGCCATCGCGCACGTCGCTCTGATCCTCGCGGTCGACGAACTCGCCGTCCAGGCCGTCGAAGCGGTCGCTGCGCTTGCGCTTGGGGTTGTGCCGGCCCTGCACGTTCAGGCCGCCGAGCAGGCGGCCGCCGGCGAACTCGCCGCTGCCTACCGCGCCCAGCACCGGCTTGGTCTTGCCGTCGTCGAAATACAGGGCGCCGGCGCGCAGATAGCCACCGTCGAACTCATGGGCATCGCGCAGGACGATGTTGAGCGCGCCGGCCACCGCGTCGCCGGAGCGGTTGGCGCTGGGGCTGCGCACGATCTCGATGCGCTCGACCAGCTCGGCGGGAATGCGGTCGACGTAGAACGAACGGTCGCCGCCGGCGCCAGGCACGCGCTTGCCGTTGATCAGGATCTGGGTATAGCCCGGATCCAGGCCGCGCAGGCGCGCGCCGTCGTACTCCAGCACGTCGGAGACGAAGCCCACGCTGGGCACGCGCTTGAGCATGTCGCCCACGGTCAGCGGCTCGAAGCGCTGGAAATAGTCCAGCCCGTAGCTCAGCGTCGGCGCGGTGGCCTGGCTGCGGTCGCGGTAGGCGATCTCGCCGGTGACGGTGACCCGGTCCAGTTCGGTCGCGGCGGCCTCCCCGGCCGGGCCGGGCGCGGGGCCGTCGGCGGCGAAGGCGGGTGCGGCGAAGGCCGCGGCGAGCGCGGCGGCAAGGGCGCGGACGCGCAGCGTGCGGAGGAGCTCAGGGCGCATGGACGAAGCCGGGTGAAGAGTCGGAGCGTTGTAAGTCCAAGCGATGGCAGGACGATGACGCGCGCCGGCGAAGGCGGCGCCGAAAGCGATCGCCAGGCCGCCGATGCCGCCTGCGCGCAGGCGGTCCCCGCCGTGGCGCGGCCCGCAGCGCCGCGGCTTGTCATCAAACCTGCATCTGCGTTGCCTATAACGCTGGCGGTTCGACACCTCGCGGACCCAAGGCATGCCGAAGCGTTCCCTCCTGGCCGGGCTGGCCGCCGCGCTGCTGCTGGGCGCCTGCGCTACGCCCGAGACGCCGCGCACCGCTGCCGCCCCCGAACGCCCGGCACCGCAGCGCGAGCCCGACGAACGCAAGGACGAGGCGGCCGATCCCTTGCTGGCCCGCGCCGGCCTGCCTCACCGCGTGGTCGCCGAGGCCTTCGTCACCGCATCCACTCCGGCCGACAATCTCGACTCGCCCGCCGCCTGGCGCGCCCCCGACGGCCGCCTGTGGCTGCTGGCCACGGCCAAGGAGGGCGACGGCCTGGCGATCTACGACGGCGACCAGGGCGAGCGTCGCGGCCAGTTCGGCCGCAGCGGCGACGCGCTGGGCCAGTTCCGCCGCCCCAACGGCATCGTCGTCGCCGGCGACCTGGCCCTGGTGGTGGAGCGCGACAACCGCCGCGTGCAGGTGCTGGCCCTGAGCCTGCCGCCGGCCGGCGACGCGCGGCCCGGCGTGGCCGACACGCGCACGCCGCAACTGCGACCGCTCGGCGCCTTCGGCCAGGACCGGCTGCGCCAGCCCTACGGCCTGTGGGTGCGCCAGCGCGCGCCGGGCGTGCTGGAGGCCATCGTCAGCGACGCCTACATGGCCGGCGAGGACGCCAACGGCGACGAGATCCCGCCGCCGTTGGCCGAGCTGGGCCAGCGCATGCAGCGCTACGAACTGCGCATCGATGCAGGGCGCGTGCAGGCGCGCGCGCTCGGCGCGTTCGGCGACACCGGCGCCGAGGGCGCGATCCGCGTGCCCGAGTCGGTCTGGGGCGATCCCGCCCACGACCGCTTGCTGATCGCCGAGGAAGACTTGGCCACCGGCACCGCCCTGCGCGAGTACGGCCTGGACGGCGCCTACCGCGGCCGTACCCTGGGCCTGGGCTTGTTCAAGGCCCAGGCCGAAGGCATCGCGCTATGGCAGTGCGAGGACGGCAGCGGGTACTGGATCGCCACCGACCAGTACAAGGACCGCAGCCTGTTCCACGTGTTCGACCGCGCCAGCCTGCGCCACCTGGGCGCCTTCGCCGGGCGCCGGGTGGCCAATACCGACGGGGTATGGCTGCAACAGGCCGGCTCCACCCGCTTCCCCGACGGCGTGTTCTACGCCGTGCACGACGACCAGGCCGTGGGTGCCTTCGATTGGCGCGAGATCGCCCGCGCGCTGGGCCTGCGCAGCCGCTGCCAAGTCTAGGCAGCCCGGCCGCCGTCGCGGACGGGCGCGCTAGGCGCCAGCGGGGTCCGGCCCCGCCGCCTCGGGCGCAACCGCTTCGGGTGCACCCGTCTGGCCCTGCGCGCTGGCGGCCTCGCCCGGCTCGCGCCGCAGTTCGGACAGGACGAAGGACTTGAGCAGCAGGTCGAAGCCGGGCTGGGTGCGGGCCAGATCTTCGGTCGCGCTCTGGGTGACCAGGTAGGCGGTGCGATGCGCGCCGGTGATCCGCCGGTACTCGCGCTGGTGCGGCACCCGCACCCCGGCCAGGCTGACTTCGTAGTGCTCGCGCAGCACACCGTCGTCTGCCGCGCCCGGCTCGAACCGGCTGCGCCCGCTCATGCCCGCCGGCAGGCCCTTCTGCGCTTCGCTGGAGAAGCTGCGGGCGAAATCGGCCAGCTCCAGGCCCGGGCCGGCCTGGACCATCGCCAGGAACACCGCTGCGCCGGGGCTTTCCACGGTCAGGTAGTGGTCGCCGTCCACGCGTTCGTCCTCCACCAACTTCCAGTTGCCCGGAATCTGCATGCGCACGCCGTCGCGGTGATACGCCTGCGGCTGGGACAGATCGGCCGTGGGCTCGCCGCAGGCGGCCAGCAGCAGCGCCAGGCACGGCGCCAGCCAACGCAAGGCACGGGGCCGCGCAGCGCGCGGCAGGCGCAGCGACGGCGAGCGGTGGAATCCGAGCATGACCCTGTCCTTGGGCGCGCAGGCCCGTCCATGGCGACGTCGGCAGCCTAGCGCGGATCGCCGCGGCCCGCCTGTGCCCGCGCGCCTGCGCCGCGCCGCGCGGCCGCGGCCCGCGCACCGGCCGCGCAGGCCCGCTGTGGCCGGTTCAGTCCAGCGCGATGCCGAAATGGAAGGCTTCGATCCGCAGCCGCTCGCGCAGGTAGAAGGCATGCGCATCCTGGCGTTGGGTGCCCGAATCCAACTGCAGCCGCGCGCAGCCCAGCCGCCGCGCCTCGGCCTTGAGCCAACCCAGCATCGTCTTGCCGTAGCCCTGGCTGCGCACGTTCTGGTCCACGATCAGATCGTCCACGTACACATGCAGCCCCACCGCCAGCATCTCCATCACCCGCCAGCACGCGAACGCGCGCGGCGTCCCCTCGGCGTCGTAGAGCACCGTCGCCCGGCAGCCCTGGGCGATCTGGCGGTGCATCTGCGCCAGGAACCGCGTTTGGTCGAACTCAGGCCGCAGCTGCGACACCAGCGGCCAGACCGCGCGCAGGTCGGTGTCGCCGGTAATGGTCTTGATCATGGGCGGCGAATGGAGAGCCAAGGAGCAATGAGGCGCGAGCGGGCGGGGCTCACCAGCTGAACAGCTTGAAATACACCGGAGAGACGGTGCCTTCGCCCTTGCTGCTGTCCAGGCGGCCGTCGCCGTTTTCGTCCACCAGGTAATAGACCGGGCCGCGGGCCGGAGTCACTTTGACCGCGCGCAATTGGCCGGCGACCCGGTACTCCTCGATGGTGTCGCCGTTCTCGACGGTGCGGGTGCGGATCTCGGGATTGCTCAGGCCGGCGGTCGGGTCGTCGGCGGCCGCGCCGGTGCTGGCGCAGCCGGCCAGGGCGAGCAGGGCGGCCAGGGGGACGGCGCGGGCGAGCGCGGGCGCAAGGGGGGTGCGCATGGCGGTTCTCCGTGTCACAGGCCCACCAGCATACGCCGCGGGGGGCGCAGTGTGCGTGCGCGCAGCGGCGGCCGGCGAGATCACTGCCGCCGTGCGGACCCCGGCCCGGGCGGCCCATCGCAGCGCCGGCGACGGCCGGGCGTAGAATCGACGGCATGAAACGACTCGTCCTGATCGATGGCTCCAGCTATCTCTACCGCGCCTTCCATGCGTTGCCGCCGTTGAGCAACGACGCCGGCGAGCCCACCGGCGCTCTGTTCGGCGTGGTCAACATGCTGCGCGCGACCCTGAACGAACGCCCGGACTACGTGGCCTTCGTCGTCGATGCGCCCGGCAAGACCTTCCGCGACGACCTGGACCCGCACTACAAGGCCAATCGCCCGCCCATGCCCGAGGACCTGCGCGCCCAGGTCCAGCCCATGTGCGAGATCGTCCAGGCGCTGGGCATCCCGATCCTGCGGGTGGACGGCGTGGAGGCCGACGATGTGATCGGCACCCTCGCCCTGGACGCGCACGGCCAGGGCATCGACGTGACCATCTCCACCGGCGACAAGGACTTCGCCCAACTGGTGCGCCCGGGCGTGGCCTTGGTCAACACCATGACCGGCAGCCGCATGGATTCGGACGAAGCGGTGATCGCCAAGTTCGGCGTGCGCGCCGACCAGGTCATCGACCTGCTCTCGCTGATGGGCGACAGCGTGGACAACATCCCCGGCGTGGAGAAGTGCGGCCCCAAGACCGCGGCCAAGTGGCTGGCCGAGTACGGCACCCTGGACGGGGTCATGGAACATGCCGGCCAGATCAAGGGCAAGATCGGCGACAACCTGCGCGCCGCGCTGGGCCGGTTGCCGCTGAACCGGCGGCTGGCGACCATCAAGACCGATGTCGCGCTCGACCGCGGTCCGGCCGATCTGGCCTTGCGCGACCGCGACGCCGAGGCCCTGCGCGCGCTGTACGCGCGCTACGGCTTCAAGCAGGCCCTGCGCGAGCTGGAAGGCGCGGCCACCGCCAACGACGTGGCCGCCGACCGCGCCGGCCTGCGCGCCACCGCCGCCGGCCACGCCCGCGGCGGCGGCCCGGCCGAGGCGCCCGATGCCGCGCTCGCGGCCAAGGGCGAGTACGAGACCGTCCTCGCCCAGCCCCAGCTCGACGCCCTGGCCGCGGCGCTGCGCGCCAGCGACGAGTTCGCCTTCGACACCGAGACCGATTCGCTCGACCCGATGCAGGCCAACCTGGTCGGCCTGAGTTTCGCCACCCAGGCCGGCCGCGCGGTGTATCTCCCGCTCGGCCACGACTACCCCGGCGCGCCGGCCCAGCTCGACCGCGAGGCGGTGCTGGCGGCGCTGGCGCCGGTGTTCGCCGACCCGGCCCGGCGCAAGCTCGGCCAGCACGGCAAGTACGACCTGCACGTGCTGCGCCGCCACGGCGTGGAGGTGGCCGGCTACGCCGACGACACCATGCTGGAGAGCTTCGTCTACAACGCCACCGCCAGCCGCCACGACATGGACTCGCTGGCCAAGCGCTACCTGGGCTACGACACGATCAAGTACGCCGACGTGGCCGGCAAGGGCGCCAAGCAGATCCCGTTCTCGCAGGTCGCCATCGACGACGCCACCGCCTATGCCGCCGAGGACGCCGACGTGACCCTGCGCCTGCACCAGGTGCTCGGCGCGCGCCTGGCGGCCGAGCCGGCGCTGGAGCGGGTCTACCGCGAGATCGAGATGCCGCTGGTGCCGGTGCTGGCGCGGGTGGAAGCCAACGGCGTGAAGGTCGACGGCGAGGAATTGCGCCGGCAATCGCAGGACCTGGGCAAGCGCATGCTCGAAGCCCAGCTCAAGGCCACCGAACTGGCCGGGCGCAGCTTCAACCTGGATTCGCCCAAGCAATTGCAGGCGCTGCTGTTCGACGAGCTCAAGCTGCCGGTGCTGGTGAAGACGTCCACCGGCCAGCCCAGCACCAACGAGGAAGCCCTGGAAGCCATCGCCGACCAACACGAGCTGCCGCGCATCATCCTGGAGTACCGCGGCCTGGCCAAGCTGCGCAATACCTATACCGACAAGCTCCCGGAAATGGTGAACCCGCACACCGGCCGGGTGCACACCAGCTACCACCAGGCCGGCGCCGCCACCGGCCGCCTGGCCTCCAGCGACCCGAACCTGCAGAACATCCCGATCCGCACCGACGACGGCCGCCGCATCCGCCGCGCCTTCGTCGCCCCGGAAGGGCGGCGCTTGGTCGCCTGCGACTATTCGCAGATCGAGTTGCGGATCATGGCCCACTTGTCCGAGGACGCCGGCCTGGTGCGCGCGTTCGAATCCGGCGCCGACGTGCACCGCGCCACGGCCGCGGAAGTCTTCGGCAAGGCCTCGCTGGAGGAGGTCAGCGGCAACGAGCGCCGCGCGGCCAAGGCGATCAACTTCGGCCTGATGTACGGCATGAGCGCGTTCGGCCTGGCACGCCAGCTCGGCATCGGCCGGACCGAGGCGCAGGACTACATCGCCCTGTACTTCAGCCGCTACCCCGGCGTGCGCGACTTCATGGAGCGCACCCGCCAGGACGCGCGCGACAAAGGCTACGTGGAGACGGTGTTCGGCCGGCGCCTGTACCTGGAGAACATCAAGGCCTCCAACCAGGGCCTGCGCGCCGGCGCCGAGCGCGCAGCGATCAACGCGCCGATGCAGGGCACCGCGGCGGACATCATCAAGCGCGCGATGATCGACATCGACGCTTGGCTGGCCGATCATCGCGAGCGCGCGCTGATGATCCTGCAGGTGCACGACGAACTGGTGTTCGAGGTCGAGGCCGGCTTCGTGGAGACCCTGGTGGCCGAGGCGACCCGCCGCATGGCCGGCGCCGCTCGTCTGAGAGTGCCCCTGGTTGTGGACACTGGGGTCGGTATTAACTGGGACGAAGCGCATTGATCCAGCGGAACCCATTGATTTTGCTGGGTGCGGCTTAATGAATCGGCCCTGAATCCAACATTTTATTAACCTGGATCTTCACGAACTATCCATGTGGCGGATGGTCATATAGGTCGCGACAGATGCAACGTCTGTCGCCGATCTCTCCCTCCCCTGGAGTGATCCCCCGGAGCGAACGACCCCTCCCCAGGTC
>CBIFVU010000064.1:0-17150 GCA_966185905.1 uncultured Lysobacter sp.
AGGCGTGGCCGGGGCCTCCACACTGGGAGCAGCGATCGGTCGCGATGCACCGGTGCGCCCGTCGCCGGGCGCGCCGGGAAGGCCGCCAGCGCCCGCTCCATTGCCGCCGGACGGGTTCATCGCAGCGTCGGCCACGCCTGCGCCGAGGCCAGTTCGCCGGGCTGTTCGATCAACACGTCGCCCTGCCAGGCCACCGGATCGTCCTGGTCCAGGCGATAGCCCCACAGCGCGACCACCGAAGCCATGCCGGCCGCGCGCGCGGCCTGGATGTCGCGCTCGTCATCGCCGACATAGGCGCAGGCGCCGGCGGCCACGCCGATGCGCTCGGCCGCCACCCGCAGCGGCAGCGGGTCGGGCTTGCGCGCGGCCAGGGTGTCGCCGCCGATCAGCACCGCGCAGCGGTCCTGCCAGCCCAGCAGCGGCATCAACTGGCGGGCGAGGTATTCGGGCTTGTTGGTGACGATGCCCCAGGGCACGCCGGCGGCCTCCAGTGCGGCCAGCATCGCCTCCACGCCGTCGAAGGGTGCGCCGTGGCGGCCCAGTTCCTGCTCGTACAGGGCCAGGAACTCGGGCACGCGGGCTTCGCGCGCGGCCGCGTCGAGGTCGGGGAAGGCCGCGCCGAGCATCGCCCGCGCGCCCTTGGACACGTGCGGACGCAGCGCGTCCAGGGACATCGGCCCGAGCCCGGCAGCGCGGCGCATGCGCTCGACCGCGGCCAGCATGTCCGGTGCGCTGTCGAGCAAGGTGCCGTCCAGATCGAACAAGGCCGCGCGCGGGAAACCGGCGCGGCCGGTCGGCGCCGGCGCGGCGTTGCCCGCACCGGCGGACACCGGGCCGGAGGCAGTGCCGTGCGCGCCGGCGGAGTCCAGGCCGGACGCGCTCATGCCGCTGCGTCCGGCTTGAGCGCGCAGGCCAGGTAATTGACGTCGGTGCGCGAGACCACCCGCGCCGCGTTGCGCCAGGGCTCGTACATCAGCCCGCTGACATCCTCCAGTTCCAGGCCGGCCGCGCGCAGCCAGGCCGCCAGCTCGGAGGGCTTGATGAAATCGCGGTATTGATGGGTGCCGCGCGGCAACAGCCGGGCCACGTACTCGGCGCCGACGATGGCCAGCGCGAACGCCGCCGGCGTGCGGTTGAGGGTGGACAGGAACAGCCGCCCGCCGGGCTTGAGCAGGCGCGCGCAGGCGGCCACGATCGCAGCCGGATCGGGCACGTGCTCGAGCATCTCCATGCAGGCGACCGCATCGAACTGCGCCGGCATCTGCTCGGCCAGCGATTCCACCGACTGCAGCCGGTAGTCCACCGCCACGCCGGTTTCCAGGCGGTGCAGCTTGGCCACCTTGATCAGCTCCGGGGCCAGGTCGATGGCGGTGACTTCGGCGCCGGCCTGGGCCAGGGCCTCGCTCAGCAAGCCGCCGCCGCAGCCCACGTCCAGGGCCTTGGCGCCGCGCAGCGCAACGCGTTCGGCGAGATAGCCCAATCGCGCCGGATTGAGCGCGTGCAGCGGCTTCTGCGGGCCGTCCGGGTCCCACCAGCGATTGGCCAGGGCGCCGAACTTGTCCAGCTCGGCCTGGCTGAAATTGTCGCCCTCGGCGGCGCCGGAGGGAGTGGACTGTGCGTGGCTGGCTGCGCTCATGGACCTGCTCGTCGTTGCGGACTCATCGTCTCGGCTCGGCGTCCGCCCGGCCGCGGCCGGCGCGGACGCCGTCAGTGTGGGGCAATCCCGCGCCGCCGGCGTCAAGGCGGCGCGAGGGCGCGGCGTTCAGCGCCGGATCGCGGCGATGCGCTCGCGCCATTGGCGCGCGTTGGCGATCAGCGCGGCGGTGTCCATCTCCACCAATGCCCGCTCGCGCAGCTTGGCGCGGCCGGCGATCCAGACATCGCTGACCTGGTGGCGGCCGGTGGCGTAGATCAACTGCGAGACCGCGTGGTGCAGCGGCTGGGTCTCCAACTGGCCCAGGTCCACGCAGACCAGGTCGGCCTGCTTGCCCGGCTCGATCGAACCGATCCGCGCCTCGAAGCCCAGCGCGCGGGCGCCGCCCAGGGTGGCCGCGCGCAGCGCGCTGAAGGCGTCCAGGGCCGAAGCGTCCTCGGCCACGGCCTTGGCCAGGATCGCCGCGGTGCGGGTCTCGCCGAACATGTCCAGGTCGTTGTTGCTGGCGCAGCCGTCGGTGCCGATGGCCAGGTTGACTCCGGCGCGCTGCAGCTTGCAGGCCGGGCAGAAGCCCGAGGCCAGCTTGAGGTTGGATTCGGGGCAATGCACCACGCTGACCCCGCGCTCGGCGCACAGGGCGATCTCCGCGTCGGTGAGCTGGGTCATGTGCACGGCGATCAGGCGGTCGGTGACCAGGCCCAGCCGGTCCAGCCGCGCCAACGGGCGCTGTCCGTGCAGCTTGAGCGAGTCGGCCACTTCCTGCGCAGTCTCGTGGGTGTGCAGGTGGATGGGCAGGTCGAGCTGGTCGGCGAGCATGCGGATGCGCTCGAAATTGGCATCGCTGACCGTGTAGGGGGCATGCGGGGCGAAGGCGGTCGCCACCAGCGGGTCATCGCGCCACAGGTCGTGGACCTCGCCGGCGCGGTCGAAGTATTCCTCCGAGGTCTTGGCCCAGGCGGTGGGGAAATCGATCACCGGCAGGCCGACCCGGGCGCGGAAACCGTGGCGCTTGTAGACCGCGGCCTGCACGTCGGGGAAGAAGTAGTTCTCGTTGGCGCAGGTGGTGCCGCCGCGCAGCATCTCGGCGATGGCCAGGGCGATGCCGTCCTCGACGAACTGCGGTCCGATCACCGCCGCTTCCACCGGCCAGATATGGCCTTGCAGCCATTGCATCAGCGGCAGGTCGTCGGCGATGCCGCGCAGCAGGGTCATCGGATTGTGGGTGTGGGCGTTGACCAGGCCGGGGATCAGCGCGGCCTCGGGCCGGCTCACGGTCTCGGCGGCGCGGTAGCGCTGGCGCGCCTGCGCGGTCGGCAATACCTCCACGATGGCGCCATCGGCGATGGCCACGGCATGGTCTTCCAGCACCACCGCATGCGGTTCGACCGGCACCACCCAGCCCGCTTCGATCACCAGGTCGCAGGAAAGGGGCGGAATCGGCTCGTGGGTCATCTGCGCTCGCTCTTGGTCTGGCGGGTGGAGCCCGGCTGGAGAGCCGGGCGGATGCCGCGCGGCCCGGGACGTCCGGGCCGGCGGCGGCGACGCCTGCGCGGCCGCGGGCGCGCCGGGGATGGCGCCGCAGCCGTGCCGCGGCCGCACACAGCGGCCAGCGATCTGCGGCCTATCGCAACGGCGCCGCCTCGGGCTGCGCCGCGCGGGCGCCCGCGCACGAGGCGGGCGCCGGCGCGCCGGGGATCACTTGACCCGGCTGACGTACTCGCCCGAGCGGGTATCGACCTTGATCACTTCCTCCTGGCCGACGAACAGCGGCACGCGCACCACCGCGCCGGTCTCCAGGGTGGCCGGCTTGCCGCCGCCGCCGGAGGTGTCGCCGCGCACGCCGGGATCGGTCTCGGTGATCTTGAGCTCGACGAAGTTCGGCGGCTGCACCGCGATCGGCACGCCGTTCCACAGCGTCACCACGCACTCTTCCTCGCCCTTGAGCCACTTCTCCGCGCCGCCCATGCCGGCCTTGTCGGCCTGGACCTGCTCGAAGGACTCCTGGTTCATGAAGTGCCAGTACTCGCCGTCGCTGTAGAGGTACTGCATGTCGGTATCGACCACGTCGGCCACGTCGACCGAGTCGGTGGCCTTCATGGTCATTTCCACCACGCGGCCGGACTTGATGTTGCGGAACTTGATGCGGGTGAAGGCCTGGCCCTTGCCCGGCTTGACGTATTCGGTCTCGGTGATGATGCACGGGTCGTTGTTGACCAGGATCTTCTGTCCGGTCTTGACGTCGTTCATGCCCAGGCTGGCCATGCTTGCAACTCCTGCGAATGAGAATGTGGCGGTGATGAAAGGGGTCCGTCGCCCCGGCCCGAGGCCGGCCGCGCCGCTTGCCGTCGTCCCGGCGCCGCCCCCGCCGGCCCTGCCGCGGGGCCGGCCGGCTCGCGCCGGGGGCCGCCTTGCCGGCGAAGGGCTAGAATGTCGGGCTGCGCCGGCCCCGTCCGCAGCGGCTTGCCGCAACGGGCGGGACCCGGGCACCGGTCCGGAACCCTGAAGGCTAGCCCCGCATGATACCCGCTGCGCATCCCCTCCCGCACCCAGCCGCCGCCGAGGGCGCCGCCGCGCCGCCGCGCTGGCAGGCCCTGTGGCGCGATGCGGTGCGCGACCCGCGCGAGCTGCTGGCCCTGCTGGAGCTGTCCGGCCGGGTCCCGGGGCTGTCCGAGCAGGCCGCCGCCCAGTTCCCGCTGCGGGTGCCGCGCGGCTTCCTGGCGCGCATGCGCCCGGGCGACTCCGCCGACCCGCTGCTGCGCCAGGTGTTGCCGCTGGACGAGGAACTGCGCCCGATGCCCGGCTTCAGCCTGGACGCAGTCGGCGACAGCGCAGCCAAGGCCGGCCACGGCGTGATCCGCAAATACCGCGGCCGAGCCCTGCTGATCGCCACCGGCAGTTGCGCCATCCACTGCCGCTACTGCTTCCGCCGCCACTTCCCCTATGCCGAGGAAACCGCAGCCGCGGCCGGCTGGCGCGACGCGGTGGCGACCATCGCCGCCGACCCGGGCATCGACGAGGTCATCCTCTCCGGCGGCGATCCCTGGTCGCTGGCCACGCCCAAGCTGGCCGAACTGACGGCCGCGCTGGCCGGCATCGGCCACCTCAAGCGCCTGCGCATCCACACCCGCCTGCCGATCGTGCTGCCCGAACGCGTGGACGCGGCCTTGGTCGAGTGGCTGGCGGCCCTGCCCTGGCCGGTGGCGGTGGTGCTGCACGCCAACCACGCCAACGAGTTCGACGCCAGCGTGGACGCGGCGATGGCGCGCCTGCGCGCGGCCGGCGCGAGCTTGCTCAACCAGGCCGTGCTGCTGCGCGGGGTCAACGACAGCGTGGACGCGCTGGCCGATCTGAGCGAACGCGGCTATGCCGCCGGCGTGCTGCCGTACTACCTGCACCAGCTCGACCGGGTGCAGGGCGCGGCCCATTTCCAGATCAACGACGAGCGCGCGCGCAGCCTGCACCGCGCCCTGGCCGCGCGCCTGTCCGGCTACCTGGTGCCCAAGCTGGTGCAGGAAGTGGCAGGCGACCCGGGCAAGCGTCCGTTGTAAGGTTGTAATCTGGCTGGGGTTTGATCGGGGAGCGCGGGGCGGTCCAGCGGGCGCCGGGGGGATGGCCCGCACGACGGCGCGAAGGCGCCCGTCCCGCGCGATCGAACCCTATAACGGGTCACATATTTTCGTCCCTGCGTGGACGAGGCCGGCGCTTCGTGTCATAAACCCGGCCCACGGAGGTGGTCAATGCAATTCGGCAAAGACATGGTGTTGCGCCTGCTGATCGTCGACGACAGCGTCGAGGCGGCCGAGGCCATCGTCAGCGCGCTGCGCAACAACGGCATCGCGGTGCGGCCCACGCGGCCGGAGAACGAACAAGAGCTGCCGGCGCTGATCCTGCAGCACACCCCGGACCTGGTGCTGGCCGCGCGCGGCTCGCGCAACGTGTCCCTGCTCAAGCTGATGCAGGCGGTGGACGCCAGCGGCAAGGACCTGCCGGTGCTGGTGCTGATGGACTCGGTGGACGACGCCTCGCTGCTGGCCGCGCTGGAGATCGGCGCGCGCGGCGTGGTCCTGCGCTCCAACGCCGCCCACCTGCAGAATGCGGTGCGCGCCGAATGGACCGACCTGGAAGCGCGCCGCTCGCTGCGCCGCCTGGAGGCCCAGGTGCGCGAAACCGAGCGCCGCTGCGACGCGCTGATCGACTCCTCGCGCGATCCCATCGCCTACATCCACGAAGGCATGCACATCCGCGCCAACGCGGCCTACCTGGAGATCTTCGGCTTCGAGTCCTTCGAGGACATCGAGGGCATGTCCCTGCTGGACATGGTCGCCCCGGGCCAGGTGGACGAATTCAAGCAACTGCTCAAGCGCCTGAGCAAGGGCGAGCCGCCGCCGCCGAGCTACGAGACCCAGGCCCGCGCGCTGGACGGCAACGCCTTCCCGGCGGTGATGGAGTTCACCCCGGCCACCTACGAGGGCGAGCACTGCCTGCAAGTGGTGCTGCGCCGGCAGGAGATCGACCCGGAACTGGCGCGCGAAGTCGAAGCCCTGCGCCAGCGCGACCAGGTCACCGGCCTGCTCAACCGCGCCACCTTCCTGCATGCGCTGGAGGACGCGGTCTCCGACGCGGCCCAGAACGCCGCCCACCACGGCCTGCTGCTGGTCCAGCCGGACCACTACGCGCAGTTGCTGCAGGAAATCGGCCTGGACCAGGCCGACCAGTTGATCGCCGCCTGCGGCGAGCGCCTGCGCACCGCGATCGGCGCGGAGGACATCGTCGCGCGCTTCGGCGAGCACCAGTTCGCCGTGCTCACCCGCCACAGCGACCACTCCCACACCCAGACCCTGGCCGAGGGCATCCGCGCCGCCTTCGCCGACCACGTGGTCGAGGCCGGCCAGCTCGCCCTCAGCGCTACCGCCAGCGTCGGCGGCGTGCAGATCGGCGAGAAGATCGCCAGCGTCACCGCGGTGCTGGGCAAGGCCAGCCAATGCCTGCAGTCGGCCAGCGACATCGGCGGCAACCGGATCGAACTGTTCGACCCCGGCGCGGCCGACCGCGCCGAGGAGGAGCGCATCGCCGCCTGGGTCGCGCGCATCCGCGACGCGCTGGACGCCGACCGCTTCGTGATGAACTACCAGCCGCTGATCAACCTGCACGGCGAACCGCTGGAAATGTACGAGGCCTACCTGCGCATGCAGGCGCCCGGCGCCGAGGAAAGCGGCGAGCTGGTGCAGCCGCTGTCGTTCCTGCAGATCGCCGAGGAGCACGGCCTGCTGTGGGAAATCGACCGCTGGGTGGTCGGCAAGGCCATCCAGATCATCGGCGAGCGCATGCGCCAGGGCCGCCGCACCACCCTGCTGGTCAAGATCACCCAGGCCTCGCTGCAGGACGAGAGCCTGCAGCAGCACGTGGTCGAGCAACTGGCCAAGCACGGCGCGGACGGCAAACTGCTGGTGCTGCAGTTGCCCGAGTCCAAGGTCTTCACCAACCTGCGCGCGGCGCAGGAGTTCCAGTCGCGCATCTACCAGTATGGGGTGCGCGTGGGCCTGGAGCAGTTCGGCGCCGGCCTGAATTCGTTCCAGTTGCTCAACCACTTCGACGCGGCCTTCCTGAAGATCGACCGCGGCTACATGGAAGAGCTCACCAGCAATCCCGACCACCAGCAGCGCGTCCGCGAGATCGCCGACAAGGCGCGCGAGCTGGGCCGGCAGACCATCGCTGAGTTCGTGCAGGATGCGGCCAGCATGAGCTTCCTGTTCGCTGCCGGCATCGACTACGCGCAAGGCCATTTCCTGGCGGCGGCGGGGCCGGAGATGGACTACGAGTTTCAGTGAGGGGCGGGGATTCGGGATTCGGGATTGGCACGGCGGGCGGCGGCGCCGCCGCCCGGCTCACGCACGCAAAAGCCCGCCGGAAGGCGGGCTTTTGCTTTGGGTTCGGTTTTGGGGATGGGGGTTGGGTTTGGAAGCAGGCGCCGGTGCCCGCCTGCGCTTGGGCCCGGCGCCTCACACCGCCGCGCGCTGGCCGGCCCGCTCCGGCGGCGCGTCGATCAAGGCCTGGATGCGCTCTTCCAGCGGCGGATGGCTGCGCATCAGCTTGCCCAGGCCGTGGCCGACCGCGCCGCTGATGCCGAAGGCCTGCACCTGCTTGGGCAGGGTGCTTTCGCCATAGGTCTGCGACAGCCGGCGCAGCGCCGCGATCATCTTCTCGCGGCCGGCCAGGCGCGCACCGCCGGCGTCGGCGCGGAACTCGCGATAGCGCGAGAACGCCATGGCGATGATGCTGGCCAGCAGGCCGAAGACGATGTCCAGCACGAACACGGCCACGAAGTAGAACAGGCCCGGGCCGCGCGATTCGCGGCCGCCGCTCATCATCGCATCGATCCAGCCGCCGACCACGCGCGCGGCCACCAGCACGAAGGTGTTGAGCACGCCCTGCACCAGCGCCATGGTCACCATGTCGCCGTTGGCCACGTGGCTGACCTCGTGCGCTAGCACGGCCTCGGCCTCGTCCTTGTTCATCGCCCGCAGCAGTCCGGTGGACACCGCCACCAGCGAGTTGTTGCGGTTGGCGCCGGTGGCGAAGGCGTTGATCTCCGGCGCGTCGTAGATGGCGACCTCGGGCATGCCGATGCCGGCCATCTCGGCCTGGCGGCGCACGGTCTGCACCAGCCACTGCTCGTCGGCGTTGCGCGGCTGCTCGATCACGTAGGCGCCGGTGGTCTGCTTGGCGATCCATTTGGAACTCAGCAGCGAAATCAGCGAGCCGCCGAAGCCGAACACCGCAGCCATCACCAGGATCGCGCCATGGTTGCCCAGGCGGATGCCGAAGACGTTCTGCAGCACCGACATGACGATGCCGAGCAGCACCAGGACGGCCAGGTTGGTGGCCAGGAAAAGGGCTATGCGTTTGAACATGGTCGTGCGTACTCGAAGTGCCGCGCACCGTGCGCGGCTTCAGTGCGACGTCCCTGTCCGGCGGTTGCGCCGCCCGCTACTCAATGGCGCTGCTTCTCAATGTGGCGAAAAGGCCGTGAATTCAACGAGAATCCATCCTGGCCCGGCCGCCGGCGCGGGCGCCGTTCACGATCCGGACATCTACCCAACCGTGCCCGCCCACGCCCTGCCGCCGGCCGCCTATCGCGGCCGCTTCGCGCCCTCGCCCACCGGCGACCTGCACGCCGGTTCGCTGCTGGCGGCGTTCGGCAGTTGGCTGCTGGCGCGCCACCGCGGCGGCCAATGGCTGGTACGCATCGAAGACCTCGACCCGCCGCGGGAAGTTCCCGGCGCCGCCGAGCGCCAGTTGCGCGCGCTGGCCGCCTTCGGCCTGCACAGCGATGCGCCGGTGGTGCGCCAGAGCCAGCGCCACCGGCTGTACCAGGCGGCCATCGAGCGCCTGCTGGACCAGGGCCTGGCCTTCGCCTGCCGCTGCAGCCGCAGCGATCTGGCCGCCGCCGGCGGCGTGCACCGGCGCTGCGTGGACAGCGCCGGCCGCAGCGGCCCGGCCGCGCCGCAACCGGCGATCCGGCTGCGCGTGCCCGACGGCGCGGCGGTGGCCTTCGACGACGCCCTGCTCGGCCGCCAGTCCCAGGACGTGGCCGCCGAGGTCGGCGATTTCGTCCTGCGCCGCGCCGATGGCTTCTGGGCCTACCAACTGGCGGTGGTGGTGGACGACGCCGATCAGGGCATCACCGACGTGGTGCGCGGCGCCGACTTGCTGGACTCGACCGCGCGCCAGATCCTGCTCCAGCGCGCGCTCGGCCTGCCCACCCCGGGCTATGCCCACCTGCCGCTGCTGCTGGATGCGCAGGGCCGCAAGCTGTCCAAGTCGGACGCGGCCCGGCCGCTGGACCCCGCCGAGCCGCTGCCCGCCCTGCGCGCGGCCTGGGCCGCGCTGGGCCAGGCGCCGGAGGCATTGGCCGAGGTAGCCACTGTCACACATCTGCTCGCCGCCGCTCGCGAAGCGTTCGCCCCGGCACGGATCGCGCACGCGCCTTCAGGTTCCGCCGCGATGCACAACGCGCCTGGCGCGGATGCTGACTAGAATCGAACCGCGACCGCGCACCGCGGTCATGGAGAGCACAGCATGCAGTCACGCGTTGCATTGGTCACCGGCGGCACCGGTGGCATCGGCACTTCGATCGTCCAGCGCCTGGCCCGGATGGGCCACAAAGTGGCTACCAACTACCGCGACCCGGCCAAGGCCCAGGCCTGGCAGGCGCAATTGAAGGAACAGGGCGTGGACGTCGCCCTCGCCCCGGGCGACGTGTCCTCGGCCGAACAAGCCCAGGCCCTGGTGCGCGAGGTCGAGCGCCAGCTCGGCCCGGTCGATATCCTGGTCAACAACGCCGGCATCACCCGCGACGCCACCTTCCACCGCATGACCGCGCAGCAGTGGTCCGAGGTGATCGCCACCAACCTCAACTCCTGCTTCAACGTCACCCGCCCGGTGATCGAGGGCATGCGCGAGCGCAAGTGGGGCCGGATCGTGCAGATCAGCTCGATCAACGGTCAGAAGGGCCAGTACGGCCAGGCCAACTACGCCGCGGCCAAGGCCGGCATGCACGGCTTCACCATCTCGCTGGCCCAGGAAAACGCCAAGTTCGGGATCACGGTGAACACGGTCTCGCCGGGCTACATCGCCACCGACATGGTCATGGCCGTGCCCGAGGAAGTGCGCAACAAGATCGTCGCCCAGATCCCCACCGGCCGGCTGGGCTCGCCGGAGGAGATCGCCTACGCGGTCAGCTTCTTCATCCCCGACGAGGCCGGCTGGATCACCGGCGCCAACCTGTCGGCCAACGGCGGCCAGTACATGGGCTGGTGATCGCTGCGCCTGGCCACGGCCCGGGGCGGCGACGCCGCCGGGCTGGGTCGGGCCGGCGAACGTGCGGATCGCAAGCACCGCGCCGGCAACGGCCCGTCGGCAGCGGGCCGGCCGACCCGCGTGCAAGCCATCGCTGGACGCCTGCGCCTGCTCGGCCATGCGCGCTGCCGCTGCGGGCCGGCCGCAGCCCGCAGACGCCGCGCGCCGGCGGGCGGCGCGCACACTTCGCGCGACCGACCGGTTTCGCCCAGCGGCGCCGCGCCGGGCGCCGGCACGCCGGGCGGGAAACGCGTTTCCGCCGGGATTCCTCCTGTTCACCCGCGCCGCCGCCGAGCCGCGCCGCCTCTCCCGCCGGCCGCCGCCCGCACCGCGCCGCCGCCAACGCGCGGCTGCCAGTTGCAAGCCCCCTCGCCCTGAGCCATGCTGCAAGGCACCACGATTTTAGAGCCAAAGCTCCATGGCCTCGACCCGCGTCATCAAGAAGTACCCGAACCGTCGTCTCTACGACACCGAGATCTCCAGCTACATCACCATCGAGGACGTGCGCCAGCTCATCGTCGACGGCGAGGAGTTCGAGGTGCGCGACGCGCGCTCCGGCGACGACCTGACCCGCCAAGTGCTGCTGCAGATCATCGCCGAGCACGAGCAGGACGGCGAGCCGGTGCTGTCGACCCAGTTGCTCAGCCAGATCATCCGCTTCTACGGCGATTCGCTGCAGGGCTTCATGGGCAATTACCTGGAACGCTCGATGCAGTTGTTCCTGGACCAGCAACAGCAGTTCCGCAACCAGATGGGCGGCATGCTCGGGCAGACGCCGTGGGCGATGATGAACCAGCTCACCGAGCGCAACCTGACCCTGTGGAAAGAGTTCCAGCAGAACCTTTCCGGCAACGTGGGCCAGCCGGTCGCGCCCAAGCCCGGCACCAAGCCCGACAAGCGCGAGCGCTGAACCGCACCATCGCGCTGCGCGCCGCCTGCGCGCACCGCCCGCGGCCGTGGGGACGGCGCGGGGCGCGCCGCGGTCCGCTCCGCCGCGCCCGCAACACCCAGTCGCTGCACCACCGCGGCGCCCTGCCCGCCTAAGCCACACCGCGGCCGCTGCCGGCCGCCCTTGGGGAAAACACGCTCATGGAAAAACGCATCGCCGTGGTCAGCGGCGGCATCGGCGGGCTCGGCACCGAGATCTGCAAGGCCCTGGCCCAGGCCGGCCGGCGCGTGGTCGCGCTCGACCTGGGCGCGCGCGCCGAGCGCATCGCCGAGTTCGGCCAGCTCGTGCACGGCCTGGACATCGGCTTCGAGGCGGCCAACGTCGCCGACTACGACGATTGCGGCGCCGCGCTGGGGCGCATCCTCCAGCGCGAGGGCCGTATCGACATCCTGGTCAACGCCGCCGGCATCACCCGCGACGCCAGCCTGCGCAAGATGGACAAGCGCGCCTGGGACGAGGTCATGGACGTCAACCTCGACGGCGTGTTCAATCTGTGCCGCCACACCGTCGATGGCATGGCCGAGCGCGGTTTCGGCCGCATCGTCAACATCAGCTCGGTCAACGGCCAGACCGGGCAGTTCGGCCAGACCAATTACTCCGCGGCCAAGGCCGGCATGCACGGCTTCACCATGGCGCTGGCGCGCGAGGTCGCGCGCAAGGGGGTGACGGTCAATTCGGTTTCGCCCGGCTATTGCGAGACCGCGATGGTGATGGCCGTGCCCGAGCCGATCCGCGCCAAGATCGTCGACTCCGTGCCGGTCGGGCGCCTGGGCAAGCCTTCGGAGATCGCGCGCACGGTCGAGTTCCTGACCGCCGAGGAGGCCGGCTTCATCACCGGGGCGAACATTCCGGTGAACGGGGGGTTGTTCATGAGTTTTTGAGGGGCGGGGATTCGGGATTCGGGATTTGGGATTTGGGAGTCGGGAGTCGCCAAGGCGGGTTCGGCGCGCCGGGGCGGGCCCGGGCTTGCGGCAAGCAACGGCGGGGGCCGACGGGTTCTTGGCCGGGGCGGCAGGTCTTGTGCCCTTGTGCAACAAAGCCCGCCTTTCGGCGGGCTTTTGTTTGTCTTTCCGATGGTCTGGCGAGGGCTGGCTGCGTCCTGAAAACAGCCCGCGGGCGGGTCTGCTCAGCGCAACGGCTGGTTGGCGCAGTTGGCTTGGTAGAACTGCAGCGCTGCGGGCATCAGCGATTGCAGGGTCTGGATGCGGTTGGCCGGGTCGGGATGGGTGGAGGCGAACTCCGGCGGGCGCTGGCCGCCGCCGAGCTGGGACATGCGCTCCCACAGGCCGATGGCCTGGCGCGGGTCGTAGCAGGCCGCCGCAGCCAGCATCAGGCCCACTTTGTCGGCCTGGGTCTCGTGGTTGCGGCCGTAGGGCAGCACCAGGCCGTACTGCGCGCCGGCGCCGAGCGCGCCCATGATCATCTGCTGCTGTTGCGGGTCCATGCCGCCCACCGCCATGCCCGCGGCGAGCTGGCCCATCTGCACCAGCTTCTGCTGGGCCATGCGCTGGGAGCCGTGGCGCAGCAGCGCGTGGGCGATCTCGTGGCCCATCACCACCGCCAGCGCGTCCTGGTTCTGGGTCACCGGCAGCAGGCCGGTGTAGACCGCCATCTTGCCGCCGGGCAGGCAGAAGGCATTGGCCTGCTGCGAATCGATCACCGCCACGCTCCACTTGAAGCCGCGGTAGTCGGTGGGCGCGGCCTGGTTGTTCTGCCGCGCCAGCGCTTCGGTCACCTGCGGCACCTTGTCGATCAGGCGCTGGGCGATGCGGCTGACATCCTGGCTCTGCGGCGTGTTGGAGGGCAGCAGCGCTTGCTGCGCCCTGGCGTCCTGCAGCACCTGCACGAAGGCCTGCTCGCCCAGTTGCACTTCCTCGTCGGCGCTGGCGCCGTAGTGCGCTTTCTCGCCGGTATAGGGGTCGGTCTGCGCGCTGCCGAACCAGGACCAAGCCGCGTAGCCGGCGAACAGCAGCAGGATCCACCAGCGGAAGCCGCCGAATCCGCGCCGGCCGCCCTGCGCCCGGCCCGCGTTGCCCATGGGGTCGATCCTCATGCCTGTGCTCCCGAAACCTGTCGTCCGCGGGCCTGCGCCCGTCCCATCGCCTGCCTGTCCCGGCGCGCGCATCGCATCATGGCCTGCGCGCGCCGGCGATCAAATCTCCCGCACCACCCGGAAGCCCAGGCGGCCGTTGGTGGTGTCCGCGCTGGTCCCCTGCCGCCACGCCGCGCGGCTCTGCGCCGGCGAGCTCGACCACGAGCCGCCGCGGAACACCCGCGTGCGGCAGCCCGGGTTGAACCAGGCCGCGCCGTCGCGCGGGGCGCGCCGGTAGTTGTCGTGCCAGCAATCGGCCACCCACTCGCTGACATTGCCGGCCATGTCGTGAAGACCGAATGCATTGGGCGCGAACCGGCCCACCGGCGCCGGCCCCCAGGCGCCGTCGGCGTAGCCCTGGAAGGCGTTGCGCCAGCGCCGCCCGCTGGGCGAGGCATCGCCGCTGCCGGTCAGGTTGCCGACCCGCGCCGGCGGCGCGCCCGCGCCCCAGGGGTACGGCCCCTGGGTGCCGGCGCGCAGCGCATACTCGAACTCGGCCTCGCTGGGCAGGCGATAACGCTGGCCGGTGATGGCCGACAGCCATTCGGTATAGGCCACCGCGTCCTTGGCGCTGACGTGCACCACCGGCATGTTGTCGGCCGCCGGCCGGCCGGCGTAATCCGAGCGCCAGTCCACCCCGCCGCGCCGCACCAGATTGCCGCTGCGCTCATCGTAGGCGGTGGAATAGCCGCGCCGGCTGGCGCGGGCGCGGTGCTTGGTGGCATTCATGAAGCGGCGGAACTCGCCGACGGTGATCTCGTAGCGCGACACCGCCAGGCCGCGCTCGAAGCGGATGTTGCGCAGCGGACGCTCGGCATCGCTGGAGCCGGCCTCCTCGGCATCGGCGCCCATGCGGAAGGCGCCGTGCGGGATCACCACCATCGCCGGGCCGCGTCCGCCCAGGCTCATCGCATCGGTGAACACCTGGCCCGGGCGGAACAGGCCGTAATGGGTGGTCAGCTCGATCCGCTCGCGCAGCTCGATCGCCGCCGGGTCGCCCGTGGGCGCGATGCGCAGCAGCGTGGCCAGATGGCCGCGGGCCTCGTCGACGCCGCCGAACTTGGGCAGCGCGGCGATGCCCAGGTCGCGCAGGCGGCCGATCCGGGCCCGGCGCTGGGCGGCGATGCGCGTGCGCGCATCGGCCACGGTGGACAGCTTGGGCCGCACCGGCGCGGCCTTGCCCAGCCAGCGCTCGGCGCCGGCGTAGTCGTCGCGGTCGGCAGCCAGTTCGGCGCGCCGGATCAGCGCGCTCTCGGCCGCGGCGATGCCCTGGCGGGCGCGGGCATCGCCCGGACGCAGTTCCAGCGCCTCGCGGAAACGCGCCAGCGCGCCGCCGCCGTCCTCGCCGATGCGCCCGGCGTTGAGCGCCTCCTCGCCCAGGCGGTCGGCTTCCTGGGCCTGGTCGGCGCGGTCCAGCCGGGCCAGGAAAGCCTCGACCTTGCGATGCTCCGGCGCCACCGCGCGCGCCACCGCCGCAGCCTGGTGCGCATCGCGCAGGGCCAGCGGCTCCTCGTCCAGGCGCTCCAGCGCCGCATCGCCCTCCACCAGCAGCATCGCCATCGCCCGGTCCAGCCCAGCGGCCACGCCGCGGTCGGCCGGCGCGAAGGCGCGCAGCGCCAGATACAGGGGAATGGCCGAATCGGCGCTGGCGTACAGGTCGCCGGCCTTGAGCGCGGCCGCGGCGCGCTTGCGCAGCGCCTCGGCGTTGGCCTCCTCCACCGCCACCGCCGGCGCGCGCCAGGGCGGCACGGGCGAGACCGACTGGTCGGCGCTGACCGTCACGATCGGCACCCGCGCCGGCGGCTGCGGGGACGCCGGACCGCTCCGGTCGGTGCACCCGGCCAACAAGCCCACCGCGACAATGGCCGACCCCCACAATGCGCGCAAACCGGCGACCTCTGCTGCCTCCACGATCCGGGGGAGCATATCGCTTCGCGGGTTAATCCCGGCAGGCCGGCGCCGGCGGTGCGGCCGGCCCGCGCGGCGCCGCGCCCTGGAGTAGTAGGCTATGGCTCGCCCGCCGCAGCGGCGCGCCGGACACCCGCGCGCGCGGCCAGGCCCACGCAGACACGCAAGAATGGGAAACATGCCCGACTGGATCGCCACGCCCGATGCGCTGCTCGCGCATTTCCAGACCCCGCCCGCCCGGATCGGGCTGGACACCGAATTCATCCGCGAACGCACTTACTGGCCGCAACTGGCCCTGGTGCAGATCGCCATCGAACGCGACGGCCAGGACGAGCCGACCATCCTGCTGGTCGATCCGCTGCGCCCCGGCATGGCCCAGGCGCTGGCGCCGATCCTGGCCGACACCGCCATCCTCAAGATCGCCCACAGTCCCAGCGAGGACTTGGTGGCCTTCCGCCACAGCTGCGGCGTAGTGCCCAAGCCGCTGTTCGACACCCAGCAGGCCGCGGCCCTGGCCGGCATCGGCGGCGGCCTGGGCTACCAGAAGCTGGTCGAACAACTCACCGGCGTGGCCCTGGCCAAGGGCGAGACCCGCTCGGACTGGATGCGCCGGCCGCTGTCGCCTTCGCAGTTGGAATACGCGGCCGACGACGTGCGCCACCTGTTCGCCATGCACGACGCGCTGGACGGCCTGCTCGGCCAGCTCGGCCGGCGCGAGTGGCTGGCCGAGGACGCCGCCCGCACCGTCGCCAACGCCGAGCAGGACGCGCCGGAGCGCTGGCCGCACCTGTCCCTGCGCAGCGCCCAGTTCCTCGACCGCCCGGCCCAGCGCCGGCTGGTGCGCCTGCTGCGCTGGCGCGACGGCTACGCGCGCGACAACGACAAGCCGCGCAGTTGGATCCTGGACAACGAACTGGCCGTGACCCTGGCCCGCCAGGCCCCGCCCGACCGCGCCGCCTTGCAACGCCTGCTCGACGCCCACCCCAAGGCCCCGCGCAAGCTGGCCGAGGCGGTGTGGGCCGCGCTGGACACCCCGCTGGCCGACGAAGACCAGGCCCCGGACGCCGCCATCGCCGAGACCCGCGACAAACAGCGCCTGCGCCAATTGCAGGACGCGGTGGCCGCGCGCAGCGCCGCCCTCGGCCTGCCCGATGGAGTGCTGGCCTCGCGCCGCTGGCTGGAAGCCCTGCTCGACCACGGCACCTGGCCCGAGGCCCTGGCCGGCTGGCGCCGCGCCGCGCTGGAGCCGGACCTGGCGCCGCTGCTGCCGGCATCCGCGGTCGGCTGACAACGCCGCGCGGGCGCCCCCGGCGTCTGGCTTGCGGGGCGGCGGCCACGGGCACCGCAGCGTGAGCCCACAGGCCCGCCCACGCGGGTACGACGGCATCGGCGCCGTGGTCCGTGCCTTTGTCTCGGTGCCGCGCATGGGCGCCAGACGCTCGGCGCCCCGCCTGTGGGCCCACAGCACCCGCCGCAGAACCGGGACCACAACGCCCACGCCGCCGTATCTGCGGCAGCGCCTGGCCCGGCGGCCGCATCAACACCGCCGGTGCCGGCCCCGCCGGGGCTAGCGCAGCCCGTCGTTCCCCGTTAGACTTCCCGACCTGATGTGGGGCGGTAGCTCAGCTGGGAGAGCGTCGCGTTCGCAATGCGAAGGTCGGGAGTTCGATCCTCCTCCGCTCCACCAA
>CBIFVU010000065.1:0-16904 GCA_966185905.1 uncultured Lysobacter sp.
CGGAGATGATGAAGCTCATCGCCTGGTCCACGCTCCAGTCGGTCGGGGTGATCTTCTCCACCGGCACGATCTCCAGGTAGCCCGACGTCGGGTTGGGCGTGGTCGGCACGTACACCGCGGCCAGTTCGCGGCCGGTGCCGGCTTCGCGCAGCACCTTGGTGACGAAGCCGATGGATTTCATCTCGGTGTGCGGAAAGTCCACCAGCACCACGCGCTGGGTGCCGTCGGGCTTGGTCTGCAGGATGTCCAGCAGTTGCCGCGCGCTGCCGTAGATGGTGCTGGCCAGCGGGATGCGCTTGATCAGCGCCTCGAACCAGCGCAGCGCGGTCTGCCCGACCACGCGCCGGGCCATCGCCCCGGACAGCAGGATCACCGCGATCGTCGCCGCCAGCGCCAGCGCCGTCTGCACCCAGCCCGCGCCGAGCCAGCCCAACGCCTGCGGATGGGCCAGGGCCAGGTCCTTCAGCAAGGGCTCCACCAGCGGCTTGCTGATGTCCGACAGCAGGACGAAGACGAACTTGACCACCACCCAGGTCAGCCAGATCGGCAGCAGGGTCAGCAGGCCGGTGAGGAACAGCCGTTGCAGGTTGGACATGCGCATGGCGCGGATTGTAGGCGGGAGGGAGGGGGATCGGCGTAGAAGGGCGAGCATAGTGGAGTGAGCGGGGCGCTTTGGCTCGCTCCTGGCTCCTCTACGTTCCCCTCTCGCTCCTGCCTCAGCGCTCGCGGACCAGGCGGAAGCCGACGTCGTCGTAGCCGCGGCCGGCGCTCAGCGGCCGCTGCTCGCTGCCGCTGCGCCAGGAACTGCCGCCGACCTGGCGCTGCTGGCAGTTGCGGCCGCAATCGGCCGACCACATCGACAGCGCGCGGCCGCCGCCATGGCCGGACATGCGCTGGGCCTCCTCGGCGGTGGGCAGGCGGTAGCGGCGGCCGGTCTGCTGGCTGTACCAGCGCGCATAGGCCTCCGCGTCGGCCACCGATACGCACACCACCGGTTCGGTCTGGGTCTGGTCGAAGCCCGGGGTCTTCCAGTCCTTGGGCGAGAACACCCGCAGCAGCGAGGCGCGCTCGCGGCACAAGGCCGGGTCGCGCTGGGCGGCGCTGGCGAAACGCGCGTACTCGCTGCGGCTGACCGGGCGCGGATTGAAGCTGACCGCGACGCTGGCCGGTGCCGCCGCGGTGCTGAGCGCGGCCGCACCGCGGGCGATGTTGCCGTCGCCGGCGATGCCGCGGGCCTGCGCGACCAGGCGCGTGGCCAGCGGCCGGGGCAGGGCGAACTCTTCGGCCAGGGCGAGGATCTTGCCGGCATCGGCGCCGTCGCCGCGGCGCGCGGCCTGGTCCAGCCGCGCTTGCAGCGCGGTGCCGGCCTTCTCGCGCAGCCCCTGCTGGGCCGGCGAGTCGGCGGTGCCGGTCTGCTGGCCGAGCGCGGTGGCGTTGACCAGGTGTTCGCGGGCGCGCTGGTCGCGGCCTTCGCGCAGGTCTCGCGCCAACTCGTCGGCGAAGGCGCGGGTCAATTCCTCCACCACCACCGCGACTTCGGGATTGGTGCTGTCCAGGTGCCAGGCGGTGAGCAGGCTGTTGTAGGCATTGGCATCGGCCGGCGCGGCCAGGCGGCCCTCGGCGATGTAGGCGCGCGCGCGCTGCAGCGCGTCTTGCAGCGGCGCCTGTGGCAGCGGCGCCATCATCGCCTGGGTGGGGTCGTGGGCGTTGGCGGACGGCGTGGCGCCGGGCTGCGGCTGCACCCGGAAGAAGCCGTCCTGCTGGGCGCGGTTCAGGCCCAGCCCGACGGCGACCACCGCCACTGCGGCCACCGCCAGCCCGGCCCAGGCCGGCGTGGCCCAGCGCTTGAGCGGACGCAGCCGGCCCAGAGCGCGGCCGACCCGGCCCAACTGCGCCTGACGCCGGACCTCGGCCAAGGCCTGCGCCATCTCGGCGGCGTTCTCGAAGCGATGCTCGGGCTGCTTGGCCAGAGCGCTTTGCATGAAGCGCTGCCAGTGCTTGAGCGGCGGCGGCAGTTTCGGGATCGGGTCCTGGGCGTGCATCACCGCCATCGACAGCGCGTCGGGCGCCTCGAACGGCAAACGGCCGGTGAGCATTTCCCAGAACAGCACGCCCAGGCTGTAGAGGTCGGCGCGGCCGTCGACTTCTTCGCCGCGGGCCTGCTCGGGGGCCATGTAGGCGGTGCTGCCCACGGCCAGCCCGGTGGCGGTCATGCGCGCGCCGAAGCCGCGCCGCAGGGCGATGCCGAAATCGGCCAGCAGCGGCCGCTCGGCGGTGTCGAACAGGACGTTCTCGGCCTTCACGTCGCGGTGCACCACACCGCGCGCGTGGGCGTAGTCCAGCGCCGCCAGCAGCGGCTGGACGATGGCGACCACCTCGGCCTCGCCGCCGGCGAAGCCGCGCTCGATGCGCTTGCCCAGGTGGCCGCGCGGCAGGTACGGCATGGCGTAGTAGGGCAGGCCGTCGCGGGTGCGGCCGACCTCGTGGATGCCGACCACATGCGGGTGCTCCAGCCGCGCGATGGTGCGCACTTCGTTCTCGAAGCGGCGGCGGCTGACCTCGTCGCCCAGCGCGTGCGGCGCCATGACCTTGATCGCCACTTCGCGGCCGAGCGCGAGCTGGTCGCCCAGGTAGACCGTGGAGGAACCGCCGTGGTTGATGACCTGGCGCAACCGGTAGCCGGAAATCTCCGGCATCGGCAGGCGGGCGGATTCGGATGGAGGTGTGGCGTTGGACATTCGCGGCCCCGTGTCGCGACTGGGCAGCATAACGCTGCCGCAGTGCCCGCGTGAGCGATAGTGTGCTTTCGCCAGGGCCCCGTTTACAAGCCTGTACCCGCGCCGGAGGGGCGCGGGCGGACGGACGGCGCGGCGCGGACGCGCCCGCGCTGCGTCTGCAGGCGGGCGTTCAGGCGGGCGTTCAGGTGGGAGCGCGGCGGTCGCGCTTGAGCCGGACGTAGAGTTGTTTGCGGACTTTGGCGACCCGCTCGCCGCTGGCGTCGAGGATGTCGGTGTCGAACCAGCGCAGGCATTTCTCGCCGCCGGCCGTGGCCTGGCGCAGTTCTTCCAGCGTCTGCGGGTCCAGCTCGAACACGGCGCGCACGGTGCCGCGGCCGGGCTTGACGAACTCGATCGCGCCGGCCTGGTCCCAGACCAGGTAGTCGCGGCCCAGGGCGTTCATCGCCAGCAGCATCCAGAACGGGTCGGTCATGGCGAACAGGCTGCCGCCGAAATGGGTGCCGACGTAGTTGCGGTTCCACGGGCGCATCCGCAGCTCGACCTCGGCGTGGCGGTAGTCGGGGTCGAGCCGGGTGACGTGGATGCCGGCGAACAGGAACGGCGGCCACAGGTTCAGGCCGTGACGCAGGGTGCTGGCTTTCATCGGCAGGACGGTCGCGACGGGGGACTACAGCGTGCCATACGCAAGCGTATAGTCAACCAGTCATCCCTCTGCGCGCGCTCCCGGCCGAGCGGCGCAAGCCGCGATAACGAAACCTCCCCGCCTGCCGCGATCTGGCGCAGCCCGCGGCGGTGGGCCGCGACCGCGGCTTGCGCCGCCGCCACGGCCCGCGGGCGCGAGCGGCGGCGCGGGCTCAGAACAGCAGCGAGGCCATCTTGCGCCGGTACTGGCCGACCAGGTCCTCGTCCTCGACCATCCGGAAGGCGTCGATCAAGGCCTTGCGCGGCAGGCCGTCCTGGAAGCTGCGGTCGCGCCGCAGCATTTCGATGAACTGCTCCAGGCCGTCGCGGTCGCGGCCGGCGGCGAGGCAGCGCGCGCCGAGCAGGTGGCGGGCCTGCAGGTCGTCGGGCTGGGCCGACACCGCCGCTTCCAGCACTTCCGCCGGCGGCGCGTCCTTGACCAGGGCTAGCAGGCCCAGGCGCGCGCGTGCGCGCAGAGTACGGTCATCGGTGGCCAGGTTGGCCGGCAGGGCGTCGAGCAACTGCTCGGACTCCTGCGCGGCGCCGGTGGCCAGCAGCGCCAGCGCCAAGTCCAGCCGCAGTTCGGCCTGGTCCGGCTGCTCGGCCACTTCCCGGCGCAGGCGCACGACTTCGGCATGCGGATCGACCGGGGCGGCTTCGGCCTCCGCCGTTTCCGGCGCCGCCGCCGGCTCGATGCCGTGGTGGCGCAGGAACTCGCGCACCGCGCTCTCCGGCAGCGCCTCGGCGAAGCCGTCGACGAGTTGGCCTTCCTTCATCAGGAACACCGTGGGGATCGAGCGGATCTGGAAGGCAGCGGCGAGTTGTTGCTCGGCCTCGACATCGACCTTGGCCAGCGCGAAGGCGCCGTGGTATTCGCCGGCGAGTTTTTCCAGGATCGGGCCGAGGGTCTTGCAGGGCTGGCACCAGTCGGCCCAGAAATCCACCAGCACCGGCACCTGCAGCGATCGTTGCAGCACCTCCTGCTGGAAGCGCTCGGCGGTGGCGTCGAAAACGTGGGGGGAGGCGGGATCGGTCATCGGCGGGCTCGTGGCTCTGCTGCGCGGGTCTGGACCCGAGGTGGGGGCGAGGCGGGCTCCAGGCAAGCGCCCGCGAAGGCTGCGCACGCTAGCATGTCGCGATGGAAGACTCATCGATTCCCCGGGCGCCGGGCAGGCAGGCGCCGAAAGCGCGGCGCGTGCCGGCCTGGTCGGTCGCCGCGTTCGCCGCAGCCTGTTGCCTGGCGGCGCTGGTGGGTTTCGGCCTGGCGCTGACGGGCTATTCGCACGCCTACCATCCGGTCGGGCTGCTCGGCGCGCGCGGCATCGAGCGCGCCGCGGCCTTCAACGTGCTGGGATTCGGCCTGCCCGGCGTGTTGCTGGCCGCAGTCGCCTGGCGCTTGCGCGAGCGCCTGGAGCCGGCGGGCCGCGCGGCGCGCATCGGCGCCTGGCTGTGGCTGCTTTCGGCCTTGGCCTGGGCCGCGCAGGGCGCGCTGGCGCTGGACCCGCAAGACCTGGATGCAGCCGCCAGCCGCTGGCACGCGGTGGCGTGGTTGCTGTGGTGGCTGGCGTTCGTGCCGGGCGCTTCGTTGTTGGCTGGGGGGCTGGCGCGCGTGCGCGGTCATGGGGCGCTGGCGCTGCTGGCCGGCGTCGCCGGCGCGGTGGTGCTGGCGGCCGTGGTCGCCGCCGACCAGCGTCTGGTGCCAGCCGCGGCCGCGCAGCGGGCGGCGTTGCTGGCCTGGCTGGCGGCTTATCTCGGCGGAGCGTGGCGGGCGGCGCGGCGGCCGGGCTGAGGCCAGCGGGCGGGAAGCGCCGGCGCTGCGGCCCGCCGCGCTGCGTGGAGGCGGGTGTAATAGCTGTGGCGAACGGCCGAACGCGCCGATGCGGCGATGGATGAGGGGACTGAATCCATCCAGGCGCCGGCGCCGCAGCAAGGCCGGTCGTTATCGGCGCCTGCCGCGGACCCGGAGGCCCGCGGCCGGCCCTGCTGCGGCAACGGCATGGCTCAGACCGGCGGGCACCCATCGGTGCGGCAGGCCATGAATTCGCGATGGCAGGCGGCCTGTTCTTCCAGCGTGCCGGCCTGGGCCAGGCATTGGCTGCGCAGATCCAGGCAGAACTGGCACGGCGGGCCGGCCTGGGCGGGCGCGGCGGTGAAGGCGGCGGCGAAACCGAAGCCGGCGGCGGCCAGGGTCCAGGACTTCATGGCGATGACTCCTGCGATTCGAGCCGGTGCGGTTCGAGCCGGCCGCACGGCCCGCGGGCGCTGTGGGCCTGCGCCCGCTCCGGTGGCTGGGCGCGGATCAATCGCGCGGCCGGGCGGTGGTCAGGGGGGCCAGGCACATCGAGGCCAGGCACTGGTCGTATTGATCCGCACAGGCCGTTTGTTGCTCCGGCGTGGCCGCACTGCGCAGGCAGGCGCGATAAGGCCAGTAGCATTCCGGGCAGGGCGGCGCGGAGCGCGCCTGGGGCAGGGCCAGCATCGCGCCGAGTGCGGCGGCGGCCACGGTGGCGAACAACAGGGGCGATTTCATGTCGGACTCCCTTTCCGATGGCGGCGCCCACGAAGCCAATGCAGCTTGGGCTGGCGCGCCGCGGGACCTGCGATGAATCTGCGGTGGATCTGCTGCCGGTGGCGGTCGGACGACGACTGCGCGGTCCCGGCTGCCTGCTTATGGCATCCCTGGCGCGTTGCCGCCGTGATCCAGTTCACGGGCGCCGGCCACGACCCGCGACCGCGGGCGCAGACTGCGGGCCAGTTCGCGCTCGCTCTGCGCCGCCGGCCCGCTCGCGCAGTGATCAAGAGGTGAGCGGAGCGGGCCGGCGGCTGGCGGCGCGGCCGGAGTCGCCGGCCGCCGGCTGCGGGTCGCCGCGAAGGCGGGCGCCTGGGGCTTGCTGGGGCGGTCCGGGCTAGGCCGGGCTCACAGGGCCTGCTTGTACACCCGGCCGTCCTTCATCACGAACTCGACCTTCATCACCGCGTTGATGTCCTGCACCGGGTCGCCGGGTACGGCCACGATGTCGGCGCGCTTGCCCGCCTCGATCACGCCCTGATCGTCCACGCCCAGCACTTCGGCGGCGCGGAGGGTGGCGGCCTGCAAGGCCACCCCGGCGGGGATGCCGGCTTCGACCATGTACAGGAACTCGCGCGCGTTGTCGCCGTGCGGGCCCACGCCCATGTCGGTGCCGAAGGCGATCTTGACCCCGCTCTTGTAGGCCTGCTCGGCGGTCTGCTGGATCAGCGCGCCGATGCGCGCAGCCTTGGGCCGCACCACCTCGGGGAAGTAGCCGTCGATCTTGGCCTTGTCGGCGACGAAGCGGCCGGCATACACGGTCGGCACGTACCAGGTGCCTTTCTGCTTCATCAGCGACATGACCTCCTCGGTCATGTAGGTGCCGTGCTCGATCGAGGTCACCCCGCCGAGGATGGCGCGCTTCATGCCTTCGGTGCCGTGCGCGTGCGCGGCCACGCGGTAGCCGTAGTCCTTGGCCGTCTCGACGATGGCGCGCACTTCCTCGACGGTGAACTGCGGCGCGTCGCCGGACTTGGCGTAGCTGAGCACGCCGCCGGTGGCGGTGATCTTGATCACGTCGCTGCCGTCCTTGTAGCGCTGGCGCACGGCCTGGCGGGCGTCGTCGATGGAGTTGATCACCCCTTCGGTGGGGCCGGGCGGGCCGACCAGGTGAGCCAGCGCATCATTGTAGCCGTTGGTCGGGTCGGCATGGCCGCCGGTGGTGGCGATGGATTTGCCCGCCGCCCAAATGCGCGGGCCATCGATCAAGCCCTGGTTGATCGCATCGCGCAGGTGCGGGCTGACCTCGCCGCCGAGGTCGCGCACGCTGGTGAAGCCGGCCATCAGCGTCTTGTTGGCATAGCCGACGGCCCGGAACGCGAAGTCCACCGGGTCCAGGCGGAAGCCTTCGGAATAGCTCTGCGGGCTGGATTGCGAGCCCAGGTGCACATGCAGGTCGGTCCAGCCGGGGCTGCAAGTGTGGCCGGACAGGTCGATCGCGCGCACGCCCGGCGCGTCGGCGCGGCCGTCGAGCACCTGCTCGATCTTGCCGTCGCGCACGAGGATGGTGCGCGCGGAAACGACCTTGCCGCTGCGTGCGTCGAACATCCGGCCGCATTGCAGCGCCAGCGGTTCGGCCGGCGCGGCGGCGTGGGCGGTGGAGGCGGCCAGCGCAGCCAGGGCGAGCGCTACGGCGGCGGGCAGGCGAGTCAGGGCGGGCGTCATGGCAGGTTCCGGCAAGAGGCGGCGAGGCCGCCGGGAGCGGATCGGCGCAGGCGCCGTCCGCGATCGGGCCGGCGCGCGCGGCCGGCCCGGGGCAGGATGCAAGCCGGCCGGGGCGAGGGTCAACGTGACCAAAGCACTAGCCTCGCGCCCGCGACAGGCGCGGGCCCGCCTGCGTGCGTTCCTCGCCGGCGCGGCGCTGGCGCAGACGCCGGCGAACCAGGCCCGGCAACGGCCGGTTCGAGCAAGCCGCGAGCAGCGCGCCGCTGTATCGCGCCTATGCGCTGTTGGCCGGCGAGTCCGGCTGGACGCGGCTGCGGCAGGCCCTGGCCGAACACGATGCGGGCCGGCGCCCGGCCGGCGTGCCGGCCTACCAGAGCCCGGCGGCGGTCGATCTGGCGGCGTGCGAGGCGGTGTTCCTGCTGTGCGCGCTGATGCTGCTGCGTCCGGCCGCGGCGGAACTGCGCCAGCGGCTCGGCGAGGCTTGGGACGCGCTATTGGCGCAGCCGGCCTTCGGGGGCGAGGAGGTCGCGCAGTTGGCTGCCCTGGTGCGCGCCCTGCGCTGTTTGGGGGAGACCGCGGGCCTCGACGAGCGCCTGGCCCGCACCGCCGCCTTGGCGCCGGGTGTGGCCGGGCTGCCGGCGGCGGTGCCCGAACTGGCCGCGCAGACCCTGGCCGAGCCGGTGCGCTGGCGTGGCCAGGTGGGCTGACGCGGCGCGGCCCGCAGCGCCCCGGCGCCCCTGCCCGGGACGCCCCGGCCCAGAGCGCCCAGGCCCAGAGCGCCCAGGCCCAGCGCGTCTGCGTCCTCATCCACCAGCGACAGCCAGGCGCACCTCCCGCCTGCGGGCCCGGCCATCGTCCGCGCCCCGCTTTTTCAACCGGATCGGCAGATTCCGGCCCGCCGCCGCCGGACGGCGGTTGCCAGTGGGCACGGGCTTGCGCAAGGTAGGGGCCGGCACGGAGCTCGAACGGACCGGTGGCTCCGGATCGCCGCCGCAGTCTCCAACCGGTTCGCCAGCGCGAGTGGGAACCCCATGAAATCGCTTGTCCTGCCTGCCGCCGCCGCGGCCGTTGTCCTGCTGTGCTCCGCCGCCGTCCAGGCCACCGACCGTCAGCCGGCGCCGGGCAGCCGTACCGGCATCTTCCAGCCGCTGACCCCGTGCCCGGCCGGCAAAGTGATGAAGGTCGTCTACGACAGCAAGGGCGTGCCGGTCGGTACGGTCTGCGTCTGAGCGCGGCCGCCCGCCGGCCTCGCGCCGGCGGGCGGCGTTGCCCCGAGCCCGAGCCGGCGGAACCGGACTGACTTCGGGGCCGATTTCGGGGCCGATTTCAGGGCCGATTCCCGGGCCGGTTCCCGGATCCATCTCCGGGCCCAATCTCCGGGCCAATCTCCGGGCCAATCTCCGGGCCAATCTCCGGGCCCACCTCCGCGCCGATTCCCAGGCGCTGCCCGGGCCGACGGTGGAGCCGACTGGAGCCCACGAAGGCGCGGCCCCCTCGGCGCGCAGCCGCCGGCCAGGAACAGGCCGCCATCGCCGCGCCGCGCTCGCGCCAGGATGGCGCGCCGCGCGCCGATGCCGGCACGGGCGGCGGCCGGCCCGCGCCGCTCGCCGCAATGCTCGCCACCGCCCACGCCGCCGCGCGTGGCAGGCTTTTGTGCGCTGCGGTAGGCTTTCCGGTCCTGTCCTTCGCCACCGACCGCCCCCGTGTCCGACGCCGCCGCCCCCATCGAGCCCCAGAACGATCCCAACGCTTTCGACCCTGCCGCCGTCGAAGCCGCGGCCCAGCGCTACTGGGACCAGACCCGCGCGTTCGAGGTCGACGAGCGCTCGGACAAGCCCAAGTACTATTGCCTGTCGATGCTGCCGTACCCCTCCGGCGCGCTGCACATGGGCCACGTGCGCAACTACACCATCGGCGACGTGATCAGCCGGCACAAGCGCATGACCGGCCACAACGTGCTCCAGCCGATGGGCTGGGACGCCTTCGGCCTGCCGGCGGAGAACGCGGCGATCAAGAACAAGACCGCACCGGCCAAGTGGACCTACGCCAACATCGCCCACATGAAGGCGCAGCTCAAGACCATGGGCTATGCGATCGACTGGTCGCGCGAATTCGCCACCTGCACGCCGGACTACTACGTGCACGAGCAGCGCATGTTCGTGCGGCTGATGAAGCAGGGCCTGGCCTACCGCAAGAACTCGGTGGTCAACTGGGACCCGGTCGACCAGACCGTGCTGGCCAACGAGCAGGTCATCGACGGCCGCGGCTGGCGCACCGGCGCGCTGGTGGAAAAGCGCGAAATCCCGCAGTGGTTCCTCAAGATCACCGACTACGCCCAGCAACTGCTGGACGGGCTGGACACGCTGCCGGGCTGGCCGGAGGCGGTCAAGACCATGCAGCGCAACTGGATCGGCCGCAGCGAAGGCCTGGAAATCCGCTTCGACGTGGTCGACGCGCAGGGCGCGGCGGTCGAGCCGGTGACGGTGTTCACCACCCGCCCGGACACGCTGATGGGCGTGACGTATGTGTCCATCGCCGCCGAGCACCCGCTGGCGGCGCTGGCCGCGCAGGGCGACGCCGACCTGGCCGCCTTCATCGCCGGGCTGCGCCAGGGCGGCGTGTCCGAGGCCGAGCTGGAGACCCAGGAAAAGCGCGGCCGCGACACCGGCCTGCGCGCGATCCATCCGATCAGCGGCGAGCAGGTGCCGGTGTTCGTCGCCAACTTCGTGCTGATGAACTACGGCACCGGCGCAGTCATGGCCGTGCCCGGCCACGACCAGCGCGACTGGGAATTCGCCCAGCGCTACCACTTGCCGATCAAGACCGTGATCGTCCCCGACGCGGTGCGCGACGCGCTGGCCGAGATCGGCCGCGATGTCGGCGCCCACGCCGATCCGATGAGCAGCGCCCTGGGCGGCGCGCCGGCGCTGGATGCCTACGACACCGGCGCAGCGGTGCAGGTGGTCGAGCAGTTCCAGCAGTCCATCGCCGAGCAGGGCGCCTGGACCGAGCGCGGCTGGCTGGTGAACTCCGGCGAATTCGACGGCCTGGACTTCCAGCAGGCCTTCGACGCGCTGGCCGAGCGCCTGCAGGCGCAGGGCCGGGGCAGCCGCCGGGTCAACTACCGCCTGCGCGACTGGGGCGTGAGCCGCCAGCGCTACTGGGGCTGCCCGATCCCGGTGATCCTGTGCCCGCGCTGCGGCGACGTGCCGGTGCCGGAAGAACAACTGCCGGTGGTGCTGCCCGAGGACGTGGCCTTCAGCGGCGTGACCTCGCCGATCAAGGCCGACCCGGAATGGCGCAAGACCGCCTGCCCGCAGTGCGGCGGCGCGGCCGAGCGCGAGACCGACACCTTCGACACCTTCATGGAGTCCAGCTGGTACTACGCGCGCTACACCTCGCCCGGCGCGGCCGAGCAGGTCGATGCGCGGGCCAAGTACTGGACGCCGGTGGACCAGTACATCGGCGGCATCGAGCACGCCATCCTGCACCTGCTGTATTTCCGCTTCTACCACAAGCTCATGCGCGACCAGGGCCTGGTGGACAGCGACGAACCGGCGGTGAACCTGCTGACCCAGGGCATGGTGATCGCCGAGACCTTCTATCGCGAAACCGAATCCGGCAACAAGGACTGGTTCAATCCGGCCGACGTGGACGCCGTGCGCGACGAGCGCGGCCGCATCGCCGGCGCGGTGCTCCGGACCGATGGCCAGCCGGTGCAGATCGGCGGCATCGAGAAGATGTCCAAATCCAAGAACAACGGCGTCGATCCGAAGCTGATGGTCGACAAGTTCGGCGCCGACACCGTGCGCCTGTTCTCGATGTTCGCCGCGCCGCCGGACCAGTCGCTGGAGTGGAACGAGGCCGGCGTGGAAGGCATGGCGCGGTTCCTGCGCCGGCTGTGGACCGCCGTGCACCGCCATGCGGCCGAAGGCGCCGCGCCGGCGCTGGACCTGGCCGCGCTGGCGCCGGCGCAGAAAACCCTGCGCCGGCAACTGCACGAAGCCATCCAGAAGGTCGGCGACGACTACGGCCGCCGCCACAGCTTCAACACCGCTATCGCCGCGGTGATGGAACTGCTCAACCACCTGTCCAAGTTCGACGACGCCAGCGATAACGGCCGCGCCCTGCGTCAGCACGCGCTGGAAGCGATCGTGCTGCTGCTCAACCCGATCACCCCGCACACCAGCCATGCGTTGTGGCAGGTGCTGGGCCATGCCGAAACCCTGCTGGAAGACCTGCCGTTCCCGCAGGCCGACACCAGCGCCCTGGCGCGCGACAGCGCGACCCTGGCGGTGCAGGTCAATGGCAAGCTGCGCGGCACCATCGAGGTCGGCACCGGCGCGGCGCGCGAGGAAATCGAAGCGCTGGCGCTGGCCGAGCCCAACGCGGCCAAGTACCTGGAAGGGCTGAGCGTGCGCAAGGTGATCGTGGTGCCGGGCAAGATCGTCAACATCGTGGCCGGCTGAAGCGGCTTGGCCGCGCGCGCCGCGGCAGGGGAGGGCGCATCCCTCAGCTCGCGGCCCGCGGGCCGTTGCCGCGGCGCAGCCCGGGCGGGATCGCATTGGCGGTGCCGCTCGGGTTCGGGTGGACGGGTTGGATCAATGGGGGGGCGGTCGCTTCAGCGGGTTCTGCGGGCCAGGCCGTCGGCCGTGACGTGCCGCGCCCGCCCGACCGCGCAAGCGCCGCCGCGCCGCGCCGCGCCGTCGGATCCAACGCGTCTTCGCTGGTGTTCGCTTCTTCGCTGTTGCGTCCTGCTTCGTTCCACCCGGCCTGGATCCTGCTGCGATCGCTCACCCCGACCGGGGCCGGGCGAGGCGGCCGGCCAGCAGAACGCCCTTCTTCCGCCACTCGGCCGCTGCCATGACCCCCATCCTCTACTGCCATCCCGATTCGGGTTTCAGCTACAAGGCTGCGCTGGCGCTGCGTCTGCTCGGCCTCGACTTCGAGCAGCGCCACGTCGACATCCGCGCCCCGCGCGAGCAGCGCTCGCAGGAATTCCGCGAACTCGCCGCGCACGGCGAGATCCCCGTGCTGCGCATCGACGCCCTGGTGTTGTGCCAGTCCAACGTCATCCTGGACTACTTGGCCGTGCGCGAAGGCCGCCTGGACGGCCGCGACCCGGCCGAGCGCCTGGGCGTGCGCGAGTGGCTGGCCTGGGAAGCCAACCGGATCAGCCTGAACGTGGCCCACGCCCGCTACGGCCGCCAGTTCGGCCAATACGACCCGGCCGTGCTGGCCTGGTACGACCGCCGCTCGCTGGCCGACCTGGACCGCCTGCAGGCGCAACTGCAGCGCACGCCGTGGCTGGCCGGCCCGGCGCCGACCATCGCCGACGTCGCCTGCGCCGGCTACCTGGGTTACACCGTCGAGCCCTGGGCCGAGGCCGCCGGTTTCGCCCACGCCGACTGGGACGCGCGCTGGCCGGCGGTGCGCGACTGGCTCGCGCGCCTGCTCGCCCTGCCGGGCGCGCAGACCCCGCAGGCGCTGTTCGCCGGCCATCCGATCCGTTACTGACCGCCCATCGCTTCGGCCCGCTGTCGCCGGCCCGCTGCGGGCAGCGCGTTTCAACGGCCCGTTATCGACGGTCCCGTGCCGACACCCCTCATCGACAGTCCCCGTATCGATAGCCCCCGTATCGATAGCGCGCTTCCGGCCGCGTTGGCGCGAGGCTGCCGGTTCGCGCACAGGCCGCGCCCCAGCGCACGCCTGGCTCGCCCCGGCGCGGGCGCGCGGCCCGCACGGTCCCGCGCGCCGCGCGGTTCAGGCTTGCTATTGATGCCCGCAGCCGCCTCGTCCAGACTTCGCCCCATGACGCCTCGCTCCCTCCTCAAGCGCACGCTGGCCCGCAGCGCGCTCGTCGCCCTCGTGCTGGCCCTGTCGGCCTGCGGCTTCCAGTTGCGCCAGGCCCTGACCCTGCCGCCCGACCTGGGGCCAGTGCGGGTGGTCTCCTCCGACCGCTACAGCCCGCTGGCCGAATCGCTGGCCCAGGCGCTGACCCGCGCCGGCGCCGAGCCCGCCCAGGCCGATTCGGCCGAGGTGGCGGTGCTCGACCTGATGTCCGAACGCTGGGGCGACGCCCCGGCCGCGCTGGACGAACTCGGCCGCGTGCAGGAATACACCCTGCGCTACGCGGTGGTGTTCGAGCTGCGCAAGGCCGACGGCTCGGCCCTGGTGCCGCGGCAGAGCATCGAGCTGGGCCGCGACTACGTCTCCAACCCGACCAACGCCATCGGCACCGAGGGCGAGCGCGAGATCCTGATGCGCGAGCTGCGCCGCGAGATGAGCTCGGCGGTGCTGCGCCGCATCGGCGCGGTCAGCGAGCGCCGCTGAGCGGCGCCCGCCCGGCGATGGAGACCACGCCCGAGCGACTGATCGCGCAGCTCGACCAGGAGCCGCTGCGTCCGGTCTACCTGATCGCCGGCCCGGAAACGCTGCGCGTGCTGGAAGCGGCCGACGCGGTCCGCGCCGCCGCTCGCCAGCAAGGCATCGGCGAGCGCGAAGTGTTCGAAGCCGAGGGCAACCAGCGCGAGCCCGACTGGAGCGGCCTGTCGGCCGCCTTCCGTGCGCCCAGCCTGTTCGCCGCGCGGCGCCTGCTGGAACTGCGCCTGCCCAGCGGCAAGCCGGGCAAGGAGGGCGCCGAGGTCATCGCCGACTTCTGCGCCGACCCGCCGCCGGACGTAAACCTGCTGATCACCGCCGGCGAATGGAGCAAGCAGCACGGCGGCAAGTGGAGCGAAGCGGTGGCCCGCGCCGGCCACATCGCCGTGGCCTGGGCGATCAAGCCGCACGAGTTGCCCGAATGGATCGAACGGCGCCTGCGCGCGCGCGGCCTGCGCGCCGACCGCGATGCGGTGCAGAGCCTGGCCGAGCGGGTCGAGGGCAACCTGCTCGCCGCCGCACAAGAGGTGGACAAGCTGGCGCTGCTGTCCGACGGCCAGCCGCTGGACGCGGAGCGGATGCAGGCGCTGGTCGCCGACGCCGCCCGTTTCGACGTGTTCCGGGTACTGGATGCGGCCATGAACGGGCAGGGCGCGCAGGTCTCGCGCATGCTCGCCGGCCTGCGCGCCGAAGGCGAGGCGGTGCCGGGCCTGCTGGGCATGGTGGTGATGGAACTGCAACGCACCGCCGCGCTGGCGCGGGTGTCCGGCCGCGGCGGCAACCTCGCCGCCGAGTTCAAGGCCCAGCGCATCTGGGATTCCAAGCAGCCCATGTATCGGCGCGCCCTGCAGCGCCACGACGCCCGGCGCTGGGAGGCCCTGCTGGTCCAGGCCGGACGCGTGGACCGCATGGCCAAAGGCCGCGAAGCCGGCGACGCCTGGGTGGCGCTGGAGCGCCTGCTGCTGGCGGTGGCCGAGCCGCGCGCCCTGCGCTTGCTGGCGCCGGCCGGCTGAGCGCCCGGCGCGATGGGACCGCCTGCGATGACTTGCTGCCGATGAGCCGCGCCTCCGCCACGCCGCCGTTGCGGGTGTTCTACGGCGGCACCTTCGACCCGATCCACGATGGCCACCTGGCCATCGCCCGGGCCGCCCGCGACAGCCTGCGCGCCGAAGTCGGGCTGATGCCGGCCGCCGACCCACCGCACCGCGCCCCGCCCGGCGCCAGCGCCGAGCATCGCGCGCGCATGCTCGACCTGGCCGTGGCCGGCGAGCGCGGGCTGCACGTGGACCGGCGCGAGCTGCGCCGCCAGGGCCGTTCCTACACCGTGGACACCCTGCGCGAGGTCCGCGCCGAGCTCGGCCCGGACGCGCCGCTGGCCCTGCTGGTGGGCGCCGACAGCTTCCTCGACCTGCCCCAGTGGCACCAATGGCAGGCCTTGTTCGATCTGGCCCATTTCGTCGTCGCCGAACGGCCCGGCAGCCCCTTGGCCGCGGAGCGCATCGCATTCGCGGCCGGCCGTGAGACCGACGAGGTCCAGGTTCTGGGCCAAGCCCCGGCCGGGCGGGTGTTCCGCCTGCGCCAGCCCCTGCAGGCCGAATCGGCCAGCCAGGTGCGCGAGCGCATCGCCGCCGGCCAGCCCTGGCAAGCGCTGGTGCCGCCGGCGGTGGCCGGCTATATCCAGCGCCATGGCCTGTATGGCCTGCCGTCCCAGCGCGGGCCGGCCGGCGAGCGTCCCGGCGCGCCCGGCGACGGCGCTCCGGTATAATCGGCCCGCTTCCCGCCACCCCACAGAGCCGTAACCCCTTGACCAGCCAAGCCCAAGTCATCAAGACCCAGCTGCCGAGCCCGCCGCCGCCGACCGAAGTCCTGCTCCGGACGGTCCACGCCGCGGTCGAAGAACTCAAGGCCAAGGATGTCGTGGAAATCGATGTGCGCGGCAAGAGCAGCGTCACCGACTTCATGGTGATCGCCTCGGGCACCTCGACCCGCCACGTCAAGTCGATCGCCGACGAAGTGGTCAAGTTCGCCAAGAATCTCGACGTCATGCCGTTGGGCGTGGAAGGCGAGCGCGAGGCCGAATGGGTGTTGGTCGACCTGGGCGACGTGGTCGTGCACGTCATGTTGCCGCGCGTGCGCGAGTTCTATGCGCTCGAGCGCCTGTGGACGGTCGGCGACCAGCCGCCGCCGGACGGCGAGGCACTGGAAACCGACGACGAGCGTCTCTGAACGCCGCGGGCCCCGCCCGGTATTCGACGCGACGGCGCCTGCGGGCGCCGTCGGCGTTTGTGTGGTTCGGGATTGGGGATTCGGGATTCGGGATTGGGGCAGGGCGGCGCGCTGGCGGCGGGCAGCACTAACGGGAGTCGGGAATAGGGAATAGAGAATCGGCAGGGCAGAGGCGCGGCGGGCGGGCACGCTTGCGCGCAACCGCTGTTCCGATTCCCCATTCCCGACTCCCGACTCCCGGTACAAAAAAGGGGCGCCGCAGGGCGCCCCTTCTTGGCCGGCCTCGCGGGCCGTCAGTTGCGCGACTGCAGCTTCGACAGCAGGCGCAGGAACTCCACGTACAGCCACACCAGGGTCACCAGCAGGCCGAAGGCGCCGTACCACTCCATGTACTTGGGCGCGCGCTGCTCGACGCCGGTCTCGATGAAGTCGAAGTCCAGCACCAGGTTGAGCGCGGCGATCACCACCACGAACAGGCTGAAGCCGATGCCGATCAGGCCCGACTCGTGGATGAAGGGAATGCGGATGCCGAAGAAGCTCAGGGCGAAGCTCACCAGGTACAGCACGGCGATGCCGCCGGTGGCGGCGACCACGCCGAGCTTGAAGTTCTCGGTGGCCTTGATCAGGCCCGAGCGATAGGCGAA
>CBIFVU010000066.1:0-16644 GCA_966185905.1 uncultured Lysobacter sp.
CTCCCGCGCCGCCCTCGCCCACGCCGCCCTCGCCGGCTCGGCCCTGGCCGGCGCGCCGGGGGCCCACCGCGCGGCGCAGGCAAGGGCCGTGCCGGCGAGGGCGGCGTGGGCGAGGGCGGCGCGGGAGAGGACGGGGACGCGGGGCATGGCGGTGTCTCCGGAGGGGGGCGCGCTCAGCGCGGCGCGGCGAACACGGTGATTTCTTCGCGGTCGTGGTAGAGCTGGCGCGCGCGCACGACCAGCGGTCGGTGCGCCTGGTGCTCGAAGGCTTCCAGGCACACGCGGGTTTCCTCCCAGCGCTTCTTCATCGGCAGCTTGAGGTTGAAGATCGCCTGCCGGCACCAGTTTTCGCGGAACCAGGTGGCCATGCGCTCGGCCACCCGCGCCGGCGACTCGACCATGTCGCAGACCATCCAGTCCAAGGTGCGCTTGGGCTGCCAAGTGAAGCCGTCGGCGCGCAGGTGGTCGACCCGGCCGCTGTCGAGCAATTCCTGCTTGAGCGGACCGTTGTCGACCGAGGTGACCTTCATGCCGTTGCGCATCAGCACCCAGGTCCAGCCGCCGGGGGCGGCGCCGAGGTCGGCGGCCTGCATGTTGTCGCGCACGCGGCGCTCGCGCTCGTCCGGGTCGAGCAGGGTCAGCAGCGCTTCTTCGAGCTTGAGCGCCGAGCGGCTGGGCGCGTCGGGATGCATGCGCAGGCGCGGGATGCCCAGCGGCCAGGGCGCGCTGTCGCGCGGGTCGGACATCGCCAGCACGACGTGGTCGCCGGCCAGGAACACCACGTGCAGGCGCGGCCGGCGCGGATCGTCGAGCTTGCTCAGCCAGCCGGCCTTGCGCAGCGCCGGGCGCAGCGCGTTGCCGAAGGCGCGCGCCAGCCCGGCCAGCGGCTTGCCGGCATCGGAGTCGGGGTGCTCGACCCACAGCTCGCCGAACATCGACACAGGCAGCAGGCCGGCGCCGCCCTGGGCCTGGAGGGCGGCCAGCAGCGGGCTGATGCGGTCGGCCGGATCGAGCCCGCGCAGGTCGGCCAGGCGCACCAGTTTCTGCCGGGCGAAGATCAGCTTCGACCAGGGCAGCGCGCGCGAGGCGGCCTGGGCGTCGTCGAGGACGAATTCGACATAGCCGCTGTTGCGCTGGGTGCGGGCGTAGCCGGGGTGGCCGGCGATCGCCGCGCGCTCGCCCAGTTCGGCGGCCAGCTCGGGCTCGAAGCCGGGGCGGCACCAGCAGAACAAGGCGGAGTCGGTCATGGTCGGCACTCGCAAAGGGGGGAAGAAGCGGCACAAGCCGCGACCGCGACGTGGCCGGCCGCGGGAGCGCAGCGTGCGTCGCTGCCGCCCCGCGGTTCCCGCAGGATCAGTAGGACACGCCGCTTTCGCCGTAGCGGCGCAGCACTTCGCAGGCCGCATCGCGGTGCAGGTCGCGGCGCACCGCGATGCCGCGGCGCTCCAGCTCGCCGATCCAGTCGGCCGGCAGCGGGCCTTCGTCGAACTCGGTCAGGCGCATCACGTCTTCCGAGCGCGCGCCGATCAGCAGGGTGTCGATGCCGGCCCAGAAGCTGGCGCCATAGCACATGCAGCAGGGCTGGGCCGAGGTCGCCAGGGTCATCGGCCCCAGTTCGTTGAGGCGGAACTGGGCCAGCGCGGTCTGCGCGCACATGAAGGCCATCATCTCGGCGTGGGCGACCGAACAGTTCTGCGGCACCACCCGGTTGACCCCGGCCCCGACCACCCGGCCCTCGCCGTCGAACACCGCCGCGCCGAACGGCCCGCCGGTGCCGGCCTCGACATTGCGCCGGGACAGCTCCACCGCCAGGGCGATCTTGTCCTCGTCGCTGGCGTAGGCGCGGCTGCGGTCGACCACAGCGTCGATCCAGTCCGGCAGCAGCAACTGCACCTGCTGGGTCAGGGGGGTGGCGATGTACTGGCTCATTGCGGCCTCACTCCTTGCTGGCCCAGGTGTCGCGCAGGGTCACGCTGCGGTTGAACACCGGCGCGTCGCTGCGGTGGTCGTAGCGGTCGGCGACGAAATAGCCCACGCGCTCGAACTGGAAGGACTGCTCCGGCGCGGCCTGCGCCGCCGAGGGCTCGACATAGCCGGTGGCGGTGCGGCGCGAGTTCGGGTTCAGGTGGTCTTTGTAGGTCTTGCCGTCGCTGTCGTCGTCCGGCGCGGCCACGTCGAACAGGCGGTCGTACAGACGGATCTCCGCGGCCACCGCGTGGCGCGCGCTGACCCAGTGGATGGTGCCCTTGATCTTGCGGTCGGCGCCGGCCATGCCGGGGCGCGATTCCGGGTCCAGGCTGCCGCGCAGCTCGACGATCTTGCCGCTCTCGTCCTTGATCACCTCATCGCAGCGCAGGATGCCGGCGCCGCGCAGGCGCACCTCGCCGCCCGGGATCAGGCGCTTGAAGCCCTTGGGCGGGACTTCCTCGAAGTCCTCGCGCTCGATCCACAACTGGTTGGAGAACGGCACCTGGCGCGAGCCGAAGCGCTCGTCCTTGGGATGGTTGGAGAAGTGCAGGGATTCTTCGTGCGAGTCGGGCAGGTTCGCGATGACCAGCTTGAGCGGATCGATCACCGCCATGCGCCGCGGCGCGGCCGCGTCGAGGTCCTCGCGCAGGCAGCCTTCCAGCACCGAGTAGTCGATCACCGAGTTCTGCTTGCTCACGCCCAGGCGCTCGGCCCACAGGCGCAGCGAGGCCGGGGTGTAGCCGCGGCGGCGGATGCCCTGCAGGGTCGGCATGCGCGGGTCGTCCCAGCCGTCGACCAGTTTGTCCTGCACCAGCACCATGAGCTTGCGCTTGCTCATCACGGTGTAGTTGAGGTTGGCGCGGGAGAACTCGATCTGGCGCGGGATCGCCGCTTCGTTCGGGTAGCCCTTGGCCAGCAGCGGCGCCAGCAGGTCCGGCGAACCGGGCAGGTCGACCTTGGCCACGCACCAGTCGTAGAGCGGGCGGTGGTCCTCGAACTCCAGCGTGCACAGCGAATGGGTGATGCCCTCGCAGGAGTCGCTGAGCGAGTGGGCGAAGTCGTACATCGGGTAGATCGGCCAGGCGTCGCCGGTGTTCTGGTGGGCGACCTTCTTGATCCGGTACAGCGCCGGGTCGCGCAGGTTGATGTTGCCCGAGGCCATGTCGATCTTGGCGCGCAAGGTGCGCGCGCCGTCGGCGAACTCGCCGGCGCGCATCCGCGCGAACAGGTCCAGGTTTTCCTCCACGCTGCGATCGCGGTAAGGCGAGTTGCGGCCCGGCTCGTTGAGGGTGCCGCGGTAGGCGCGCACTTCCTCGGCGCTGAGGTCGCAGACGAAGGCATCGCCCTGGCGGATCAGCTTCTGCGCGGCCAGGTAGAACACCTCGAAATAGTCCGAGGCGTGGCGCAGTTCGGCCCAGTCGAAGCCCAGCCAGCGCACGTCCTCCTGGATCGCCTCGACGTACTCGGGGTCTTCCTTGGCCGGGTTGGTGTCGTCGAAGCGCAGGTTGCAGCGGCCGCCGAACTCGCGCGCCACGCCGAAGTCCAGGCAGATCGCCTTGGCGTGGCCGATGTGCAGGTAGCCGTTGGGCTCGGGCGGGAAGCGGGTGCGGACCGTTTGGTGCTTGCCGCTGGCCAGGTCGTCGCGGACGATCTGGCGGACGAAATCCTGCTTGACCGCGGTAGCGGCGGTGTCGGTCGGATGTTCGGGGGCGGGGCGTGACGGGTCGGCGGACATGCTTCGCATCGGCAAGTGGGAGACCGGGCAGTTTAGCCGCTGCCGCGCCGGTGCGCCCGCCGGCTTTGCGCCGATGGCCGCCTCGCGCCGCGGCGGGGGCGTTCACGGTCCGGCCGGGGCGGCCGGGCGTATGCTGGGCCTCTCCCGTCCGCCCGAGGAGGCGACGATGCAAGTCGTCTACGAAGCCGCCCACCTGATCGACGCCCATCTGGTCCGCCATGCCCTGGAGGACGCCGGCATCCCGGTGTTCCTGCGCGGGGAGGCCCTGCTGGGCGGGATCGGCGAGCTGCCGGCGTTCGGCGCGGTCCAGGTCTGCGTGCCCGAGGCGGCCTGGCCGCAGGCGCGCGAGGTGGTCCAGGCCCTGGCTCTGGGCGAGGCCCCGCCGTCGCCGGAGCCGGAGCCGCGCGCAGCGCTGCCGCCAGGCTGGTTGCCGGCCTGAGCGGCGCCCCCGCTCGCCTGGGCGCCTGCGCGGCGCCCCCGGTCCCGGCCTGAGCCGCGGACTTTTTCCCTTCCTCTCACCTCGCGCCGGCCCCGGCGCGGCCGGCCCGGCGCCGGTCGCCGCGGCGGGCGCAGCGCCTGCGGTCGCGGGCGCTCTCTAGCTGGAGTCGATCGATGATGGTGCTTTCGTTGCGATCCTCGCGCCGGCACCGGCCCGGCGCGCGGGACGGTGCGCGGACCGCGGCCGCCTTCGCCCTTGTCCTTGTCCTGACCGGGAGGCGGGCATGAACGCCGCGCCTGCCCAGGGCCAGGCTTTGGCGCGCGCGCCGTTGGCGCAGATGCTGCTCGGCGCCAGCGTCATCAGCAGTTCGGCGGTGTTCGTGCGCTGGGTCGAGATCGGCCCGGGCGCGTCGGCGTTCTGGCGCATGGCCCTGGCCGCGCTGATCCTGTTGCTGCTGCTGGGCCGCGGCGGCCTGCGCCATTGGCGCCCGGCGCCGCGCGTGCTCGGCCTGGTGGGCCTGGGCGCGGCGTTCCTGGCGCTGGACCTGTGGCTGTGGCATCGCAGCATCCTCTATGTGGGCGTGGGCCTGTCCACCTTGTTGGCCAATTTCCAAGTGTTCGTGCTGGCCGGGGTGGGTGCGCTGTGGCTGGGCGAGCGCGCTGGCTGGAAGCTGTGGCTCGGGCTGTGCCTGGGCCTGGTCGGCCTGGGGCTGCTGCTGGCGCCGGGCTGGGAGGGCATGGATGCGCGTTTCCGCCTCGGCGTGGCGTTCGGCCTGGGCGCGGCGCTGGCCTACGGCGGTTTCCTGCTGGCCTTCCGCGCAGCCCAGGCGCGCCGCGGTCCGACCCCGAACCAGGCCCTGCAATGGTGGCTGTGCCTGGGCTGCGTGCTGGTGCTGGGGCTGACCGTGCCGCTGGGCGGCGAATCGATGTGGCCGGCCAGCGCGCAGGACTGGCTGATCCTGGCCGCCTACGCCGCCATCGCCCAGGTGCTGGGCTGGCTGGTGATCGGCCGGGCCATGCCCTTGCTGCCGGCCGGCGTGGTCGGGCTGTGCCTGTTGTTGCAGCCGCTGTTGGCCTATGTCTGGGACGTGCTGTTGTTCGGCAAGCGCCTGGGCGGGCTGGAACTGCTCGGCATCGCGCTGTCGCTGGCCGGGATTTTCCTGGGCCTGGCGCGCGGCGAGCAGCCCTGGTTCGCGGGTCGAGGCGGTGCGGGCGACGGCGGTGCCAGCGTCGGTGCCAGCGGCGGTGCCGATAGCGATAGCGATGGCGATGGCGACCGCGATGGCAGCGATGGCCGTGCCGGCGATCGCCAGGCCGGACGCGAGGCCTGAGCGGCCGCGGCCGGGCGAACCCGTCGATGCGCCGCGACTGCGCCGCCTGCCCGGGCAGCGTATCGTGGCCGCCGCGCGCCGGTTGGCCGGCCGTCCTTTTCCCGTACTCGTTCCAAGGTGTTTCTCATGAGCGATTCACTGGCCTGGATCCAGGCCCTGGTCCGCGAGGTCGCCGACTTCCCCAAGCCCGGCGTGAGCTTCCGCGACGTCACTCCGCTGCTGGCCGATGCCGGCGGCTTCGCCCGCTGCATCGACGCGCTCGCCGAACCCTGGCAGGGCAGCGGCGTGCAGGCGGTGTGCGGGATCGAATCGCGCGGCTTCATCTTCGGCGCGGCGCTGGCGCAGAAGCTGCACGCCGGCTTCGTGCCGCTGCGCAAGCCCGGCAAGCTGCCGCCGCCGTTGATCGCGGTGGAGTACGAACTGGAATACGGCCGCGACTGCCTGCAGGCGCGCAGCGATGCGCTCAAGCCCGGCGAGCGCGCCCTGATCGTCGATGACGTGCTGGCCACCGGCGGCACCCTGGCGGCGGCGCGCGAACTCGTCGAGCGCCTGGACGCGGTGCTGGTCGGCGCGAGTGTGCTGATCGAGCTCGACGCGCTGGGCGGCCGCGCGCGCTGGCGCGAGGGTGCGCAGTTGCACGCCTTGCTGCACTACTGAGGAGAAGGGGCGGCTGAATCGGCCGAGACGGCTGCGCTGGCTTGGAGCGCGCGGCCTGGGAGCGCGCTTTCTGAGAGCGCGCTGTCTGGGCGCGCGCTGTCTGGGAGCGCGCTGTCTGGGAGCGTGCTGTCTGGAATGGGCTTGGCTTGGATCGCTGCTCGCCGGGCCGCCGTCCCCCCGAGTCGCGCCTGGGCGAGCAGGCTGCTCCGGAGCGCACTCCCTGGGACCGCGCGCACCCTTGAATCCGGCCGCCAGCGCCGCATCTCATCGTCACGGCGGCAGCTGCCGCACACCGCACGGGAGGCAGACGATGGCCGGTTCCTTCATTCCTGGCATCGGCGCGTACAAGCAGCGCCTGCCGCGGCGCGAGGACGCCCTGCCGGGGCGCGAAACGCCGCTGCCGTTGCACAACGCCCATTACCTCAGCGGCGCCAGGCTGCGCGACGACTTTCCCGGCCTGGCCCGGGTGCAGTTCGGCATGGGCTGCTTCTGGGGCGCCGAGCGCAAGTTCTGGTCGCTGCCGGGCGTGGCGGTGACGGCGGTGGGCTACTCCGGCGGCTACACCCCCAATCCCACCTATCGCGAAGTGTGCAGCGGCCAGACCGGCCACGCCGAGACGGTCCTGGTGGTCTACGACCCGGCCGCGATCGCGCTGGAAGATCTGCTCAAGGTGTTCTGGGAGAACCACGACCCGACCCAGGGCATGCGCCAGGGCAACGACGTCGGCACCCAGTACCGGTCGGCGATCTATTGCGAAACCGCGGACCAGCACCGCGTCGCCCTGGCCAGCCGCGAGGCGTTCCAGGCGCGACTGGGCGAGGCCGGATTCGGTCCGATCACCACCGAGATCGCTGGCCCGCCGGCGCCGCCGTTTTATTACGCCGAGGATGAGCACCAGCAGTACCTGGCCAAGAACCCTCAGGGGTATTGCGGGCTGGGCGGCACCGGCGTGAGCTGCCCGGTCGGGGCGGTCTGAGGCCAGCGTGCAGGCGATCGTCCTGCCAGTCCCCCTCGCCGGCGCGCGGGCCGGCGCGCCGGCCGGCAGGGGCGTTCAGCCGGGGCGCTTCACTCGAACTCGCGCGCGAACATCGCGCCCATCTGCGCGACGCCTTCGGCCTGCTCCGGCACGGCCTGGCGCAGGCAGGCCTGGGCGAAGCGCACCGGCGAGGTGCCCGGCGCGGTGATCACGCCGCCCTCGCTGACGCAGGCGGCGTCGCGATACTGCGCCTGACCGCGGTAGCCGGGCACATCGTCCAGATAGCCGGCGGCATTGCTGGTGTGGGCGACGCCATCGAGCACGCCGGCCGCGGCCAACGCGCGGGTGCCACCGCAGATCGCGGCCAGCGCCCCGCCGGCTTCGGCGCGGGCGCGCAGGGCCGCCAGGATCGGCGCCGGCACTGGGTCCTGTTCCCACAGCGGGCTGCCGATCACCGCCCACACCGCATCGGCGCGCGGGTCCAGCGCTTCCAGCCGATGCGAGGGGTGCAGGCGCAGGCCGCCCAGGCTGGTCAGGGCCGCGCCGCCGAGGCTGGCGCTGATCACCTCCAGACCGAACCAGGCCCGGGCGGCGGCGGCCAAGGGGCCGTACTCCCAGTCGGCGGGGCGGTCGATCATCAGCAGGACGATGCGCGGGGCCATGCGGGCGATTCCGGGTGGGGGAGCCCTAAGGATCCAGCCTGCGGCGGGACCGGGCCAGTGACGCGCGTCAGGGCCGCAGGCGCGGCTTCGCCTTCACCGATGCGTTCTGCCGGCCAAGCTACGCAGAACAGAGCTGCGGCGGCGCTGGCGAGGAACGCGCCGCGCGCCAGCGTTCAGCGCGAGGCGCGCACCGGCTTGCGTTTGTCGCCGCGCGCAGGGCCGGGCGGTTGCAGCAGGCTTGCCGGCAGCTTGCGCAGTTCGGCGGCCAGTTGCTCCAGGAAGCCCGACATGGCCGAGCTGCGCCGCCACAGCATGCCGATCTGCCGGTGCGGCGGCTGGCCGCTGAAGCGCAGCAGGTGGATGTCCGGCGAGGGCGGCACCGGCGGCTGCACCGCCAGCGCCGGCAACAAGGTGATGCCCACTCCCGCTGCGACCATCTGGCGCAAGGTCTCCAGGCTGGTGGCGCGGAAGCCGTCGCGCTCGTCGGCGCCGGCCAGGCGGCACACGTCCAGGGCCTGGTCGCGCAGGCAATGGCCCTCTTCCAGCAACAGCAGGTGCTGGTCGTCCAGATCGTGCAAGTCCAGGCTGTCGCGCGCGGCCATGGGGTGCTGCTGCGGCACCGCCAGCAGGAAGGGCTCGTCGAACAACGGCTCCACGTGCAGTTGGTCGTCGTGGATGGGCAGGGCCAGCAGGCCGGCATCCAGGCGGCCGTCGCGCAGGCGGGCCAGGATCTGATCGGTCTTCTCCTCCACCAGCAGCAGCTCCAGCCGCGGGAAGCGCTTGCGCAGTCCCGGCACCACATGCGGCAGCAGGTAGGGGCCCAGGGTGGGGAACAGGCCCAGGCGTACCGTGCCGGCCTCCGGGTCCTGGCTGCGCCGGGCGATCTCGCTCATTTGCTCGACATCGGCGATGACCTTGCGCGCGCGCTCGGCGATATCGCGCCCGACCGGGGTCAGCATGACCCGGCGCGGCGCGCGCTCGACCAAGGCCACGCCCAGCTCGTCCTCCAGCTTCTTGATCTGGGTCGAAAGCGTGGGCTGGCTCACGAAGCTGGCCGCGGCCGCGCGGCCGAAGTGCTTGTGATCGGCCAGGGCGACCAGATATCGGAGGTCACGAAGGTTCATGGTCGGCTGTCAATTGAAGATGGCTATCGGCATAATAGGAACAATTCATTTCTTTTATCAAATGCCGTAGCGCAACATACACGGCATAGGTTGTGCCCCTCGGCTGCACCCCTCTGTTTACCACCCTCCATCCCTCATAGGAGTCATCCTCATGCTTTCGATCGGCGAAAAGTTCCCGAAATTCAAGGTCAAGGCCACGGTCGGTATCGAGAACCTCGATAGCGCGTTCGCCGACATCGACAACGACACCTACAAGGGCAAGTGGCTGCTGGTGTTCTTCTACCCGAAGGACTTCACCTTCGTCTGCCCGACCGAGATCAAGGGTTTCGGCGACCTGAACCAGCAGTTCGCCGACCGCGACTGCCAGGTGCTGGCCGCTTCGACCGACAGCGAGTTCGTGCACCTGGCCTGGCGCAAGGACCACAAGGACCTGCGCGACCTGCCGTTCCCCATGCTGGCCGACATCAAGAAGGACCTGACCTCGGCGCTGGGCATCCTGACCGAGGACGGCGTGGCCCAGCGCGCGACCTTCCTGGTCGATCCGGAAGGCATCATCCGCTTCGTCTACGTCACCGACGGTTCGGTCGGCCGCAACCCGCAGGAAGTGCTGCGCGTGCTGGACGCCCTGCAGACCGACGAGCTGTGCCCCTGCAACTGGAACCAGGGCGAGAGCACCCTCAAGGTCGCCTGATCGCGGCGGGGCGCGTCCCCGCTGCATCGATCGACCGGGAGCGCGGCTCTCCCGCGCGGCCGGATTCCGTGACCCGGCCCGCCCCTGGTTCTCCCTGCGCCGCCGGCCTCCGGCTGCCGGCGCAGTCTTCTCCGGTGTTCCCGCATGAGGCCGCCCGGCGGCCTTCCTCCCTCCCATGCGGGATGCCCGCGGCCGGGGTCCGCCCCGGCCGATCTTTTCCGCCGCACCGTGCCCTGCTGTTCCCGACCCTGCTTTCCCAGCCAGCCGCGCCCACCGGCGCGCCCGCCAGGCGAGGCACCGTGCCCGACGTCCATGCAGGACGCCGTCCCGCAGTCTCCAGGAGTTTCCGATGAGCCTTTCCGAACTTCGCAATTCGCTTCCCGATTACGCCAAGGACCTCAAGCTCAACCTCGACAGCGTGCTCAGCGACGCCGGCGCGCAAGGGCTGGACGGCAAGCAGATCCGCGCCATCGCCCTGGCCTGCGCGATCGCCTCGCGCTACAAGCCGCTGACCCAGGCGGTGGAAGCCTTCGCCGCCGAACAGCTCTCGCCGGAGGAAATCAACGGCGCCAAGGCGGCCGCGGCGGTGATGGGCATGAACAACATCTACTACCGCGCCACCCACCTGATCCAGAACGAAGAGTACGGCCAACTGCGCGCCGGCCTGCGCATGAACATCATGGCCAACCCGGGCATCGACAAGATGACCTTCGAGCTGGCCTCGCTGGCGGTCTCGGCCATCAACGGCTGCGGCGCCTGCATGGACTCGCACGAGAAGGTGCTGCGCAAGCACGAGATCAGCGCCCAGGGCGTGCAGAGCGCGCTGAAGATCGGCGCGGTGGTGCACGCGGTGGCGGTGGCGCTGGAACAGGCCTGATCTTCAGGCAGGGCCGGTCCAGGCCGGCCCGACAACGCTTGGATGGTGGACGGCCGCCGGTGGAGACGCCGGCGGCCTCTTTTTGTGCGGTCTTGACGTCGGCAACACACCGCTGAAGGGGCGGCGGCAGCCGCGATCCCGGCGGCCGACGTTGCGATTGGCGACCGGCGCGGTCAGCGGCCCGGGCTCGCGACCGGCGCCGCTGCTGCAGGGCGGGCGCGTGACGCGGCTCATTCCTCGGTACGCGTGCTTGCCTCACGGTCGCGCTCATAGCGCCGCTGCAACGGGAACGGCGGCAGCCACGCCTCGCGCCGCACGGTCCACAGCTCGTAGGTGGGCAGGAACCGGTCCGGCGCGTCCAGCGCGCCCAGGCTGACTTCGATTTCATCGCCCGTGCGCGCGAACACCGACGAGCCGCAGCGAGGGCAGAAACAGCGTCCGGCGTAGTCTTGGAACTGGCCCTGCACGCTCACCGCGTCCCGCGCAAACACTGCGTAGGCATGGAACACCGCGCCGTGGTGCTTGCGGCAATCCAGGCAGTGGCACAGCCCGACCCGATACGGCCGCCCGCGCGCCACCAGGCGCACCTCGCCGCACAGGCAACCGCCGCTGACCGGTCCCATGGCGTTCTCCTCGATGCGAATCCGGCCGGAGCTTACATCGCCATTCTCGGCGCTTGCCATTCACGGCGCCGGTGCCGCTCAGACGCCTGCCGCGGCGGTGTCGTTGAGCGCATGGCGGCCCGGTGCGTTCGGTCCGCAGACGCAAGGGCCGAACCGCCGGCCTGCACGCGCAAAGGGCCACGCAAGGCCGCCCCGGAGGGCGGCGCTGTAGCGGCCCGCCGCGCTGCCAGCGGCCAAGGCCTCACTCGGCGTGCCCGCCCAGGTTGACGTTGAGGTTCTGTTGCAGGTTCAGCAGCTCGGCCGAATAAGCCGAATCGAAGGCCGAGCGCAGGCCGGGCTGGTCGAGTTCGGTGGCCAGCGCGTCGATGCGGCCGGCGTAGTTGTCGTAGAGAACGCCGGCCAGGGCCTGGTCGGGCCGCTCGGGGTTGTCGGTGATGGCATCGTAGAGCTTGCCGGCCAGGGCCTCGGTGACGTCGCCCACGCCGGGCACTTCGCCGATGGGCGTCTTGCCGACCAGTTCGCTGACCAGGCCGGCGAACTTCTCGCGCGATTCCTCGTTGGCTTGGATCTGTTCGGAATAGTCGGTCAGCGCCAGCGCGGCGGCGCCGGACACGCTGGCGGTCAGGCGGCCGAACTGCTGCAGCGCGCGTTCTTGCTGCAACGAGCCGGCCGGCGCCTGGCGCGCGTCGTCGAGGAAGCGGTCGGCCTGGCTGCCCAGCGCCTCGCGCACCGCCGGCACCAAGTCTTGGCGACGGTCCATCCACACGCCTTCGGCATCGGGATTGAACACGGTCTGGCTGACGAACTGCGACAAGGTTTCGGTCTGCACCTGGCCGCCGTTGGCGCCGGTGTAGTAATCCACCAGCTCGCTGCTGTAGGCGGTGAACAGGCGGCCGGCCGAGGCCAGCGCGCCGGACTGCCAGACCTCGGCGGCCGGGCCGGGGAAGTCGTCGTAGGGCGTGGTGTCGTTGAAGCGGACCAGTGCCTCGAACGCGTCGCGGCGCGCCTCGGGGGTGTTGAGGTTGCGCGATTGCAGGGTCGGATCGGAGGTGTAGCCCAGTGCCGCCACGCTGCGATCCAGACCGTCGTTGCCGTTACGTTGCCACAGCCCGTCCGACAGCGCCTCGACCGTGCCGTTGGTGCCGCCGCCGCCGTTGTGCAGGATGCTCAGCAAGCGTTGGCCGCCATTGCCGGCCTGGTTCCAGTCGGCGATGCGCAGCAGGTCGTCCTGGCCGATCGCGCCGTCTTCGTAGGCCTGTTGCAGGGCCTGGCCGATGGTGGCCTGGTCCTGTCCGAGCGCGGCGTAGTCGCGCTCGGTGGCGCGGGTGGCGTCGTTGGCATAGAACGCGCCCTGGGCGCCGTCCTCGCGCGCCAGGGTCTGGATGATCTGGTTGCGCTCGGCCTGGTTGAGGTGCGGGTTGGTCAGCGCCGAGGCCAATTGCGAGTCGTTCAGGGGAATGTCGGCGCGGATGGTGCGCAGCGCCATGTCCACCTGGTTCTGGTCGATGTCGTTGCCGGCCGGGGACGCTTGGACGGGGTGCTGGGTGTAGCCGATGCCGGAGGGACCGCCCATGGGAGGTGTCCTGTGCGTGGGGGAGGCGGCCATGGTCCGCCCGCCCCCGCGGCTGGAGGTATCCGGGACGACCCTAGGAATGGCGGATGCGGCGGCGTCTGCACCGCACTCGTTCAGGCGCGGGCGCGGAACCTGTCTGGGCAGCGGTCGCCGCGGCCCGGGAGCGGCGGGGCGCGCGGCCGGCTATTGATCGAACAAATGCTGCAGCACCGCCTCGCCATAGCGCTCCAGCTTGCTGGCGCCGATGCCGGGAATGCGCCCCAGTTCGTCCAGGTCGTCCGGGGCGTGTTCGGCGATGGCGCGCAGGGTGGCGTCGTGGAAGATCACGTAGGCCGGCACGTTCTGTTCGCGCGCCATGGCCGAACGCCATTCGCGCAGGGCATTGAAGCGGGCCAGGGCTTCGGGCTCCAGGTCCAGCGCGGCCGCGCCGGGCGCGCCGCGGCTGCGCCGCGCGCCGCGGCCGCCGGCCTTGGGCGCTTCGGTGCGGAAGCGCAGGCTGCGTTCGCCGCGCAGCACCGGGCCGCTCTCGGCGGTCAGGCGCAGGGCGCCGTGGCGTTCTATGTCGGCCTCCAGCAGGCCGGCGGCGACCAATTGCCGGAACACGCTGCTCCACTGGCGCGCGTCCAAGTCTTCGCCGATACCGAAGGTGCTCAGGCTCTGGTGGCCGAAACGCTCGACCTTCTCGGTGGCCTGGCCGCGCAGCACGTCGATGACGTGGCCGGCGCCGAAGCGCTGGCCGGTGCGGTACACACACGACAGTGCCTTGCGCGCGGCGATGGTGCCGTCCCAGCTTTGCGGCGGCTCCAGGCAGTTGTCGCAGTTGCCGCACTGGCCCGGGTGGGGTTCGCCGAACCAGCCCAGCAGCGATTTGCGCCGGCATTCGGTGGACTCGCACAGGCCCAGCAGCGAATCGAGCTTGCGCAGCTCCAGGCGCTTGCGCTCCTCGCCGGCCTCGCCTTGCTGGATCAGCTGGCGCAGGTTGACCACATCGCCCAGGCCGTAGCACAGCCAGGCCTCGGCCGGCTCGCCGTCGCGGCCGGCGCGGCCGGTTTCCTGGTAATAGCCCTCGATCGACTTGGGCAGGTCGACATGGGCGACGAAGCGCACGTCCGGCTTGTCGATGCCCATGCCGAAGGCGATGGTGGCGACCATCACCACGCCGTCTTCCTGCAGGAAGCGGCGCTGGTTGCCCGCGCGCAGGGCCGCGTCCATGCCGGCGTGGTAGGGCAGGGCATGGAGGCCGGCCTGGACCAGTTGCTCGGCCACCGCCTCCACGCGCTTGCGCGAGAAGGCGTAGACGATGCCGCTCTGGCCGCGGTGGCTGGCCAGGAAGTCCAGCAACTGCCGGGTGCCGTTGTCCTTGTGCACGATCCGGTAGCGCAGGTTGGGCCGGTCGAAGGAGCTGACGAAGCGGCGCGCGTCCTCCAGGTTCAGGCGCTCGGCGATCTCGCGCTGGGTCGGCGCGTCGGCGGTGGCGGTCAGGGCGATGCGCGGAATCTGCGGCCAGCGCTCGTGCAGGATGGTCAGTTCGCGGTATTCGGGGCGGAAGTCGTGGCCCCATTGCGAGACGCAGTGGGCCTCGTCGATGGCGAACAGCGCGATCGGCGCGCGGTCGAGCAGGGACAGGCAGCGCGCGGTCAGCAGGCGCTCGGGAGCGACGTAGAGCAGGTCCAGTTCGCCGGCCAGCAGTTGCCGCTCGACCTCGGCCGCGGCGGCCGCGTCCAGGGTGGAGTTGAGGTAGGCCGCGCGCACGCCGAGCTGGCGCAGCGCTTCTACCTGGTCCTGCATCAGCGCGATCAGCGGCGAGACCACCAGGCCGCAGCCTTCGCGCACCAGCGAGGGGATCTGGTAGCACAGCGACTTGCCGCCGCCGGTGGGCATCAGCACCAGCGCATCGCCGCCGTCGATCACGTGCTGGACGATCTGGTCCTGTTCGCCGCGGAAGGCAGTGTGGCCGAAGGTGTGGCGAAGAATCTGGAGGGCTTGCGACATGGCCCTAGTTTAACGGCAAGCCGCGGCGCGGCCCCGTCGGCCGACGCCGCGTCGGGACGTAGGGGGGCGCCGCGAGGGGCCGCGGGCTGTTGCGGAGGCCGGCTGCGTGAGCACGGCGGCGCGCGCGGCCGCTCTCGCGTGGAGCGGGCCGGGCGAGCAGTGGGCTTGGAGCGGTTGGACTCGGTCGCGAGCGGGGCCTGCCTCAAGCGGGGCCTGCCTCAAGCAGAGCCTGCCCCAAGCAGAGCCCGCCCCAAGCAGAGACCGTCCCGAACGGAGCCGGCCGCATGCGCGGCTGGCTCCAGGCGCAATCGCTCTGGGCCCGACGCGCGCCCGCCGCCGCTCGCCGCTCGCCCCGGGCCGCTCATCCGGCAGCCGCAACGGCTGGCCCGCGGCCCGGGCCGCAGCGGTGGTGGCGCACGAACGCGCCACGCGGCCGGCCTTCAGCGTCCACGCCCTGTGGGCTGCGCAGCTCCAGCCAGGGCGCATGGCGCGGCGCGGTCGCGGGCAGGCGATAGTCGGGGTCGCCGAGGATGCGGCTGCGCGGGCGCGCGCCGGGCAGGGCGTAGGCGAAATCGTATTGGCCCTCGGCAGCGCCTTCGCCCTGGGCCGGGATCAGGTAGAGGTAGTCGCCGCTGCGCGCGGCCTCGGCGCAGTCCGGGCTCCAGGCGCCGGCCAGGGGATGCTGGGCGCTGGGCGCGGCCAGGCCTGGGTCGATGGCGAGGCTGCCGGGGACATCCCGGGCGCAGGCGCCGGCGGCCGCGAGCACGGCCGCCGGCAGGGCCAGGCCGAGCGCGCGCAGGCGCGCCGGCGTCGGCGCCGGGACCGGGTTCACTGCAGCAGCGAACGCAGCATCCAGGCGTATTTCTCGTGGGTCTGCAGGCGCTGGGTCAACAGGTCCTCGGTCGGCGCGTCATCGACATCGTCGGCCTGGTCGAGTACCTTGCGCGCCGTGCGGCACACCGCCTCGTTGCCGACCACCAACTGGCGCACCATTTCCCGCCAGTCGGCCGCGTCGGTCAGGCCCGGCTCTTCCGGGATCGAGGTCAGGCGCACGAACTCGCCGTAGGAGCCCGGGGCGTTGAAGCCCAGCGCGCGGATGCGCTCGGCGATCTCGTCCAGCGCGGTCCACTGCTCGTTGTACTGGGTCTCGAACATGACGTGCAGGCTGTTGAACATCGGGCCGGTCACGTTCCAGTGGAAGTTGTGGGTCTTCAGGTACAGGGTGTAGCTGTCGGCCAGGAAGCGCGACAGACCCTCGGCGATCTTCTTGCGATCGGCCGGGGAGATCCCGATATCGATCGAGGGCGCGCTGTCGCCGGCCGCGGGCGAGGCCGCCGGGCTCAGCGGCTTGGCCGCCTTGGGCTTGCCGGGTTTGGTCTTGTCGGGCTTGTTGGACTTGGCCATGTGCGACTCCTTCCTGTGCGGGGGGCGGACGGGCCGGAGGCGGCCGTCCGGAGGTTGCGACGACAATAGGCGCAGTCGGCGCGGATGTGAAATGGTTTGTACCTTGCGCTGCGATGCAGACGATCTATCGATGACTACCGACCACATTCACCAGTCTAGCGGCGGCGATGCGAGCGCCGCGTTACGGCAGGCCCGGCGCGCGATCGACGGCGCCCTGAGCCGCGACCGCGGCCGCCTGCACGGGCTGTGGTCGCGCTGGCGCGGCCGGCCGGACGACGCGGCCGCGCAGCAGGCGTTCGCCCAGGCCCTGGCCGCCTCGGCGGCCCAGCGCGAGGCGCGCGCGGCGGCGCTGCCGCAGGCGCCGGTGGACCCGGCCTTGCCGATCGCGGCCGAAGCCGAGCGCATCGTCGAGTTGATCCGCACGCACCCGGTGGTAGTGATCGCCGGCGAGACCGGTTCGGGCAAGACCACCCAGTTGCCCAAGCTGTGCCTGGCCGCCGGCCGCGGCGCGGCGGGCATGATCGGCTGCACCCAGCCGCGCCGGATCGCCGCGCGCGCGGTCGCGCGCCGGGTCGCCGAGGAACTGCGCACGC
>CBIFVU010000067.1:0-16479 GCA_966185905.1 uncultured Lysobacter sp.
TGGAAGTCACCGGCATCGACATCGACCACCCCTTCCGCGACGCCAAGCCCGAGCGCCAGGCACTGGAGAGCGTGTTCGCGCCGGTGCGCGAAGCGGTCAAGCGCCACGGCTGCCAGCGCGCGATCCTGGTCGGGCACAACGCCCATTTCGACCTGAACTTCCTCAATGCCGCGGTCGCGCGCAGCGGCCACAAGCGCAATCCCTTCCATCCCTTCAGCGTGTTCGACACCGTTACCCTGGCCGGCGTGGCCTACGGCCAGACCGTGCTGGCGCGCGCGGTGCAGGCAGCGGGGCTGGACTGGAACGGCCTGGAAGCGCATTCGGCGGTCTACGACACTCAGCGCACCGCCGAGCTGTTCTGCAAGATCGTCAACGCCTGGCCGCCGCGCCCGGCCGGCGCCTGAGCGCGCGCGACACGCGCCCAAGCGAGCCGTTCGGTGCTCCAGGCCACGACGCCCTATCTGTGGATTCCCGGCCAGGGTCCCGACCCCGCCGCCTTGCAAGACCTGTGCGCGGACGCGCCGCGGCCGCGCCAGCCCATGGGCGAGGCCTGGTTCATGGGCGGCGACCGCCATTTCTACACTGGGCTGCTGGCGGAGCCTCCGGCCGGGTGGTCGCTGCAGGAACTGGAAGCCGCGCTGACCGAGTTGACCAGCGGCCCCACTGCGTTCGGCCCCCTCGACGAATGGAGCCAGTGGTTCGACTACTTGCTGCCGCGCGCGCAAGTCCGCGCCGACGAGTCCTGGAAGCTGCATGAGCTGCTGGTCACCGCGGTCTGCGTGCATTGTCCGGACCCGGCCCTGCCGGGCCGCGCCGCGCATTTCCGCCGCAGCCTGCTCGACAGCCTCGGCCGCAGCCTGATGGCGCCGCCACGCTGGCGCGAAGGGCGCATCGTCGCCGACCGCACGCTCGCTCCGCTGAAGCACTGCGTCCACGGCTGGACACTGGAAAGCGGCGGCGCCTTCTCGGCCATGTGCAGCCTGGTGCTGCGCTACCTGCCGCCCGGCGGCATCGACGCCTGGATCGGATCGTTGCTGGCGATCGAGGACCCGTTGTGGCGCGCCGCGTTCATCGTTTGGCTCGACGGTGCCGCGCCGCTGCTGGACGGACGCTCGCCGGCCGAACTCAAACGCGAACCGCTGCAGGACATCGGCTGGGAGGGGTGCTGGGTGCTGAGCGGCAGCGTGCCGTCGCAGAACATCGACCCCTCGGCGCAGGTCCATCCCTTCTTCTCGCCCGAAACCGCCGCCGCGCTGGCCGCAGCGCTGCGGCGCCGACTGAGCCTGGACACGCTGGCGCACTGGGGCCTGGACGTGTGCGCCGCCTGCGGAGAGCGCGACCCGGCCACCGCGCTGTGGCAGTTCGAGACCTCGGCGCTGCGCGCGGCCGAACGCTACGGCCTGGCCTGAGCCCGCGGCGGCGCGGCGTATCGCCCCTGCAACACCGCGCGCTGGCCTGCGCCGCGGCACCGCCTCGTTGATGGAAGTGTGCGCGGCATGGCGCCGCACGCCGGCGCTCCGCGGCCGCATTCGCGCGGTCCGCGCCCGCACCGCGGGGGAGGACAGGATGTTCGCTTTCGACGATGCAGTATTCCTGGACGGCTATCGCCGCCGCTTCGGCCCCTTGCGCGACGAGTTGGCGCAGGCGGTGCGCTTCCTGCTGGGGCGGATCGAACGCGACGCCGGCTTCCACCACAACCCCAGCCATCGCCACCAGATCGCCTACTGCCTGGCGACGTTCAAGTGGGAGACCGCGCACACCCTGCGCCCGATCGACGAGTACGGCGATGCAGCGCGCTTCGACCGCCTGTACGGCCCGCAGACCCGGGTCGGCAAGGCGCTGGGCAACACCCGCCCCGGCGACGGCGCGCGCTACCACGGGCGCGGCTATGTGCAACTGACCGGCCGCGCCAACTACGAGCGCGCCGGCAAGTTCCTCGGGGTGGACTTGGTCGGCCGTCCCGACGATGCCAAGAAACCGGAGCTGGCCTATGCCATCGCCATGCAGGGCATGAAGCAAGGCTGGTTCACCGGCAAGAAGCTGGACCAGTACTTCAAGCCCGGCCAACCGCCCAACTACGAAGACGCACGGCGCATCATCAACGGCCAGGACAAAGCCCAGACCATCGCCGACATCGCCCGCCGTTTCGACGAGTTGCTGGCGAACTCGCTGGAATGAGCGCCGCGGCGCCTTCGAGCGCCCGCCGGGCTCAGGCCAGCTTGAGCCCGACCAGGCCGGCGACGATCAGCGCAATGCTGCCGATGCGCAGGGCGTTGGCGGGCTCGTTGAACAGCACGATGCCCAGGATCACCGTGCCCACCGCGCCGACGCCGACCCAGATCGCATAGGCGGTGCCGACCGGCAGCGATTTCATCGCCACCCCGAGCAGGCCGACGCTGATGGCCATGGCGGCGATGGTGCCGACCGAGGGCCACAGGCGGGTGAAGCCTTCGGTGTATTTCAGGCCGATGGCCCAGCCGATCTCGAACAGGCCGGCGAGGACGAGGATGATCCAAGGCATGACAGGGCTCCCATGAATTGGGGCCGTCCCCGGGTGTAACGCGCGCCGCCGAAGGCCGCTGCGCGGACCCGGGTCGTCCCGGGTCTGCGGGGCGCATTATATCGGCGCCACTGCCTGCGCGAAGGCCGTCGCAGCGGCCGGGTCAGCGGGGGGTTACACAGGTCGCGGCGGCGTGCATGCGCCTGCGCGCTCGGCCGCGACCGGCCGCTGCGCTCAAGCGCGCTGGCGCACCGCCTCGAACAAGGTCACGCCCGCAGCGACGGAGACGTTCAGGCTTTCCACCCCGGAAGCCGCATCGCCGCCGGGCATGGGGATGCGCACCAACTGGTCGCACGTCTCGCGGGTGAGGCGGCGCAGGCCGTCGGCTTCGCCGCCCAGGGCCAGGGCGACGTTGCCGCGCAGGTCCAGCGAATACAGAGACGCCTCGGCCTCGCCGGCCAGGCCATAGATCCACACGCCCAGCTTCTGCAGCTCGCGCAGGGTCCGGACCAGGTTGGTCACCGGGATCACCGGCACGCTGTCGGCGGCGCCGGCGGAGGTCTTGCGCACGGTCGCGTTGACCTGCACCGACTTGTCCTTGGGAAGGATCACCGCGGTCGCGCCGGAGGCAGCGGCGCTGCGCAGGCAGGCGCCGAGGTTGTGCGGGTCCTGCACGCCGTCCAGGACCAGGATCAGGGCGCGGCCGTCGGCGGCCTCCACCAGCGCCTCCAGTTCGTTCTCGCTCCAGGTCTTGGCCGCGGCATAGCGTGCCACCACGCCCTGGTGGCGCAGGCCGCCGACCACGCCGTCCAATGCCTGCGAGGCGACCCGGCGCACATCGATGTCGGCGCGGCGCGCGGCGGTCTCGATCTCGGCCAGGCGCGGATTCTTGGCCCCGGCCTCGATCAAGACTTCGCGCACGTTGGCCGCATCGTGCTCGATCGCGGCGGAGACGGCATTGATGCCGGCGATCCATTGTTTCTGGCTCATGGAGGGTCCGTGTGGGCCTGGGGCCCGGTGAGGCGTGGGGCGGGAATTCTACGCCATGGCCGCAAGCCAAGCCCCGGCCGCCTCCTGCAGGAGCGGCGCGAGCTGCGACTGCGGCAGCACAGCTACAACGAAGGTTTCGGCGCGGCGGCAACCCCGCAGTCGCGGCCGGCGCCGCTCCTACAGGGGTACCCGCCCTACGCTCAGTACTTCTGCTTGACCCGCTTGGCCGGCTGGCCGCGCGGCGGCAACGGCTTGGCCACGCGCTCCTCGTCGACCAGCCTGAAGTCGATCTTGCGGTCCTCCACGCTGGCCTTGAGCACGACGATGCGCACGCGGTCGCCGAGCCGGTACTCGCGGCCGCTGCGCTCGCCCGACAAGGTCTTGCGGATCGGGTCGAAGTGGTAATAGTCGTGCGGCAGCTGGGTCACGTGGACCAAGCCGTTGACCTTGGAGTCGTCCAGTTCGACGAACAGGCCGAAGCTGGTCACGCCGCTGATCACCCCGTCGAACTCGCCGCCGACGTGCTGCTCCATCCAGGCCGCGCGGTAACGCTCGTCGACCTCGCGCTCGGCTTCGTCGGCGCGGCGCTCGCGTTCGGAGCACTGCAACGCCAGCGCCGCCATCTGCCGCGGCGAATACAGGTAGGCGGTGGGCTTGGCGCCGCTCAAGGCGTGCTTGATCGCGCGGTGCACCAGCAAGTCCGGATAGCGCCGGATCGGCGAGGTGAAGTGCGCGTAGGCGTGCAGGGCCAGGCCGAAGTGGCCGGTGTTCTCCGGCGCGTACACCGCCAGGCTCTGGCTGCGCAGCAGCACCGACTCGATCAGCGCCGCATCGGCGCGCTCGCGGATCTTCTTCAGCAACTGGGTGAAATCGCGCGGCTCGACCTGGTTCCAGGCCGGCATGCGCAGCTTGAACTCCTTGAGGAATTCCTGCAGGTCGGCGTATTTCTGCTCCGGCGGGCGCTCATGCACGCGGTACGGCGCCGGCACCTGCTGGGCCATGAGGTACTTGGCGGCCTCCACGTTGGCCGCGATCATGCACTCCTCGATCAGCTTGTGCGCGTCGTTGCGCTGGAGCATCCCGGCCTGCACCACCTCGCCGTCCTTGCCGATGACGAAGCGCACCTCGCCGGACTCGAACTCGATCGCCCCGCGCCGCTGGCGCGCCTTGGCCAGCACCCGGTAGAGCTGGTGCAGGCGCTGGATGTCGGGCAGCAGCGAACCGATCTGCGCCTGCGCCTCGGCCCTGGCCTCCTCGGGCACGTCGCCGACCGCGTTCCAGACCTGGGTATAGGTCAGGCGCGCGTGCGAATTCATCACCGCTTCGTAGAAGCGCGACTCCAGCACCTCGCCCTCGTGGTCGATCTGCATGTCGCAGACGAAGCACAGGCGATCGACCCGGGGATTGAGCGAACAAATGCCGTTGGACAGCGTCTCCGGCAGCATCGGCACGACGAAGCCGGGGAAGTAGACCGAGGTGGCGCGCTTTTGCGCCTCATCGTCCAGCGGCGTGCCGGGACGCACGTAGTGGGAGACATCGGCGATGGCGACCACCAGGCGGAAGCCCTTGCGGTTGCTTTCGCAGTACACCGCGTCGTCGAAGTCCTTGGCGTCCTCGCCGTCGATGGTGACCAGCGGCATGGCGCGCAGGTCCACGCGCTCGGCGGCGGTCTGCGCCGGCACGGTCAGCGGTACCGCGGCGGCCTGGTCCAGCACCGGCTGCGGGAACACGTCGGGGATTTCGTGGCCGTGGATGGCCGCCTGCACCGCCAGCGAGGCGGTCAGCTTCTCGCCCAGCACCGCCAGCACCCGGCCGATCGGCGGGCGCTTGGGATCGGGCGCCTGCACCAGCTCGCACACCACCAACTGGCCGTTGCGCGCTTCCAGGCGCGCGTCCGGCGGGATCTGCACGTTGCGCTGGATGCGGCGATCGTCGGGCACCACGTAGCTGATGCCTTGCTCCAGGGTAAAGCGGCCGATCAGGCGGTTGAGGCGGCGTTCGAGCACTTCCACGATCGCGCCCTCGCGGCGGCCGCGGCGGTCCACGCCGGTGACGCTGGCGAGCACGCGGTCGCCGTGCATGGCCTTGCGCATCTCGAACGGCGGCAGGAACAGATCGTCGCCGCCGCCGGCCTCCGGGCGCAGGAAGCCGAAACCATCGGGGTTGGCGATGACCACGCCGGGGATGAGGTCCATCTGCGCGGCCGGGGCGAATTCGCCCTTGCGGTTGAGCAGCAACTGGCCGTCGCGCAGCATCGCCGCCAGGCGCTTGCCGAGCGCTTCGCTGCGGTCGGGCTCGGTCAGCTCCAGGCGCTCGGCCAGTTCGTCGGCGCGCATCGGGCCGTCGGCGCCGACCAGGGTCTGCAGGATCAGCTCGCGGCTGGCGATGGGCTGGGCGTAGCGCGCGGCTTCGCGCTCGGCGTGGGGATCTTGGTAGGCCGGCGCGGCAGCGGGGGCGGCGCGTTTCTTGCGCGGCGCCTTGGCCGGGCCGTGCTGGAGGTTGTCCGGCAGCCAGGCCGGGCGCGGGGCCGGGCTCTTGCGGCCGGGCCGGCCGCTGGGGCCGGCGCCGCCGGCGGTATTGCGAGAGGTGGTGTTGCCGCCGGTCGCTCCGGTCTTCTTGCTCTTCGTCTTTTTTGTCATGCCGGCTATGGTCGCACATCGGCGTGAACGGCAACGTCGATGCGGCGGGGCCGGCGGGCGCCGGCCGACGCACGGTCGCGCAGGCTACCCCCCAAGCCATCACAGATTCGCAACGAGCCCGCCCCGGCCTGCGCATGGCGCATGCGCCGGCGGTTCGCACTCGCGGCGGCCCCTGCAACGCGAACGGCCGCTGCCGAAGCAGCGGCCGTGGTCGAGCGGCCGGCGATGCAGCGCGGCCGCGGCTCAGGGCCAGGGCATCTCGCCCTTTTCGACCTTGGCGCTGATCTCCAGCGACAGGTTCGGCGCCAGTTGCGGGTAGCGTCGCTTCATCGCCTCGATCAGGCCCTTGGCGTCCTTGGCCTGGGCCGATTCTTGCTCGAAGGCGTGGATGTAATCGGCGGTGAAGCGCACCGCCTCCAGGGTCTGCGCCGAACCGGGAGCGAAGTGGCCGGGCACCACTTTCTGCGGCTCCAGGGCCTGGATCGCCTGCAGCGTCGCCAGCCATTGCTGACGCGCCTGCGGGCTCTGCGAGTCGGCCATGAACAGATGTTGGCCCGCGACCACCGGCACGCCGCCGGCGATGGTGCGGATCGAGGGGATCCACACCACCGTGGTCTCGGGCGAAGGACCGACGATCTGCAGCGCCTGCCCTTCCAACTCCAGCCGGTCGCCCTGCAACACCTCCGGCACGACCACGCGCTTGGGCGCATCGGCGCCGAGCTTGGGCCCCCAATAGGCGAGCTTGCCGGCCTGGGTGTCGCGGATGTGCGCCACCGTCGCCGCGGTCGCTACCACCTTGGCCTCCGGGAAGGCGGCCAGCACCGTGTCCAGGCCGAAGTAGTAATCCGGGTCGCCGTGGCTGATGTAGATCGTGGTCAGGCGCTTGCCCGAGGCCTTGATCCGCTCGACCAGCTCGCGCGCCTGCGAGGCGCCGAACTGGGCGTCGATGAGGATCGCATCGCGGGCACCGACGACCAGCACCGAGGCCACTTTGAACATGCCAGCGTCGCCGGCGTTGTAGACCTCCACCTGCAACGGTGCAGCGGCAGGCTCGGCCGGCGCGGAGCCAGGTGCGGCCTGTGCCGGCGCCGCTGCGGCCGTCGCAGCGCCCGGCGCCGGCCCGGGCTGGGTGCAGGCGGCGACGGCCACGGTCAGGGCGGCGAGGGACAGGGCCGCCAAGGGGCGGCGCAGGCGTGACAGGGCGGACATGGCGGGCTTCCTCCGATGGCGGCGCGGCGTCGGCCGCGCCCTGGATTCGCCAGCATAGTTGCCTGTATCGGCGCATAAAACCGCGTATAACGCGAATCTCTGTTGCACGATTCGAGCATATCCATGGACCGCATGACCGCGATCGCCGTCTTCGTCGAAACCGCCGAGCGCGGCAGCCTGACCGCCGCCGCGCGCGCACTGGACATGTCGCGGGCCATGGCCACCCGCTACCTGGCCGAACTGGAGCGCTGGCTGGGCGTGCGCCTGCTGCACCGGACCACGCGCCGGATCGGCCTGACCACCGCCGGCGAGTCGGCGCTGGTGCGGCTGCGGCAGATGCACGAACTCAGCCAGGATCTGCGCGCCGGTCTGGCCGCCGACAATGCCCAGGTGCAGGGCGCGATCCGCCTGGGCGCGCCGATTTCCTTCGGCGTGGCGCAACTGGGCGCGGCAGTCGCCGATTTCCTCGGCCGCCATCCGGGTGCGCGCTTCGAGCTGCTGATGAGCGAGCAGCGGGTCAACCTGGTCGAGGAACGCATCGACCTGGCGATCCGGATCGCGCGCGAGATCGACCCCAGCCTGATCGCGCGCCGCTTCTCGGTCTGCCGTTCGGTGGTGGTGGCCGCGCCGGCCTATCTGCAGGCTCGCGGCACGCCGCGCGGGCCGGAGGAACTGGTCGCGCACAACTGCCTGACCCACCACTACTTCGGCCGCGAGCGCTGGCAGTTCCAGCACGCCGGGCGCAGCCTGGAGGTGCCGGTCGGCGGCAACATCAGCAGCAACGAGGCCACCACCCTGCTGGCGGCGACCCTGGCCGGCGCCGGCATCGCCCTGCTGCCGACCTACCAGGCCATGCCGGCGGTGCGCAGCGGCGCCCTGATCGCGCTGCTGCCCGGCCACGAGCCGCCGGTGCAAGGCATGTACGCGGTGTATGCCTCGCGCCGGCAGATGCCGGCGGTGGTGCGCAGTTTCCTGGACTACCTGGGCGAGCGCTTCGGCGAGCAACCGGAGTGGGACCGCGGCTGAACCCGCCGTGCGCCGTCCGTCGGCCAAGCCCGCAGCGCGCCCGCGCTGCGTTGCGGTCGCGGCAGGGCGCGCTTAACCTGTAAACGCCTTTTTACCGGTTAAGCCAGATGCGCCTGGAATCCCACGACTTCCGCCCGGCCGACCTGGTCGGCGGCGATCCCGCCCTGGATTTGGTCAATACCGTCACCGCGCGCGACAGCCAGGCCCGCGACTGGCTCGAGGATTATTCCGCCCTGCTGCGCTGGGCCGAACAGCGCAGGGTGCTCGCGCGCGCGGAAGCCGCGGCTCTGTCGGCGGCGGCGCGGGCTCGTCCGGCCCATGCGGCCGAGGCGCTGGCGCGGGCCAAGACCCTGCGCGAAGCCCTGTGCCGCGCGCTGTACGCATCGGCGCAAGGGCGCTCTCCCGCCCCTGCGGCGGTGAGGACGCTGGACCGCGCGCGCCTGGCGGCCTCGCAAGCCGCGCGCCTGCGCGCGCATCCGGCGCGGCTGTCGACCGAATGGAGCGTGTCCGGCTCGAGCCTGGACTTGGCGGCGCACCGCTTGACCGCGCATGCGTTCGCGCTGTTCCAAGGCACGCGCCTGCAACGACTGCGGGTCTGCGATGGCCGCCATTGCGGCTGGGTGTTCCTGGACAGTTCCAAGAGCGGGCGCCGGCGTTGGTGCGACATGGCCACCTGCGGCAACCTGGCCAAGGCGCAACGCTTTCATCAACGCCAGCGCGGCTGAGGCCATGATCAGCGGCGACCACTGGCGGCTCGCATCCCTGGGCTGGGCCCGCCACCGCCACCGCCGCGGCCTGGCGGCCGGACTGGCGCTGGCCTGCTGGGTGGCGCTGGCGGCCTGCCAAGCGCCGCAGCCAGACACAGCGGCGCGCCCGGGCGCCTCTGCGCTGCCGTCCTCGCCCGCCGCCGCGACTACCGCCGCGACCGCTCCGGCGCTCATCGCCGCCACGCCGCAACGCTGGACCCCGCCCGCCTTGTCCAGCGAGCTCTACGAATCCTCGCCCACCTTCTCCGCCGATGGGCGCGAGGTCTATTTCATGCGCAGCCAACGCGATTTCACCGGTTGGCGCCTGCTGTATTCGCGCTGCCAGGCCGGCGGCTGGTCGGCGCCGCGCGCGCCCTCCTTCGCGGCCGCGCGTGCGGGCCTGGACGCCGATCCGCACCTCGCCCCCGATGGCCAGCGCTTGTACTTCGTTTCCGCGCGCCACGACCCACGCGGCGAGGACCTGGACATCTACCAGGTCCAGCGCCGCGGGCAAGGCTGGGGCCGGCCGCAGCGCTTGCCGGCGCCAGTCAATTCGCCCGCCGCCGAGTTGCTGCCGCGAGCCCAGGCCGATGGCCGCCTGCTGTTCGGCTCGGCCCGCGCCGGCGGCCTGGGCCAGGGCGATCTCTACCAGGCCGAGCCGCAAGCCGGCGGCGGCTGGCAGGTTCGCCGCCTGGACCCGCCGCTGAGTTCGCCGGCCAACGAATACGAAGCCGACCTGGCCGCCGACGGCCTCAGCCTGGTGGCGGTGATCGACCGCGGCGAGCGCTCGCATCTCTACCGCTTCCAGCGCCAGCGCGATGGGCAATGGCGCCAAACCGGGCGCCTGCCGGCGCGGAGCGAGGTGTTCCAGGTCGGGCCCTTGCTGTCGCCGCGCGGCGACCGCCTGCTGTTCGCCCAGGCCGACGGCGCGCGCTCGGGCGAGTGGTTCCTGCTCGACCTGGCGCCGGATCCCGACCGCAGTTGGCCGCCGGCCTGCCCTGGGCGGTGACGACGGCCAGAGCGGCGAGGCAGGGGCGCTCGCGCCTCAGCCCGATACGCCGGGCGCGTGCTGCGGGTCCTCGCCGGCCTGCGGCCGCGGCTTGGGCGCCACCAGCGGGGTCTGCTGCATGTTGCCGTACAGCAGCGACACGCCGGCGCGCACGCCATCGACCAACTCCAGCTCGAAACGTTCGGCGTCGCGGCGGCGGATCTCGGCGACCACGTCGGCGGCCTCGTCGGCCGGCACCCCCAGCTCGGTCAGCGCCGCCTCGCCGAAGCGCATCGCCGACTCGAAGGTCTCGCGCACCTGCAGGTCCACGCCGGCGTGCACCAGCTCCAGCGCGTGCTCGCGGTCGAAGCTGCGCGCCAGCACCCGCGCCTGCGGGAACTCGTGACCGATCAGCTGCGCGGTGGTGGTGGCCGCGGCACGGTCGTCGATGCAGATGGCGATCAGCTGGGCGGTGGCGGCGCCAGAGGCGCGCAGCACGTCCAGGCGGGTGCCGTCGCCGTAGTAGACCTTGAAGCCGAAGTTCTGCGCGCTCTCGATCATCTCCACGTCGTTGTCGATGATCGCCACCTCCACCCCGCGCGCCAGCAGCGACTGCGAGACCACCTGACCGAAGCGGCCGAAGCCGATCAGCAGTACGCTGCCGCTCAGGCCATTGGGCTCGTCCACGCCCTCCAGCGAGCGCGCGGTCTTGGGCGAGACCGCGCGCAACGCGATGATCGCCACCGGCGTGAGCGCCATCGACAAGACCACGATCGCGGTCAGGTTGGCGCTGACGGTGGCGTCGATCAGCCCGGCCGCGGCCGCGGCGGAGAACAGCACGAAGGCGAACTCGCCGCCCTGGGCCATCAGCACCGCGCGGTCCAGCGCCTCGGTGTGGCAGGACTTGAACAACCGCGCCACCGCATAGATGCACAGCGCCTTGACCAGCATCAGCGCCAGCACCCCGCCCAGGATCAGCGGCCAGTTGCGCGCCACCACCTGCAAGTCCAGCGACATGCCCACGCTGAGGAAGAACAGGCCCAGCAGGATGCCGCGGAACGGCTCCACATCGGCTTCGAGCTGGTGGCGGAAGGTGGACTCGGACAACAGCACGCCGGCCAGGAACGCGCCCATCGCCATCGACAGCCCGCCGACCTGCATCAGCAGCGCAGCGCCCAGCACCACCAGCAGTGCGGCGGCGGTCATCACCTCGCGCGCCTTGGCCGCGGCCAGGATCCGGAACAGGGGATTGAGCAGCCAGATGCCGGCGGCGATCAGGGCCGCCAGCGAGGCCAGGGCGATGCCGACATCGACCCAGCGCGAATGCGCCGCGGCCGCGGCGCCGGGATCGGGCGGCGCCAGCAGCGCCACCAGCGCCAGCAGCGGCACGATCAGCAGATCCTCGAACAACAGGATCGAGACGATGCGCTGCCCGCGCGGCAGCGCCAGGTCGCCGCGTTCGCCCAGGATCTGCATGACGATGGCGGTGGAGGTCAACACGAAACCCATCGCGCCGATGAAGGCCACCATCGGCGGGAAGCCGAACAGCAGGCCCACCCCGGTCATGGCCGCCGAGCACAGCGCGATCTGGGCGCTGCCCAGGCCGAAGATCTCCCGCCGCAGGCTCCACAAGTGCGAGGGCCGCATCTCCAGGCCGATGATGAACAAGAACATCACCACGCCCAGCTCGGCCACGTGCAAGATGGCCTGCGAATCGGAGAAGAACCCCAGCCCGAACGGGCCGATGGCCAGGCCGGCGGCCAGATAGCCCAGCACCGAGCCCAGCCCGATGCGCTTGAAGATCGGCACTGCGACCACGCCCGCCGCCAGCAGCACCACCACCTTGACCAGCTCGCTGCCCTGCGCTTCGGCCGCCATCGCGTTCTCCCGTGTCGCCTTCGGTTCGATTGGTCCGGCCTGCGCCGCGCTCGGGGGCGGGGCGCTGGCGCCGACGGCACAGACTAGCAGGCCGTCGCCAAGCCTCGGTCGAGGCCGGCGCAACGTTGCGGGCCATGCGCGCGGCTTGCGCGCGCCGGCGCGCCGCGGCCCGGCGCAAGCGCGCGGCATTGCGTATCATTCCGGCAACCTCACCCGCAGCCAGGAACCGGCATGTTTCCACGCGCAGCCGCGACCGTCCTGCTGCTCGGCGCCGCCGGGCTGGCCCAGGCGCAAAGCGGCATCCAGGTACTCGACGCCGGCGCCCAGGGGCGCCGCCTGGCCGGGGTCAGCGCGACCTTGCAGCGCAACGGCGAACGCTCGCAAGTGCGATCCACCGATGCGCAGGGGCGGGCCGTGTTCGATTCCGCCCTGGCCCAGGACGCTGCCGCATTGTTGATCCTGAGCCTGCCCGGCTATGCCGACACGGTCGCGCGCTGCCCCTGCGACGGCGTGAGTTATGCCTTGCTGCCCGCGGCCGCCGCCCCGGCGCCGGGTCCGGCCGGCGCGATCGCTGCCCCGGCCGCAGGCTCCGGCGCCCCACAGGCCATGGCGGCCGCCAATGCGCCGGCCGGCAGCGCCGAGGAGCTCAACCAGCGCGGCGAGGCGGCGTACCGCAACGGCCACCTGGAAGCGGCGCGCGCGCTGTACCAGCAAGCCATCGCCGCCGATGCCGGGCATGCGCCGGCCTACGGCAACCTGGGCCTGGTCTGCGTCAAGCTCGGCCGCGATGCCGAGGCGATCTGGGCCTCGCGCAAGGCCATCGCCCTGGCCAAGGGCGCGGCTGGCGCGGCCATCCGCGCTGGCGCGTACTACAACATCGGCCGCTTGTACGAGGCCGATGGCCGCTACGACGAGGCCATGTCCAATTACCTCGCCGCCAAGCGCGAGCGGCCCGACCCTGGCTACGACCGCGCCATCGAGCGCGTGCGCGGCTTCTGACCCCTGCGTGCAAGGACGCCATGCGCTCACCGAAGCTCCCGATCTCGCTGCTCCTCTCTCTGCTCCGTGGCGCCGCCACGCCGGGCGCATCCGCCGCCTCCGGCGCGCGGTCGCGCCGGCAACCGTCCTCCAGCGGCGTTCGCGCCAACCCGCCCGGGTCCGCTGCAGTATCGACGCGCATCGGACAGGCAACGGCGCTGGCCGTCGCGCTGGCCGCCGCCAGCGGCGCCGCCTTCGCCGCCGGCCCGGCCGAAGTCGCCGGCGCCGATGCCGCCGCGTGGCCACAGCCGCTGGATTCGCCGGCCGCATTCGACCGCGCCTCGCGTGCGCACGCGCTGGTGTTCGCCCGCGAGCTGGCCCAAAGCGAGGCGCTCGACGACGCAGCGCTGGCCGCGCGCCTGCGCCTGAAGCAGATCGACCGGGCCTCGGTCGACCGCATCCGCGCGCGCTTCTGGCAACGCCTGGCCGCCAATTACCGCCTGGCCGCGCGCGCCTGCGCCGCGCAGGACGCCACCTGTCCCGCCGTGGCCGACGCCGCCGCCCTGCGCCGTGCCGCGGCGGATTTCGGCACCTCCCCCGCCCTGCCCGCGGCGCTCGCCGCCTGGCGCAACGGCGCCAGCGGTTTCCATCGCGTCTACCTGGACGAACAACTGCGCCTGGCCGCCTTGTTCCCGCGCGTCAGCAGCGAGATCGACCGCTACTCCGAAGCCGAACTGTCCGGCGACGAACTGCCCGACCGCAGTTTCCTGCTGAGCTTCGACGATGGCCCCACCGCCGCCGGCGGCCGCACCGACGCGCTGCTGGCGATGCTGCGCGAACACCGGCTCAACGCCACCTTCTTCGTGCTCGGCCAATCGCTGCAGCGTCGCGCCGAAGCGCCCGGCGCGATCCCGCCGGCGCGCACCTATGCCGGAATGTGCGTGGCCGCGCATGGCTGGGAGCATCGCTCTCACGCGCGCTGGCCGCAGTGGCAGGCCTCGGTGCTGGACAGCAGCGCCGCGGCGCGACGCCTGGCCGGTCCGGCCTACCGGCCATTGTTCCGGCCGCCCTACGGCCAGCGCAGCGCCGACAACGAGGCCTTCTTCCGCGAGCACGGCCTGCGCGTGGCGCTGTGGAGCATCGACTCGCAGGACTGGAACGCGCGCATGAGCGCGGCGGCGATGCAGGGCCGCGTGCTCAATCTGATGCTGCTGTGGCGACGCGGCACACTGTTGTTCCACGACATCCACGACAAGGCCCGGCAGGCCCTGCCCGGCCTGTTGCGCCAGACCCAGGGCGCGGGGCTGCGCTGGGTGGATTGCCAAGACTATCCCGCCGCCCCCTGAGCGGCGGCGCCCGGCGGCGGGAGGATCGCCGGCGGGCGAGCCGTTCCTGCGGCCGGCGCCGGCGCGCGGCGACAGCCGGCCCGCTTGCCGCGCGCTGGCCCACCGCCGGCCCGCTCAGGCCAGCGCCGCCTGATGCACCCCCGCCACCGCGCGCCCCGAGGGGTCGGCGGCGTTGGCGAAGGCAGCGTCCCAGGCGATCGCCGCCGGCGAGGAGCACGCGATCGACTTGCCGCCCGGCACGCTGTGGGCGCAAGCCTCGCCGGGGAAGTGGCGCTCGAACAGGCTGCGATAGAAATACGCTTCCTTGGTCTGCGGGGTATTGATCGGGAAGCGCGCCGCCGCCGCGGCCAGTTCGCGGTCGCTGACCTGGGCCTCGGCATGGGCCTTGAGCCCATCAATCCAGCCATAGCCCACGCCGTCGCTGAACTGCTCCTTCTGCCGCCACAGGATCTGCTCGGGCAGATACCCCTCGAAGGCCTCACGCAGCACCGCTTTCTCGATCCGGCCGGACGCCTTGTCCACCATCTTGGCCTGCGCGTCCATGCGCATGGCCACGTCCAGGAACTCCACGTCCAGGAACGGCACCCGCGGCTCCACCCCCCAGGCCATCATCGATTTGTTGGCGCGCAGGCAGTCGTAGCTGTGCAGGGCGTCGAGCTTGCGCACCAGCTCTTGGTGGAATTCGCGCGCGTTGGGCGCCTTGTGGAAGTACAGGTAGCCGCCGAAGATCTCGTCGCTGCCTTCGCCGGAGAGCACCATCTTCACCCCCATGGCCTTGATCCGCCGCGCCAACAGGAACATCGGCGTGGACGCACGGATGGTGGTGACATCGTAGGTCTCGATGTGGGCGATCACGTCCGGCAGTGCGTCCAGCCCTTCCTCGAAGGTATAGGTGAAGCCGTGGTGCACCGTGCCCAGCGCCTGCGCCGCGACTTCGGCCGCGGCCAGGTCGGGCGAGCCTTCCAGGCCGATGGCGAAGGAATGCAGGCGCGGCCACCAGGCCTCGGCCTGGTCGTCCTCCTCGATGCGGCGGCGGGCGAAGCGCGCGGCGCAAGCGGCCACCAGCGAGGAGTCCAGTCCGCCGGAAAGCAGCACACCATAGGGCACGTCGCTCATCATCTGCCGGTGCACGGCGCGCTCGAAAGCCTCGCGCAGTTCCTGCTTGCCCACCTCCACGCCGCGCACCGCCTCGTAGTCGCGCCAGGGCCGCTGGTAGTACTTCACCGGCGCACCGACTTCGCTGTCGTAGTAGTGGCCGGGCGGGAACGGCGCCACGTCCTCGCACAGCCGCGCCAGCGCCTTCATCTCCGAGGCCACCCACAGCCGGCCGTCGGCATCGTGGCCCCAGTACAGCGGGCACACGCCGATTGGGTCGCGCGCGATCAGGCAGCGGCCGCGCTCGCTGTCCCACAGGGCGAAGGCGAAGATACCGTTGAGCCGGTCCAGCAGTTCGGCCGGGGCCATTCCTTCGCGGTAGAGCGCGTTGATGACCTCGCAGTCGGACTTGGTCTGGAAGTCGTAGGGCTGGCTCAGGCGGTGTTCCAGCTCGCGGTGGTTGTAGATCTCGCCATTGACCGCCAGCGCCAGCGCGCCGTCGGCCGAGCGCAGCGGCTGCGAGCCGCCGCTGGGATCGACGATGGCCAGGCGCTCGTGCACCAGGATCGCGCGCGCTTCGGCGTGCACGCCGGACCAGTCGGGGCCGCGGTGGCGCTGGCGCGCTGACAGCGACAGGGCCAGGGGCCTGAGCGGACGCAGGTCGGCGCCGGGGCGGAAGTCGAACAGGCCGAGGATCGAGCACATGGGGTGGGTCTCCGGAAGACGGTGATGCGGCTGAGGGGGACGGGCAAACAGGAGCGGCTGAGGTTTTCGGCAGGCAGAAACGACGAAGCCCGCGCTGGTCGGCGCGGGCTTCCTGAGCGATCTAGCGTGTGTTGCGCGCGCTAATCGCCGGCCCGCGGGAGGCTGGCGTTATTGCGATTGTTGTTGGCGCGCACGGCCGCGGGCGCGCCCGGACGCGCGCGGCCGGCGGCGGCGCTGCGGATCGGGGCGGTGGCGGTGAAGAGGGCCATGCGCCGATCCTGCGCGAGTCCGGGGCCGGATGCAAGCGGCCGGGCCGGGGCGCCGGCGCGCGCCCTCATCCGCCCCTGCGGGGCGCCTTCTCCCGCACGCGGGAGAAGAA